>NZ_JAMPNG010000001.1:0-566654 GCF_028479245.1 Providencia sp. PROV223
CACACGCAATAGCCGCAGCGACAGCCGGAATGGCAGGTTGTTCTTGAGCGGCTTTTTTAGCTTTGGCACGCGCAATAGCTGCAGCGACGGCATCTTTACGGGGATCATCCGTTGCTGTTATATCAACAGTTTCTGTTTGTGCATTAGCCAGCTTTTCAGCTTGTTTAGCACGAGCTTGGGCTTTACGAGCTTCGCGAGCGGCGATTACTGCACTATTGTCTGGGAGTTCACCGGAAACAATCTTAATGGGTTCCGCTGTCAGCGTTTGTTTGGCTTTAACTCGAGCTAAAGCCGCATTAACGGCATCTTTATCTGCACTATCGACTTGCACAGCAGCTTTTTTATGGCGTTCTTCTCGTGCTTGTTTATCACGTTCCATACGCAACTGTTTTGCTTCAAAACGCAATTTTGCTTCAGCAGCACGGCGCTCTTCTTGAGCAATTTCACGAATTTCTGCTTTTTCTTGACGATAATATTGCACTAACGGAATATTACTCGGGCACACATAAGCACATGCACCACACTCTATGCAGTCAAATAAATTATGTTTTTGCGCTTTTTCGTGTTCATCTCCTTTACTGAACCAGTAAAGTTGCTGAGGTAGTAGCGCAGCAGGGCAGGCCTCAACACACAACCCACAACGAATACACGCTTCTTCTAGTGCTTTAGGCCCCATTTCTTCCATTGTAGGAACCAGTAAACAGTTACAAATTTTCACGACAGGAACATTTAAGTCGGGTAGGGTAAAGCCCATTAAAGGCCCTCCCATAATCACCATTTGTTCTGGTTCAGGGTTAAAACCTGATTGCTGTAATAGATGTTTAACTGGAGTCCCTAAACGAGCCCAAAAATTACCCGGTTTGCTGATTGCTTCACCTGTGACAGTGACTACTCGTTCGATTAATGGCTGGCCATCGATAACCGCGCGTTTGATAGCAACCACAGTACCGACGTTTTGCATTAACACGCCAATTTGAGAAGAACGCGCACCGGATGGTACTTCTTTTCCCGTTAAAATTTTTGTCAGCTGTTTAGCACCACCTGATGGGTACTTGGTTGGTATAACTCGAATGAATATTTGTTTGTCTTGCGAGGTGATTGCATCTTTAAGTGCACGAATAGCTTCGGGTTTATTGTCTTCAATACCAATTAGTACCTGGTCTGGGTTCAATAAATGCTGTAAAACACGGCAGCCTTCAATAACTTCCTGTGCATGTTCTTGCATTAATCTATCATCGGCTGTGATATAAGGTTCGCATTCAGCCGCATTAATAATTAATGTTTTAATTGCATCTTGACCACCTGCCAATTTTGATGCGGTTGGGAAACCAGCACCGCCGAGACCCGCAATACCCGCTTGTTCAATTTTCTGTAGTAATTCAGCGCGGGTTAATTGAACGTAGTTAGGCTCTGGGTATAAAGTACACCATGTATCTTGGCCATCGGATGCAATACGTACACACAACTCTTTTAAGCCAGAAGGATGCGCTGTCACCATGGGTTCAATCGCAGTGATAACCCCTGAAGTTGAAGCATGAACAGGCACAGTACGTCCAAGGCCTTTAGTTAAAGGCTGGCCTTTTAAAACGAAGTCACCGACTTGAACAATCAGTTCACCTTCAGGGCCTAAATGTTGTTGTAATGGGATAACCAGTTCATCAGGTATTGATGCAATACGCATTGGTGTTTGGCTTGATTGTAGCTTCATTTCAGGCGGATGGATCCCGCCTTTGAAATCCCAAATATTATCTTTTTTCAACCAATTAAAGAGCTTAAGCATGAGTTTCACCCCTTGCTTTAGTTACAAATGGTTCATTGGGTTCAACATTGATATTTTTGACTGGGATGGTGTTTAAATCCCATTTCCAATTGGCTGTGGTGGTTTTCACGGGAACAAGCTCAATACAATCGGTAGGGCAAGGGGCTACACACAGGTCACATCCTGTGCACAAATCTTCAATAACGGTATGCATGGCGCGGGTTGCACCCACAATAGCATCAACAGGGCAGGCTTGAATGCATTTAGTACAACCGATGCAGTTTTCTTCATCGATAATAGCAACTTTACGAACTGGATTTTGCGCGGCTTCATCACCATCGATTGGTTGGGGGTCAACATTAAGCAACTCAGCGATTTTTAGCATGACTTGCTCACCACCAGGGGCGCATTTGTTGATCATTTCCCCATTATTTGCAACCGCTTCAGCGTAAGGACGGCAGCCAGGGTAACTGCATTGACCGCACTGACTCTGAGGTAATATCGCTTCAACTTGTTCAACAATAGGGTCAGCCTCAACTTTGAATCGTAATGAGGCATACCCTAAAATCAGCCCAAAAATAAGGCCAAAAACGGCTAATATACCGATAGCAATCCATACAGACATCATTAGAATTTCACCAAACCACTAAAGCCCATAAACGCGAGAGACATCAAGCCAGCAGTTATTAACCCAATTGACGAGCCCTTAAAAGGAGCAGGAACATTGGCAACAGCTAAACGTTCGCGAATAGCGGCAAATAACACCATCACTAATGAAAAACCCACAGCAGCGCCAAAACCATACACGGCAGACTGCATAAAAGTATGAGACATATTAATATTTAATAAGGCAACACCAAGAACCGCGCAGTTGGTGGTAATTAAAGGCAGAAAAATACCAAGTAAACGGTAAAGCGTTGGACTCGTTTTCCTCACCACCATTTCAGTAAACTGTACAACGACAGCAATCGCTAAAATAAAACTTAGCGTTCGCAAATAGATGAGGTCGAGAGGAATGAGGATGAGAGTGTCAATCAACCAAGAACTGATTGACGCTAATGTCATAACAAACGTCGTTGCTAAGCCCATTCCAATGGCGGGTTCGAGTTTTTTTGAGACGCCCATAAAAGGGCATAAGCCTAGGAATTTAACGAGAACGAAGTTGTTAACCAGTACTGTTCCAACAAAGAGTAATAGATAATCAGTCATGCTATTGCCTGAAATGAAAAAAGAACAAAAACTGACCGAAGCCAGTTAAACTATCATTATGATATCAAGCAATTTATGTGATGCTTATCGATCTTGTGTGAAAGTCATTTTTACACGTTGGGACCGTTTTAAATAAGGGACAAAGAAACCTGCACCAATTAAAGGCCACGCTAAGACTTGCAAAGCAGTTTCATCATCAATAGGTGAAAATGCGAAGGTTTTTATACCTAATAATAATAAAATCATTAACCAAATAATAAAGCGGCGGGGAAAATGTTTTGAACGAGAAAACATTAGCTGCAACACATGGATACTGAAAATAGTCATCCCAATAGTAATCGCGAATGACAGATACCATGCGGCAGGAATAAAGCTTGTCCAATGGTCAACAGTCGTGACAATCTCATAAAACTTAATGCAATACATGACAGTCATACTGCAAACAGCTAAAAAGGTTAATAACAAATAGATTGCTGGAACTAATAACCAGCCAGTGATGCGGTTGGCGTCATAAACTGAAGTCATAATCAATAAAACCCATTTTGGCGAAGTCGCTGGACAATTTACAATCCTATCATAGATTTATTTGCCATTTCATTCCTTCTGATGGTACTTTTTATCTCCACCTGTGTTTATCGTTGTATGAGGTCTAAATGTCTAAACCAATTAAAGTTGCGATCGTCGGATATGGCTATGCTAGCAAAACATTTCATGCTCCCTTCCTTGACATTTTAGAAGGGTATGATTTAACAACGATTTCTAGCAGTGACCCGAGTAAGGTTAAGGCTGATTGGCCAAATGTTCATGTTGCCGCCTCTCCGGAAGCTATTTTTGCTGATAAAGATATCGAACTCGTCGTTATTCCTACGCCTAATGATACTCATTTTCCTCTCGCACAAGCGGCATTAGCAGCGGGAAAACACGTTGTTGTTGATAAACCATTTACATTAGATGTCTCACAAGCTGAACAATTGAAACAACAAGCGGAGCAAGCTGGAAAATTACTGTCGGTTTATCATAACCGCCGTTGGGACTCTGGTTTTTTAACCGTTAAAAAAATCTTAGAAGAAGGTAAGCTCGGGGATATTAAATACTATGAATCACATTTTGATCGTTATCGCCCACTGGTTAGGCAACGCTGGCGTGAAGCGGATATTCCCGGAGCCGGTATTTGGTATGACCTAGGTCCGCATTTATTAGACCAAGTCTTACAATATTTTGGCAGGCCGTTAGGGATCAATGTTGATCTTGCCATGATCCGCCCAAATGCACAGGCAGTGGATTACTTCCATGCCGTTTTGCAATATGCCGATAAAAAGGTGGTATTACATGCAACAACATTAGCTGCTGCACCAACGCCGATATATGTTATTCATGGCATGAATGGTAGTTATGTTAAATATGGTTTAGACACCCAAGAAGACTGCTTAAAGAGCGGCCAACGTCCAGAAGGGGCTGATTGGGGAATTGATACCAACATGGGTAATGTGACGCTGTCACAAGATGATGAGCTGATAACACAATCTTGGCCAAACCAACGTGGTAATTATGGTGGTTATTATCAAGGGATACATGATGCAATTCGCCATGGTAAACCAAATCCTGTCACCCCGAGCGAAGCGATAGATATTATGAAACTTATTGAAGCAGGTATACGTTCGGCAAAAGAAAAACGGACTATCGAAGAAATATTTTAACGTCATCAACGCTCACTATAAGGCCAGTTAACATAACTGGCTTTTATTATGGATAATCGAATGAATTTGCTAGCTAAACTGAGAATAGACCCATTTTTACTTATCATGATTGGTGTTGTCATTCTAGCCAGTCTTTTTCCTTGTGAAGGTGACATAAAAACGGGGTTTCAATATTTAACTACAGCTGCAATTGCATTGTTGTTCTTTATGCATGGAGCTAAGTTATCTCGTGAATCAATCATGGCGGGGATAGGGCACTGGCGTCTACATCTCCTGGTTTTTGCGAGTACATTTATTGTATTTCCTATTGTAGGATTAGGACTTGCGGTGATTGTACCTAAATGGATGTCACCGACTGTGTATATGGGTTTTTTATACCTGTGTGCTTTACCTGCAACCGTACAATCAGCAATTGCGTTCACATCAGTGGCCGGTGGGAATATTGCCGCAGCTATTTGTAGTGCATCGGCATCGAGTATTCTTGGGGTTTTTCTTTCGCCAATCTTAGTTGGCTTATTGATGGATGCTGATGGTAGCCAAGCCATGGATACGCTCAATGCGATAGGGTCTATCTTAATGCAATTGATGCTCCCGTTTGTTGTGGGGCATTTATCTCGACCATTGATTGCCAATTGGATTAACCGTAATCGTAAGTTAGTGAATATGACTGACCGGTCTTCAATATTGTTAGTGGTTTATGTGGCATTTAGTGAAGCCGTTGTAGAGGGGATTTGGCAGAAAATAGATGCATTTTCACTCTTAATGATAGTGGTTGTTACTTGCGTTATTTTATTTATTGTCATTGTATTTAATACGTTAGCTGCACGGTTGTTAGGTTTTAGCAAAGAAGACGAAATTACCATCGTTTTCTGTGGATCGAAAAAGAGTTTAGCGAATGGAGTACCAATGGCGAACGTGTTATTTCCTGCTGCGACAGTGGGGGTTATTTTATTGCCATTGATGATCTTCCACCAAATACAACTGATGGTCAGCGCTGTACTTGCTCAGCGTTATGCGAAAAGGCTATCAACTAAGGACTGACAATAGGGCAATCATGGGGTTTTGTTCTGACAAAATAGGCCATTACCCCTCAATTAGATTTATAACCGATCTCCTAAGCATACACGCCTTTTAGTTACAACATACAAATAATTATATAATTAACAATAGAGCCGCTGCTTATGCGGTGGATGCTAATAATCGATGATGTTATTTTAAGTAACGCATTGTTTTTAGACAGGCTTAATATATTCAGAAAGCGCGGTAGGGTTAATTATTTTACGCTAAAGTTCAAAAAAGCCTATAAAAAGAAAAATAATTGTTATAGGCTCAAAAACAAACTCTCGAACTAGTAAGGTAATAGTTGTGCGTCTTTTTGAGATTTAACTTCTGTTAACTCAATTTTATATATATTTTCTTTGGAGTTTTTTACAATATTGTTGACACTAAAGTTTGCCAGCGGTGAGTAGAGTACTTCACTTTCATTATTATTAAAGCTTAGCCCAGCTTGCGGAGTGATCCCGTTGCCACTATTGCCTTTCACTAAAAACATAACTTTAACATCATCTTGGCTCTGGTTGGCAAAAGACTTAGCAATATCATTTCTACTCGACGTTGAAAAAAATTGCCCTAACTGATAAACCGTCTTATTATCGCTTTTTTTGTCGGCATTAAAATTATTAATTAAAGTATTTAAGCCATCACTAGTCATACCTTGCCCACGATGGGTGGTTGCTGTTGTACTTGACGGTGAATACCAATTTTTAGCAGCGGTTTTCACTAACTCATTTAAATTATCACTGTTACATTTTAATTCAAATTTAATGTGGCTATTTCCTTTTGAAAAAATATCTGAGCCATGTACTCGCTCATATTCAGCAATGACTTTACTACCACTTAAAGAGCCACCTTGTTTGCCATTACCAAAAATATAGCGGGCCTCATTGTTGATTGCTTTACAACCTTCATTACTTTGGTAGATAGAAGAAAATTGCTGACGCTTAATTTTTAGCTGTTCAGCTGCTTTCTTATTATCGGCTTCTTGTGTTTTAATCGTGTTTAATTGAGTTTCTATTGGGGCAAGCTCTTTACTGAGACTAGTAATTTGTTGTTGAGCATTTTTATTGTTATCGGTCAGTGATGATAAGGTTGATTCATTTTTTGCTTTCAACTTCGTGAGCAAGTTAGTTGAATCGGCGACAGTAACACTTTTTGCTGTTACATTTAATAAGGTTGCCGCGGCAGTGCGTTCAGTTTGGTAGCGGCCACTGGAAAAAATATTTTTTAGTACATTACTTCCTTGGCCTAATTTAAAATGCCCATTTTTGAGGCGGACTTGGCTATCTTTTCCATGTTGGTCAGAGATACTCTTCAGCTCTTTTAAGAATGACATATTATGTTTGATAAATTCTTTTAATTCTGTCATTTCCGCTTTATTCGTTTCTATTGTAGTTTTAATTTTATTAATATTGCTAACTAAACTATTTTTTTGCGATATGAGCTGCTGTTTTAAATTTGGGCTAGCTATATGTTGTGTTGAAGTACTTGAGTTAATAATAGTCATGCTGATTTTCCTAAATGAATATATAAGATGTTTTTTATTAATATATAAAATATGAATATATAGGCTTGCGTAAAACGATTTTTAAATAGTAAGAGAGCGGCTAACTAAAAAAATAGGGCAGATATTAACAATCTCATATAGCAGCATGCAGGCCAAAGATTTTTCGGAAGGGGAATTTTAAGGATATTGAGATAGAGGGGCAGATCCCCTCTAAATCTTAACTAAATAAATTAGCGATTGGCGACTTTTTTTGACAGCGCATTTTTCTCACTATCCGAAAAAAATGCCATACTCAGACCATTTCGTTGTGCTTGTTCTATTTCTGCTGCCGTTAAACCAGCTTGTGGGGCAGCTACTTCATATTCATGGCGTAACTCAATCCCTTGAACTGCAGGGTCATCTGTATTAATTGAAGCCAGAACACCTTGTTGTAAAAAGTTTTTTAACGGGTGTTGAGCTAAGGATGGAACTGCACTTGTTTGAATATTCGACGTTAAACAGCTTTCCATGCCAATTTGATGTTTTACTAAATACTCAATTAGAGCAGGGTCTTCTATTGCTTTAACGCCATGACCAATTCGTTGTGCGCCTAATACCTTAATAGCATGCCAAATACTGTCTGCACCAGCCGCTTCACCTGCATGAACAGTAATATTTAACCCAGTATCTCTAGCTTTAATAAAATGTGACTCAAAGAGCTCTCCAGGGAATCCGAGCTCATCTCCCGCTAAATCTAATGCGCATAAATGATCCCGATGCGCTAATAATCCTTGCAGCTCAGTTGTACAGGCTTGTTGGCCAAAAGTACGGCTTAAAATACCAATTAAATTAATTTTAATATCAAATTGTTGGCACCCTGCACGTACACCATCAACAATGGCTTCAACGACACCTTCAACAGGCAATTGGTGTTTCATCGCCATATAATAAGGGGAAAAGCGCAGCTCTGCGTAATCAATACCTGCATTAAAGGCATCTTCAACATTTTCAAATGCCACGCGGCGACAGGCATCTAAGTTTGCTAAAACAGCGACCCCCCAATCAAGTTTTGCTAAGAAACCGACTAAGTCAGCTTCTTGTCCTATAATTTGGACATGAGGGCGTAATGCTTCAAGCTCTGAAGCAGGTAATTGAATATGGTGTTGCTCTGCTAAGGAGAGAATTGTTTCTGGACGGATGTTGCCATCAAGATGGCGGTGTAAATCGGTTAAAGGTAAATGTGTTTTAATCACGGAATGATCCTTTATCTATTTTCTATCCTCATTTTGGCTTTTATTTCGCTAAAGGCAATTGTAAATCACGAAAAATGTGAAACGCGATCAATAATTACATTTTAAATGTGATTAAAATCACGTTTATTTTGCGATGCAAATAAAAAAGCCAGCTAATATTAACTGGCTTTTGTGATTAAATTATATCAATTAGATTAGTTAGCTGGCGCTGCATCTTGTGGTGCTAATTCAGGCTCAACTTCCATTCCTGGTGCTGGTTCTGCATCTGGAGCAGGTACTGCTTCATATTCTAATGCATCTTCTGGATTAGACATCACTTTCATCTTAGTGAGGAACTCAGCTAAGGTATATTTGTCATTATTGAATGTCAGGTCATTACCTGCAAATTTGATAGTCATAGTTAAATCATTTTCGCTATCAATCATCCAAGGTGATTTTTTCTGTTTAGCTTTTTCAGCGCGTTCTTCATCCGTCATAAACATTTCTTCAAACGGAGAAGAGAACATATCTGAAGTCAGCATTTGCTGAACACCTTCAAACTCAGAAGTGACCATGCCTTTCATTTCTTTTTTCGTGTTAGCATCAACTGGAACACCTTGATCTAAAATCATTGCTTGAGTCATTGATTCGATCACCATTGGTTTATTCAGTTTTAAATTGAAATCAAAAGAAGTAATGAGCTGCTTGATAGCTTCATCAACTTTGTTAGACATTGCTAACGCAGTAATTTCGTCTTGGTTCCATTTATTGAATGTGATGTTTAGGTCAATTGAGCTTTGGCCAGCTTCATTTTTCCAGTAGAAAGGGCTAACCGTGAATACCGGCTTGCTCTTCATTAGCTCTGGCAATGTCGTAGACATCATTTCCATAGCTAAACGCTCTGTTGCTTCAGTTGGGTCGCCATTAGCTAAACCTTGTGCTAAAGCTTCATTATATTGCTCAACGAATTTACCTAATGCTTTTGCATCTAATTTTTCAATAGCAACCGTCAGTTCGCCTGAACCTAAGTTTTGCTCTAATGCTTTTAAGTCAGAGATGCTATAAGAAATATTCCCTTTCACATCTTCGCCAGTAATAGAGGTGTCACTTGAAATTTTGAAATCTTTAAAAGAGAATTTGGTTTCAGGAATGTTGAAATTTGTATCCGCAATAACAAATGACTGGGTTCCGGTGTAGAAGCCATATTGTGATTTTGTCACATTAGAGACTAATTTTAAGCCTTTTAGTGTCATAGATTCAGAGTTATCTTTCTTACCGATAACTAAATTATCAGTGACTAAAGTTGCATCTACAGCAGCAAGGTCGGAAGTCGTTGATACATCAAACTTAGAACCACTGAAAGATAATGAAACGTCATCTTTCTTATACTCGACAGGGATCAGCTCTAAATTGGTATCAATACTTTTACTATAGCCAATGACCGCAGAACCATGAATAAATGGTTTACCTTGTGTCGCTTCAAACAATTCTTTTGTTGTTGCGTTGTTAGCTAATTCAATTTGCGTCGCTGCTAATTTTGGTAATAAATTAAACTTAGCGACTTGTGATAATGGGAATGGACCATGATCAATATTCGTTTTAAATACGATAGAGTCGTCTGGTGATGCAGAATCAGCAGAGGTGATTACGATATCCGCTTTAGATGAAAAAACACCTTTTTCATAATTTTCTACTTTAAAATTCAAACCTGACTCAGGCACATTTACAGCAAAAAAATCGTTGGTTTTGAGGATTACTCTATCAAGTTCATCTTTTACTTTAGAACCTGTATACCATGAAGCTCCGGTCCACACTGCACCCAGAGCAACAATAACACCAACCGCGACTAATGACTTTTTCATTATAAACATCCATCCTTTCAGTACGTTATTGCCGTACTTATCAATTTATAAAAGTTTTAAATAACCGCCATTCATTGAATGAAGACGGTTAAATACAGAATATGACTCTATTTGTTAAATACTCGGGCTAGTTTACCACTGCCATTAATGGTTATGCTTTTCTCATAAGCCGGTAAAAAAACAGATTCACCTGAATTAATGCATATTTCATCATTACCTGAATGCAAAACTAACTGGCCTTCAATACAGAACAAAATTGAGGCACTATTGTTAGATAGCGCAACTTCCGAGTGGTCTATAGAATATATATTAAATGCAAAATCTTCTACTGGAATATTATATTTCCAGATATTTCCAGATTTTTCGGGAATGCTTAATAAATCCTTTGCAAACGTAGGCTTAAAGTCAATATTAGCAATCAGCTCTGGAATATCTATGTGCTTGTTTGTTAACCCGGCACGCAGCACATTATCGGAATTTGCCATCACCTCTAACCCAACACCTTCAAGATAGGCATGCGGTGTTCTTGCATATAAGAACATCGCTTCACCAGGCTCTAATTCAACGATATTAAGAAGAAGTGGGGTAAATAGCCCATTATCTTCAGGGTACAGGCTTACCATTTGTTTTATCGAGTTCCATGGTTCACCTTGTCGGCTATTTAACGCGGCTTTCAATACACCAAGCGCTAAATCTTTTTGTTCACCTGTCAGATTAAGAATTTGTGCAAATAAACGTGATAATTTTTCTTCAGTTGGGTCCTGAACAAATAGCTGAATATCCGGATGTGCTGCTGAAACAAAATCCAGCAATTGTGCAATTTCGTCGAGTGGGCGAAACGCATTCATAGCTTTAAAAGGCGTTAATGCAAAGATTAATTCAGGTTTATGGTTATCGTCTTTATAGTTGCGTATTGGGGAGTCTAATGGGATCCCGGCTGAGTTTTCTTTGGCAAACCCAACTTCAGCATAAGTTTTATTTGGGTGTACCTGAACAGATAACGGTTGAGCTGCACATAACACCTTAAATAAATAAGGTAAGCGGTGATAAGTTTGTGCGACATGCTGGCCTAAATAGGTTTCAGGAGCACTTTCGATTAAGACATTAAGTGGAATGCTTTGATTTTTTTCCTCATCGAGAACTTCAGAGCTTGCTTTTGGATGAGCTCCCATCCAAAGTTCAGCCATAGGTAAGTTATCAGGGTTTGAAATCCCATATAGCTTAGTCAGGGCTGTTTTACTGCCCCAGTCATAGTTTTGGACTTTGTTTATCATTTTAAGCATAGCAAAATTCTCTTTTTCATAAAAATCAACTGATTTCCTTTTCACTACAGTACAATAAGCTCGACCAAGTCTCATAAATGAAATTCAATTTGTGGCATTATACTGCTCGGTTATTTGCTTACCTGCAAGCAGATGATTCTAAAATCAATTATTCTGTGTATGTACCTAAGGAGATAGTAATGGCAGCCACTCGCATTGAAAAAGACTCAATGGGACCAATTGAAGTACCTGCTGACCAATTGTGGGGCGCGCAAACGCAGCGTTCTTTAGAACATTTCCGTATATCTGTAGAAAAAATGCCTGTTGCGTTGATTCACGCACTCGCTATCACAAAAAAAGCCGCTGCTAGTGTCAATATGGATCTTGGATTATTAGCCAAAGAGCGCGGTGATGCAATCATTGCTGCTGCTGACGAAGTCTTAGCTGGCAAACATCCAACGGAATTTCCTCTCGCTATTTGGCAAACAGGTTCTGGTACGCAAAGTAACATGAACATGAACGAGGTTTTAGCTAACCGTGGTAGCGAAATTCTCGGAGGCCAACGTGGCAATGATCGTCTTATTCACCCTAATGATGATGTGAATAAAAGTCAAAGTTCAAATGATGTTTTCCCAACGGCAATGCACGTTGCTGCGGTTGTCGCAATCCGCGAACATCTTCTCCCAGAACTGAAAGTTTTGCATCAAACATTAGATGCAAAAGCGAAAGAATTTAAAGATATCGTAAAAATCGGTCGTACTCACTTACAAGATGCAACCCCACTGACATTAGGTCAAGAAATTTCAGGTTGGGCTGCAATGTTGGCGCATAATGAAAAACACATTGAAAACGCTGTTCCGCATGTGTGCGAATTAGCGTTAGGTGGTACAGCAGTAGGAACTGGTTTAAATACGCATCCAGAATATGCAGTGCGTGTTGCGAAAAAAATCGCAGAATTAACTGGCCAGCCATTTGTTACAGCGCCTAATAAATTTGAAGCATTGGCAACGTGCGATAGCCTTGTGCACGCACACGGTGCTTTAAAAGGTTTGGCTGCCTCTTTAATGAAAATTGCGAACGATGTTAGGTGGTTAGCATCTGGCCCACGTTGCGGCATTGGTGAAATTTCAATTCCAGAAAATGAGCCAGGCAGCTCAATCATGCCCGGTAAAGTTAACCCGACGCAGTGTGAAGCATTAACCATGTTATGCGCACAAGTGATGGGAAATGACGTTGCTGTTAATATTGGTGGTGCGTCTGGTAATTTTGAGCTGAATGTATTCCGCCCAATGCTAATTGATAACTTCTTACAATCCGTTCGTTTGTTAGCGGATGGTATGCGTAGCTTTAATGAGCACTGTGCGATTGGCATTGAACCAAACCGTGAGCGTATTGAAAAATTACTTCATGAATCATTAATGCTAGTAACAGCTTTAAATACTCACATTGGGTACGATAAAGCGGCAGAAATCGCTAAAAAAGCGCACAAAGAAGGGCTGACTTTGAAAGAGTCTGCATTGAAACTCAACTATTTAACTGAAGAACAATTCAATGATTGGGTTCGTCCAGAAGATATGGTGGGCAGCATGAAATCTTAAGCTAGCCAATTAAACTAGCGAGTATATAACACCCATACTGTTTTACAGATGGGTGTTTTTTTAGCGCTCAATATACAAATTTAAGCGTGGTATTAATAATTCAACTGCTTTTGCTTTAGGGCGATTACGAATAACAATGCTATTTGCATGGTAATCGGGGAGTTCACCGACTTTAATTTCGGCCACTGTTTTTTCGAGCGCAAAAACAAACAAAGGGGTTGCACAGGCAAACTGCGTTTGTTTCTGTTGTTCTTTATCCCACACTCGAGCTATTGGCTGAACTTTGACAGGACGTTGAGTTTTCAAAACCGCATTATGGGGTAGGGAATCAATTAACCGAATTTCATTTTCCAATTGTAAAAGCCAGTGTTCTTTAGGTAAATGAAGAGGGGAGCGACCACTTTCTAAACTTGCTTGTAAACGGTCTAGTACTGTTTCTTTGGTCACTTTATTAATGACTTTTTTATTCGCCCAACCAAAATTAATCGTATCGATATCAACCAATGAGGTGAGGGTGCGGTAAGTATTTAGTGTTAGCAGTCCATGTAAACTGCTACGTATAAATTCGAATCGATGTGGTTCGTTAACTTGAGTGACTATTGCTTTTATATGCATCTTTAACTCATTGATCTTTGATATTAATGAATTAAAGTCACGATACGCCTGTAAATTGGTTTGTATACATATTGCCCCAGGTAAGCGGATAGCGGCTTTATTGCTAATTTCTTCAGATTTATTCTGTAAAAATAACAAGTTAATTAATTTTATTGTTTCTTTTACTGCATCATGGCTCACCACCGTTTCCACTGCGATTTGTTCTATCTCATTATTTTCTTCACCTTTGATTATCGAAGGTAATTGAAATACATGGGCTGTAAATGGTACTTGCTTTGATTGATCCAATAGCAAAAGGCTAAATTGGTTTATTTGTGATTCCAATTCATTAAACGTATTAATCAGGTCTTGTTTATTTGTCATTTAGTTACAACATTCAATATGTGGTAAACAATAATTAACATTAACTATCGTGTTTATCAATAAAAAATAAAGCCTAAAAGGGCAAGTGGGTATTTTAACACTTGTCCTTCTCTTATTATGACTTACGTTTACGCTAATTTATTTCTGCATCAATGACTTGGTAAAACGCATTTACCGTATCATTTATTGTCCAAATTGCTAAAATCACATGGTAACCTTTTTGATTCTTCGGTAATACGCAATTGTGCTCCACGCTCTCCCCTGGAATTTCTACACGTTCAAATTTACAAAATGGGGTTAGTATAAACTGTTTACGCGATAACGGCGAATTGGGTTGCCAATCTGGTTTAGTGATGAAGTATTCCCATTTTGTTGTTTTATGTTTCGCAGTAATGCGCCATTTAAACCTAACATTTGGTGAATTTATAATAGCTCGTTGCCACCGAACAGTAGTTTGTATGTCTAAGGGAGAAAAAAGAGCATTAGCTGCACTGGCAATTTTACCATCGGCTGGGCCGTATTTGGGAAAGCCTTGTTTGCCTTCAATGGATTGCGGTTCATATTGCACTGGGCCACATTGCTTATTTACCCCTAACTTACAATAGTATGAACGACTTTCAGGGGACTTAACATAGCCATGCGACCAGACCACAAAACTGCAACAAAAAAGCAATGGTGCAAATAAAAATGATTTTATAGAGAATGATTTCATTGGGTTTCCTCGTTATTAATAGACACTCATATCATCTACTAATAACGGGAGAAAATGGTAGTTTAACCTTTATCAGCCTCTAATCTACTGGTTATAACAAATTGATTTTAAACGACAAGCGATGATAAGACCGATAAACAGTATGCCAGCGATAAATAGCGCAACACCCGTCCAACCAAAGTGTTCCCAAAATAAACCACCGACTGTACCTGCGATACTTGACCCTGCATAATAACTGAATAAATACAGAGAAGAAGCTTGTCCTCGTGCTCGTTTCGCTCTACGTCCCACCCAGCTACTGGCAACAGAGTGCGCAGCAAAAAAACCGGTTGTTAGTACCGTCATCCCAAATAAAACTAACCACACATTCGAACACAATGTGATTAAAATACCAATTAACATCAAGGTAATAGAAGCTATCAATATACGACCAAGCCCATATTTTTGAGTTAGGCTTCCTGTTTTAGTCGCACTGTAAGTCCCTGTTAAATAAATAACAGATAGCAAGCCAACCGTAGACTGAGAAAATGAATAAGGTGCGTCAAGTAAACGATATCCGATGTAGTTATACATTGTGACAAAACCACCCATCAAGACAAAGCCTTCGATAAATAGAAAAGGTAAACCTTTGTCTCTAAAGTGTAGATGTAAATTAACCCATAGATTTTTAGGTTTTAAAGAACTCGCGCGGAAATGTTGAGAAGGGGGCAGTAAGCGCCAAAAGCCAATTGCGGCAATCAAGGCTAACGAACCTAAAATAACGACAGCAACACGCCATGAATAAAAATCTGCGATCACCCCCGTCATTAGCCGGCCACTCATACCTCCCAGCGAGTTGCCACTAATATACAACCCCATAGATAGTGCAACATAACTAGGGTGGATCTCTTCACTTAAATAGGTCATAGCCACTGCAGCAACACCGCTTAGCGATAAACCAACTAATGCTCTGGCAATTAAGATCCCTTGCCAGCTCTGCATGATTGAGCTGAGTAGAGTAAATAATGCAGCGCAGGTCAATGCAATAACCATCACATTCTTACGGCCTATTGCGTCTGAAATTGGCCCAGTAATTAATAACCCTAATGCCATTAAGCCTGTACTCAGTGATAATGATAAACTTGCTGTTGCAGGGGAAATGTTAAAATCTTCTGACAGCATAGGCAAAATTGGCTGAACGAAATACAGCAAAGCAAATGTGGCAAAACCAACGGTAAAAAAGGATAAGGTCACACGTAAATACAGCGCGTCATCTCTTTGTATGTAATGTTTTTTTGGTGTGGTATGTCCCTGTAAGGGTGTTCTTATTCCTTCATTAGGTTGCTCAGATGTAAGGCTATTTTGTGAGTGTTCCATGTTTATTCCTTGTCATACCAACACACTTGATTTCGATCAAAGAATAGAAATTTTTTAGTTTTTTGTCTAATATATTAATTATTCATAATAATACTTTAAACATATTAATGGGTATTAACCAAACGATGAGTATAGAACTTAGACATCTTCGATACTTTATTGCTGTCGCGGAAGAACTTCATTTTGGTAGAGCTGCTGAACGATTGCATATTTCTCAGCCCCCTTTAAGTCAGCAAATACAAATACTTGAAGAGAAAATTAATGCAAAACTATTGGAAAGAAATAACCGAAATGTGGCCTTAACGGCAGCGGGGACTATGTTCTTAAAAGAAGCATATCAAATTTTAGCTCAAGTCGATGCAGCAGCAACAAAAGCAGCTCGCATGGAAAAGGGTGAACTTGGAGAGTTATCCATTGGTTTTACTTCAACTACGCCATTTATGCACAAAGTTACGATGAGCTTACGGCAATATCGAGAAGCTTACCCTGAAGTTTCTATTCATATGCACCAGATGAATACCAAACAACAGATAGCGCCATTAATTACGGGGCGAATTGATATTGGTATTATGAGAAATACGGTATTACCAGAACAATTGGATTATCAACTATTATTTAAAGAGCCTTTTATGGTAGCCGTCTATGAGGGACATCCATTATTAGAATTTATTGATGTAGGCGTAGATATTCAACAACTTGCTGATTATCCTTTTATTTTCTTTGAGCGCGATGTTGGTACAGCATTATATGATGAAATAAATCAATTACTAACATCTGCGGGAGTGGTTCCAACCATTTCTCAAGAAGCCGGGGAAGCCATGACTATTTTGGGACTAGTTTCCGCTGGTATGGGAATATCAGTGATTACAGAATCATTCACGCGTATGAAAATTGATGGTGTAAAATACTTAAAACTCACTAATCTTAATGCTTCATCTGAAGTCTGGTTAGTCTACAATACACGTAGAACATTGCCCTCCGTCGCAAAAAAATTAACGAATCTTTTGATGGCCAACATTGTTGGTAACCAAAAGTGAGCAAGTTCACACTTTTAATGTAAATGAAATCATTCATACACAGATTAAGGCATAATAACTCATTGCTTTATAAAGGAATTGAATTATTACCATGGTGAATCAAACTGGCCATATAGACCAAATCAAACAATTAAATACGGGTATTGTTTACCGTATCATTGATCAACATGGTCCAATTTCGCGTATTGCTTTGTCAAAACAAGCACAGCTTGCGCCCGCTAGTATCACCAAAATTACACGTGAACTTATGGATGCTCACTTAATTAAAGAATTAGAGTTTCCGGTACTCGGTCTGCGCGGACGCCCAGCAGTCGGGTTAGTCATTGAAAGTGAAGGGTGGCAATTTTTAGCTATTCGTATCGAAGGCCAAAAACTCACGATTTCTCTGAAAGAAATTAACGCAGTTACCTTAGCTCAAACAGAGTATCCATTTACACCGCTAGGAAATAGCGAATTTATCGATTTTCTTTCTGAATTAATTAGTCAATTCTTTGCCAGCCAGCAAAAAATATTAGAAAGAGTCACCGCGATAAGTATCCTTATTGATGGTATTTTAGACCCTCATACTGGCGTTATTTATCAGCATTCTTCTTTTAAAATCCACCAACTTGCCATCGCAGAATATCTTACCAAGCAAACTGGTTTACCCGTTTATTTACATCCGCCAGTGGATGCTTTAGCCTTAATGGACCTCTTCTCCCATCAGGAAAAAAGAAAAGAAAAAAATATCATTTACTTACAGCTACAAAATGTTGTTAATGTCATGGTATTAAACCATGGGACAACATTGGATACGAATACCCATCGGCCTATTCTATTCGGCCATACTCAATGTGAGCCTGAACAAAATAACGTTTGCTACTGTGGTAGCTATGATTGCTTAGAAACCCATACGTCCATTCCTGCAATATTACAACAAGCTAATAATTTGCTAATAAACTACCCAGATTCATTTTTGCATCAGCAAGATATCTCAATGGATAAAATTTGCGCTGGCGCAATTCTAAACGACAGTCTTTGTGTTTATCTTATTAATAAAGTTGCACAACAGTTGGCAAAACCGTTAGCACTGATGGTAAATTTATTGGGTAGTCAGCTCATTTTGGTTAATTCTCCTTTGAATCAAGATTCTGATCTGTTTTTAAAATGTTTACATAAACATATAAATAAACTTTCTATTCCTCTGTATTCGTCTACATTAGTGATAGAAAAATCTACATTTAGCATCAAAGATAGTGAAACTTCATTAATACAGCGAGCGTTATACGATGGTTCACTTCTACTACAACTATTACAAGGCTAAAACAATTCGATAATATTTACACTATCGTACACAAAATTGAGCTAACGCAAACTTCTCACTTACCCATTCCAATAAACTGAATCCATATCATTTTTGCAGCTTATTGCTGTATAAGTCTGTCACTTCAGGATAGAAAAAGACCATGATCAATCTATTTGTTACCGGGACAGATACAGATGTCGGGAAGACAGTATCGACGCTTGCCATCCTGCAAGCACTAAATAGCCAAGGAATTAAAGCCGTGGGCTACAAACCTATTGCTGACCAATGCATTGATACCCCTGAAGGAATCAGAAATAAAGATGCATTGCTAATTCACAGTGTTTCTAAAGACCTAGTTTCCTACGATGAAGTTAATCCTGTGCGTATCACGGACAATTACAGCCATGAGAACAGCATTGATTTCAATAAAATAAAGCATGGTCTAGACCATTTACATCATCAATGTGACATGGTTGTTATCGAAGGTAATGGGGGATGGCGCTATTTGCTTGATGACAATACTTTTTATGCAGACTGGTTAAAAGGCCAGCCGGTCGGTGTTATCTTAGTCGTAGGTATTCAACATGGCTGTGTTAATCATGCACTATTAACTGCGGATGCAATCCGAGCAGATGGATTACCATTAATCGGTTGGATGGCAAACCGTATCAACCCAGGGTTAGCGCACTATGCTCAAATAATTGATCGGTTACAACATCATATTAAGGCCCCATTAATTGGGGAAATCCCATATTTATTGCGGCCGGAAGAAAGAGAGCTAGGGCATTATCTCAATACAGATAAACTGCAAGAGCTTATCGCTATTCCTAATTAATTGCATTAATAACCCAACAAAGAAAAAGGGCGCTATCATCAAATAGCGCCCTTTATTTTACCTAAAATATAGACTAATGGCGGGTATAAATGATTTTATAAGAATCATTTTGGCAGTGACCTACAACTTGACCTTTAGATGAGTCAACTTCATCATTAGGTACTGCGACCAAACTAAAATTATCAGCAGGAACGCCATTATTGATAATCTTTTGTTTGATTTCCTCAATCACACTTTCACATGAAGCTTGCGCAAAAGCGGGCGCTAACATCAGTACAAATAAGGGTAACAATAATTTCTTTTTCATCTTATCTCCTTGTTGAACAACAACTCCATAAGGCAACCTATTATCAGGTTATGGATTACTAATTGGACGACCATTACTCACATCAAGGCAACGTTTGGTGCTTGGCTCCCAATAAGCATTTAGATTAAGACTTTTTTCACATTTATCTTTTGCATCAAAAGCGGCATCTACTTTATCAAATTCTTTTTCAGTACGCGCATTAACTTTATTACGCAACATACGGGTACTATCCCATTGTTCCTTTTCTTGACGCGCTTGCTCTTTATTAAGAGAGTCATCGCCTTTACCTACTGAAACACAAGTACTACCTGCAGTACATGATGTTGTCGATTGTGCAGCAGGAGACGACGTAGCCCAAAGTAGAGGGAGACAAAAACATAACGCAGTTAAGCCAGTTTTCAACATTTTGTGTGAATTCATGGTAATTCCTTACTAAACAGGACTGATAATCTGAGTATAGCTAAAAGTGTGCTAGTGCGTCTGTATAGAATAGTACTAAAATCTAAAGTTGTTTATGTACGGTTAAACCTGCAAACGTTTGGCAAACAGGCATTAATTCTAATGTATTTACGTTCATGTGAGCAGGTAGCGTGGCAACCCAATACACTGTTTCAGCAATATCTTCAGGGGTCAGGGCATCTGTACCTTGATAAGTGCTAGCTGCTTTATCGTCATCCCCTTTAAAGCGAATATTTGAAAACTCTGTGCCACCAACTAAGCCTGGTTCAATATCGGTAACTCGAATTTTTTTCCCTTGTAAATCAGCACGTAAACCAAGTGAAAATTGTTTCACAAAGGCTTTGGTTGCACCATAAACATTACCACCTTTGTAGGGCCAACTTGCCGCAGTAGAACCAATATTAATAATGTGACCATGATTTTCGGCTACCATGTTTTGCAACACCTCATAGGTCATATTCACTAAGCCTTTAGTATTCGTATTAATCATAACGTCCCAGTCATCAGGATTTGCATCAAAAGCAGGCTCTAGGCCCAATGCAAGACCGGCATTATTGACTAAGACATCAATGTTTTTGAGGTGAGTAGGTAAATTAGCGATTGCAGATTGAATGGCTTTTCTGTCTTGAACATCCAATGTTAATGGATAAAATTTTTCCCCTAATTCTTGATGTAGGGCTTTTAAACGTTCAGTTCTACGCCCTGTACCAATAACAGTATGATTATTTTGAATAAATTTACGAGCGATTGATTCACCAAAGCCAGAAGAAGCGCCTGTTACTAATATAATCATGGAAACCTCAAATTTGTTATTGTTGTGTCAGCATGGCGTTATTCTAACGCCATCTAACATTAACTACAAAAATTGTTATAACCCTAATATTTGTTTGTCTTTTGGATAGCTCAATGTATAACTGAATGAAATTTGCTTTTCTTCATTAGGCTCTAAAGTAATATCCCAGGCTATTTCACCTGTACTTTTATTGGTAACTGCGTTTTTATCCTCTATTTCAGACACTTTTATCTCACTATCCTCACTTAGCGGAATTTGGTCATAAACCGTTAATTCAACTGGTTTCGCATGCATATTTTTTACTTTGATCAAGTAACTTTCTGTTTGTTGGATTGTTGATCCCATAAAACTCGGTTTTTTCTTTATTTTTTCATTTGGTTCACGGGAAACTTGAATACTCTTGTCAACACCAAAAGGAACTCGTAATGTATCAACCAATTGATTTGCATTAATCATAACGTTGCCAATATATGTATTACCATAATAAATATTAGCATTTCCATTCAATAGGTTAAGTGATTGCCAATTGTCGATATCTGCTTGTAAGAACACCTCTTCAATCAGTTTTGGCGTGGTGGTATATTTGTATTTTACATCGAGATTTTGTTGTTTGATGGTGACAGTATTCGGCTTGTTCGCGCTTTTTAGTGAATAAGGCAGGGCGATTTGATAATTTAAATTGATACCATTATTAGACGTTGTAACAAAGTCTGATATACCTGAATTGATTGTTTTTTTCTTCTCACTAACACCATTTTCTTGATACATTGCCGCAGGGGCTACAGGCATCCTCATTCGAACCTGACGCGCTATTTGAGCATTATCATCATAAACGGATAAGCGCCAAGGCTGTAAAACAGAAGGCGTGATATTTTTTGATGGGTTAACCGTCGATAAGGTCAAATTGACTTTTTCCCAATCAATGCCTGTATTTTGAATTAAATTGGCTTTATACGTGAGGGTGATTGGCGACTCAACGTCCTGACTACGAATGTCATAACTTGGTGACCACGCGGCATCAGGCGTTAAATAGGACAATTGTAGCTGTGCAATGGTTGGTTTAGCCGCATCGACCAACATGACAATCTGAGTTTGCTGGCCAACAGACGAGGGCATTTTTTCATCGATCTGCGTTTGCAATATCGCAAGTTTTTCTTCTAACTTATCAATCTCTAATTGGTATTTTTGTTGTTCATGCAATATTGAAGTCATTTGTTGACGGATAAAGTCTAACTTTTGAGAGGACTGTTCTAATGATTGCGCGTTATTTTCCCCAAAAAAGCGCTGATCTTTCAATAAGCTTAATTGCTCTTCACCGACTTTAATTGCAATGTTTAAGTTTTCAACTTGCTGAACTAAGTCCTTTTGTTGTTCTTGTAATTCAACAATATTGGCGGGGTATGTAGGTGTAACTGCCACATTTTGTACATTTACGGAACGAATAGTCACATCACTATTATCAAAGTCAATTGAAAGCGTTCGAGCGTCAATATTGCTTGCTATATTCGTAAGAACAACCTCAGTCTGCCCCTTATTAAGTGACAGTGTCACACTGTTGTCTAAGGTAGCACCGCGCAAAAACACGGTTGCATGATTTAGTTTAACATCTTGATTTAGTTTTGTTTCAGCATCAGCACGTACGTGTTGAGAAGCCAAAAGTGTTGCGAATAATAAGCCGCTGACCAGCCGAGTAGGAACTGTCATTTTTAACTCCAATCAGAAGTACCGCTAAGTAAGATAATGACTAAAACTAGCTTATTTGACTTTTATTAGATAACAGATAAAACCTAAAAACTGACAAAAGTAGAAGGACAGAAGGGATAAAACACCCATCAGCAGGTGTTTTATCTTGTTGGGCAGGGGCGACTTATTCTTCGAAATACCAATATCCTTGATTGATAAATTCGGTTAATTGCGCAACAAAATCTCGGTTATTCAGTGCCTTACCAAGTTCATTGCTGTCGACTTCCGTAAACTGGCACAATGCATCCGCACCCTTTGTTTCTGTGGTAATCCAGCTTTCAGAATTCACGAAAAAGTGCTCATTAATACGCATCACACGCAAACCGCTCAGTCGGATCAGTTTTTCACCATCATTCAGTGCACTCAGCACTTCTTCCGGTTGGTATGGCGGTTCCGCAGGCGCAATATCCAATTCATGACGTAGAGTCGTTGCAAAACGGCCTAACCACTGTTCAAAATCACCCGGTTTGTTGATCATTTCAATCATCATGGCTCGTAGACGTTCAACCTCATGAGGTTTCATGGTGCCTGTGTTTTCAGTCACCGTGAGGTCAGGATCGCTATAATTTATGCCACCTAAATCCTGTTCCAGCGCATAGTCTGCAAAACTGCTCAGCAGATCACGTCCTGTTGGCCCGCGAAAGCCGACAGAATAGTTCATGGTATCTTCGAAAGTGAAACCATCATGAGGGAATCCCGGCGGAATATACAGAATATCTCCAGGCGCCATTTCTACGTCAATAATCGGTTCAAATGGGTCGACATGTAATAATGCCGGATGTGAGCAGAATTGACGCATAGGTAGGGCATCGCCCACACGCCAGCGGCGGCGTCCCATACCTTGGATGATGAAAACATCATAGTTATCAATATGAGGTCCAACACCACCTTCAGGCACCGAATAGGAGATCATCAAATCATCAAGACGCCACTCGGGTAGTACACGAAACGGTTTTACCAGTTCGGCCGCTGGCATATGCCAATGGTTGACCGCTTGCACCAGTAGTGACCATCCTTTTTCGCCTAATTCGCTGAAATCTTCAAACGGGCCGTGACTCGCTTCCCATTTGTTATCAATAAAGCTGACTAGGCGACTGTCAACTTCCGGCTCCATGGCTAAGCCCGCCAGTTCATCCGGTGTGATAGGGTCGACAAAATCAGGAAATGCATTTTTCAATACAACGGGTTTTTTCTGCCAGTATTTTTCTAAAAATTCAGGCCAGTTAAGATTCAGTTTGTAAGCCATGTGACCACATCTATATGAGTAAATTAGCGGGTAATTATAGAAGTAATACACCGTCATATTCTTGTTTGGCGTCAAACGTCGGTCAATAACTTTTGTGGGAATATCCGTAACATATTGCCAGAATTCATTTCTCACAATAATCATAATATGAATTAGGTTAGTTAGCATGGGAACTAACAGATATCAGAGTAATTGAAGAACCCATAGAAGTTATTGCAAAACGGAAGATTTATGAAGTCAAATTGGGTTTAAAACCAAAAAAGAACCAACACGATTAACCAGCCAAAACGCTGGATTTCTTCATTTCACACTTAGATTCGCATAATGCATATTATGTTAAATATAATTTCAGGGCAAAAATAGGCCTTGCTCGTTCAGTCATTGTTAACACCCTATTGACTTAGATTGGTATTCAGCTTATTTATATGCGCTTAATAATAACCTGCCTATGCTTCGGATATGCCGTAATGAGTGAATATAAATCGAAAGACCCTTTACATGGAGTTACACTAGAAATGCAAGTTAATGCATTGGTTGATAGATACGGTTGGAGCCAACTTGGACGCATTATAAAAATAAACTGCTTTAACAAAGATCCAAGTATTAAATCTAGCTTAAAGTTTCTTCGTCGCACGCCATGGGCAAGAACTGAAGTTGAGTTACTCTATTTGGATATGATAGAAAACAATTCGATTGATAATACGGGAGCATATCCTAATGACCCATGGTGTAATTCACGACGTTAAAAGCCAAGATAATATTAACGCCTCACTAATGACCACAATCATACATAACAAATATCTACTTAAGCCTTAAATCTACCTTAATAATGTTTAAGGTTTAGGCATTACGGCCGCCCCGCTGGTTAATACCCCTTTCACAAAATCGGGTTGAAATTTCATGGTTAAAAACTTACGTAACCCAATTTTGGCGATCGGTTACATAAGCAATTAACCTTTTCATGAATAATGAAAAATACTGACATCTATACCAATGAGCCTCACTCCAAACGGGATATGCGTGACCTCGCCTCATCAAGATGATTACGCAACGCAGTAAGACATTGGCCAAAATTATTTGATAACCGATCACAATTATTTACCAAGGTGAAAAACTCTTCCGCTAGTGCTAACGCCTCTCGCCAAATATCCCCACTGATCCCATCAAGTAGAGTTGCCACTCGAAGTGAGTTTACGATTTCACCGCCCGATTTAGGAGCAAACCCCATAGGCAAAATATCGTAGGCTGGCGCAAGCTGATATGGACGACCATGGCTACTAATAAATGATAAATTACCATGGTGCATATCCGTATTTCCTATCAACATGCCAAATGCCCAAAGTCGCGCAGTACTAATGGCGGCATCGGCATCTACATACCCTTGTTTGACAAGGTCATTCACCAATACAGGCCAAGGTTTCATCGCTTTGCCAACAAACTCAGCTTCTAGAGCTTGTAAAGAGAAAAGGCCTATGCGACCCAGTGAACCTACTCGGTCAAACCGAGGAACTTCAAGAAAGCGCTGTCCACCAAAATCAAAAACTTCTGTTTCTACACCAAGCACTTTTAACGCAAGATGTTCAGCTTGCAATAAATCGCGCCACCGTTCGCTGATTACGTTATCGTCCAGCGCCGTAAATTTTACGAGTACATGACCACGATCGGTATAAGTACAAAATTTTGGTTGCTCTCCACCGGCTGATGAGCCTGGAGCTTCTCCAGAACTGACAGCCAATGCTAGTGAGGGATAGGTTATAGCTCGATCAACAGGTGTCGGTGAAGGCATATTCAAAAATTGCTTTTTTGCCTGCTCCCCAATTAATAAGTTTCCTACTGCATCATGACCATGGGTTATTAAAGCCCTTATTATATCGCTATCTGACCAGTGTTCTGGATTAGCTGGTAGACCAAGTTCTGCTGAATAAGTTGATGCATACGCCCGACCAAGATACCCCTGTGGACGCATATCAAACAACCACCATGGCAGGCCATCACTATAAAGGCAGACATTATCTTCCTGCTCCATGACAAATCCTCCGGGGTAAACTGGGATCAGTTTCCCTAGTGGCCTTAAGGTTCCCTCTTCACTGATGCGATAAATAGGTGCCGTGTCAAACCCGCGAAAAGTATCACGCAAAGCATATTGAATAGATGGGCCCGAACCAATTCGAACAATGTCTTCACCAAGTGATGTTAACGCTCGAGAAATGGTTGGCTGACTAATATTCATTATATCAGCGAGTTGCCTTGCCGTTGCTGGCTCTCGACGCAATAATTGACGAATCATTTCAAGTCTATTTGTCATGATTTAATCACTCAGTGAATAGGTTTATGAATAGATAAATGAATATCTATATGAATAGATAATCTATCAGCCACCGCTACTTTTGTCACGTGGAAGTTAAACAACCACCGCTGGATACTGAAAGCCGTTGTATTAACTCATAGCATTCATGGATTACCAGTTACTTTTAGTGAAGTTGCCAGAGCGCTAGAAAAAGGAAATTTATTGAATAGAAAAATACAAGGTCGTTGGCAATTTTGCCCAAGAAGGCCGAGAGTCGGCTTCTGCTTTAACTTGGGGATCCTATATCGCCAAAAAATGCAAAGAGAGCAAACAGCGAATAATCCGATTATATTGTGTTCCCCACTAGACCCAACCAATTTTACTGGTACTGCATTTCGCATCTTGAGCTTTACAAAAAATACTGCCTTGCCCTTGCCCTAATTCACAACGCCGAGAGGTTTTGTTTCGTGCTGTTTGCTCGGACATTGCAGCTTCTGCATAAAAATTAGAAAAAGGAGATAAAGCGCAAACATGCACAACAACAGAATCATTACGGGATGGTTTCCCATGATAATGGGATTTTGCGACAGCAAAACTACTAAATAACAAGAATAATAACGTAATCTTTTTCATCTTAGAGATCTTTTAATGATTTGAATTGCATAAAATTACAATCACTTAACGCAAATCACTAGCGGAACACTCTGATTAAAAATTAACGATACCCTCTTTTGTGATTTTGTGAAGACCAACTGTATGTTATATCACTGGGTACTAATTTATCTTTTTTCTTTTCTGCTCGTCGTTTTTTAGCTTGTTTTTCGACTTCTTGAGATATTTCGGTAATAATTTGTTTTCTTACCTTGCTCTGCTCAGAATTGGTTAATTCACGGCCTAGTTTCTTCCTTTCTTGCGCGAGTCTCGTGCGCACTTGGATTTTTTGAGTTTCGGTCATTTCTTGAATCGTTAGCATCTTCATAGTATTACCCCTTACTCATATTAAAATACCTAACGACAATATATCATTATTACGCAGTAAAATACTAACCCTCGTTTTAAACCTAACATTAATGCCAAGCAATAGGATTAAGAGTATAGTAAACCCATTGCAACTTTAAAGAATCTCTCTGTTATTATGGAATTAACCACTTCTTCGCAAAATATTCGTCAAATCTTAACCACTGGCACACCACTTATCGATGTCAGAGCGCCTATCGAATTTCAACAAGGGTCAATGCCGAATACCATAAACCTGCCTTTGATGAATGATGATGAACGCGCAGCTGTTGGTACATGCTATAAACAACAAGGTTCGGCTAAAGCTGTTGAATTAGGCCACCAGCTTGTCAGTGGTGACCTTAAAATGGCTCGGATCACTGCATGGATAGCAGCTTGTAAACAAAATATGAATGGCTATATTTGCTGTGCACGCGGTGGTATGCGGTCACATATCGTGCAATCTTGGTTAAAAGAGGCCGGTATTGAATACCCTCTCATCAATGGTGGTTACAAAGCATTACGACAAACAGCAATTGATGCCGTTAATGAATTGGTTCAACGTCCTATTATTTTAGTGGGAGGCTGTACGGGTAATGGTAAAACCACTCTCGTACATCATTTAGCGAACGGAATTGATTTAGAAGGTCTCGCACATCATCGTGGCTCTTCGTTTGGTCGTACATTACAACAACAGCACACTCAAGCCACTTTTGAAAATTATTTAGCAGTTACGCTATTGAAAAAAGCCCAACAATGTCAGCGTTGGGTACTGGAAGATGAAGGACGTGCCATTGGTGCAAATAGCCTGCCACTTGAACTACGCGCACAAATGGAAAAAGCGCCAATCGCTATTATTGATGACCCTTTTGAACTGCGTCTTGAGCGTTTAAAATATGAATATTTTGACCGTATGACGCAAGATTTTATAGCGACTTTTGGTTTCGAGCGTGGCTGGCAGGAATATAGCGACTATTTACATCATGGTCTGTTTGCCATCCGTAAACGGTTAGGATCACAGCGGACAATCGAATTGACGCATTTACTTGAGCGTGCTTTAGCAGACCAAAAAACAACCGGAGATACCCATACACATTTTTCGTGGTTAATCCCATTGTTGAATGAGTATTATGACCCAATGTATCGCTATCAATTAAGTAAAAAACAACATCGCATCATTTTTCGCGGTAATTACCAAGAAGTTGAACATTGGTTAACGTATCAATAAATTCATTTTATTCCACTGCAAATAGCCTCATCGTAAAGTCTGAGGCTATTTTATATAGCAATGACTTC
Source organism: Providencia sp. PROV223 (assembly GCF_028479245.1). Lineage (NCBI taxonomy): Bacteria > Pseudomonadati > Pseudomonadota > Gammaproteobacteria > Enterobacterales > Morganellaceae > Providencia > Providencia sp. PROV223. The sequence goes on from NZ_JAMPNG010000001.1 coordinate 28,492, forward strand.
TTCATCAGTAAATCTAGAACGGTGATTTCTTCATAGCCAATTCGCTGAACCCTTGGTAAATCAACCTTGTTGCCAACGCTCCTAGAATTAACCCAACACCTTTACCGACCACTTTATGAACTCGTGAATAGGTTCTACGAACTGAGGTTAAAGAGAATGTTTGGCATAAAATAATCCGCCAAATTAATGATGCAATAACAATTCCCAGCCAAATGACTAATTTAGCCCATAATGGTGTTGATGGCGAAATGGTCGTTGAAAAAATACTCATAAAAAATAAAACGGTTTGGGGGTTTGATAAATCAGAAATTAGCCCCCGCCTAAAATAGATACCAGATGGGAAATGTTCCGTAGTATTTTCGGTGGACAGATTAAGTTGCGTTTTGTTATTAAATACACTTAGCGCGTAATAAAGCAAATATAAGCCACCAAGAATTTTAATCAGTGAAAATAATGAGCCAAATTCAGCCATTAATGTGACAAGACCGAATAAACCGAGCCCCGAATAAATGGCATTGCCTAACACCACACCATAACCACAAGTTAATCCTGCTTTTTTACCGGAGCTCAATGTGGTTTGCACCACAATAAACAAATTTGCTCCAGGATTAAAAAAGGTCAGTATAAATAAGAATAGCGTGATGATAATACTGTGTAATGGATCCATCATTTTTCTTCAAAAATTTAAGGTTAACCATTATAGGCACGGTATAGATTGTAATTCTGTTTTACTATGCACATTTTCTGAGCTTAAATAAAAAATGTGCTGGTTTATAATGACTTTAGTGATTTCTTACGTTGCAACAGCCATTTATCTAACTCATTAGCAAATTGTTGCCTGTCTTTCTGGTTTAGACTTGCAGGCCCTCCCGTTTGGATGCCACTGGCTCTCATGGTATCCATAAAGTCACGAATATTAAGACGCTCACGAATAGTCGCTTCGCTATACCGTTCACCTCTAGGATTCAAGGCATTGGCGCCCTTTTCCATGACTTCTGCGGCTAATGGGATATCTGCAGTGATCACTAAATCATCTTTTTGAACTCGTAATACAATTTCATTATCCGCTACATCAAATCCTGCAGGCACCTGCAAGGTTTTTAAAAAAGGAGATGGAGGTACTGTTAAGCGTTGGTTCGCAACAAATGTTATTTGCACTTTTTCCCTATCTGCTGCTCGGTATAAAACTTCTTTAATTACTTTTGGACAGGCATCCGCATCAACCCAAATTATCATTATTACTTCCCAAATGGTGATTATCTATGATGAGATATCATATCAGACAACAAAATTACACGTTAGATACTTCGTATGGAAAAACTCCCAAGCTCACTCAGACGGCCTCAAAATAGTGGGCTTGAGAAAATAGGTTTACAGTTTCATTACCATTTCATGCCACGTCATTCCGCCATGGTCAGATTCTGACGGTTTAACATATTGGTAGCCAAAATGCTTATACAGGTCAATATGGCGTTCTTTGCACATAAGATGAATCGTTTTTTTATTCATCTCCTTCATGACATTGATAAACCTTTTCATCAGTAAAGATGAATAGCCTTTACCTTGATACTTGGGATGCACTACCACTGACATAATAACGACATTTGGTGCTTGTGAGTCATGCCCAATGAGTTCTTTAAACTCTTCATCCGACATCACAACATCCCATGCACAACCCGAATTAATAAAACCAACGACTTCCCCGGCTAATTCCATACATAAAAAACCGTCTGGATATTGCTGAACTCGTGTTGCTATTTTTTCTTTTGTTGCCGCTTCATCCCCTTCATAGGATTCGATTTCAATCGTATAACAGGCGTCAACATCATCAAGTGTGGCAGTGCGAAAGACTGGAGAATGCATGAAATTACCTCATTAAATTATTTTTTATGATTTTATCACTACATGGTTTATTTTTTCGTTGTTTTTAATGGTAATCCTCACATTCAACTGCCATTTTTTGTTGTGTTTTATCCCGTAAGTAGCTCAGCCATGTTGAAATGAAAACTAAAACTCCACCAGAGATTGCGACGGCATAACCTGCATAAGGACCATAGGTATCCACCATTTTGCCCGTTAGCATCGCACCAATCGCAACGCCAATATTTAACCCTGCGAGTAACCATGTCATTCCTTCTGTTAATTTATTCCGTGGAACAATTCTCTCAACTAATGTCATTGCAATAATCATCGTCGGTGCAAAGAACAATCCTGAAATAAACACCACCACAGACAAAGAATAAACACCTACCACCCACCACATTGGCACAATAGAAAGAAACGTCATTAAGCCACTGAGGAATAATAAACGTGATAACGATGTGTTAAAGGTTAATCCGCCAAATACAAGCCCCATCGCACATGAACCGATCGCATAGGCCGATAACACTAAACTGGCCATCGCTGGTTGCTGTTGTAATTGAGCCAACGTGACACTTAAAATATCCACACTGCCAACAATCACGCCTAAAGCAATCATTAATACAATCAACAACTGCAAGCCAATCATTGAAATAATTGATTTATTCACCAATACAAGAGAGTCATGCGCCACAACTTTGGGTTCTGTGCTTCGCTGTGAAATAAATAAAGCCATTCCCACGGCTAATAAAATTGCCGCAACCAGTAAACCTGCTTGAGGAAATAAAGCGACAGTGATCCCGACAGATAACGGAGGGCCAACAATAAAAGTGGCATCATCAAATACGGTTTCTAATGAATAGGCTGTTTGTAGTATGGGTTGATCTTTATACAGCGCAGTCCACCTAGCCCTTACCATGGCAGACATACTGGGCATCGCCCCCGTTAATAAAGCTCCGATAAATAAGCCGATATCGGGTAATGATAACCACGTAGTTAAGATAATAATAAACACACCAAGCACACTGATTACGGTCACCACTGGCAAGACGCGAAATTGACCATATTTATCCACTAAGCGAGAAACTTGTGGAGATAGTAACGCATAAGTTAAGACAAAAGTTGCAGAAACAAGCCCTGCTAAGGTATAGCTTCCTTTTAGTTGCGCTAACAAGGTAATGATCCCGATCCCCATCATCGGTAACGATAAACGTGCCAGTAACCCTGCTATCACAAAACGTTGGTTTTCTTTTGCCTGAAATAACTGCTGATAGCGACCTATCATATGAGCTCCAAAATGAAATTTAATTATACATACTCTGCGTATGTATAATCATGATATAATCATACAGATTGAATGTAAATAATTATACGCTATGTATGTAAGAGGCTTTTAATGGCAAGAAGAACGCAAGCTCAAATGGCAGAAACACGTGCAAATTTATTAACTACAGCACGAGAGCACTTTAGCCGGCTTGGTTATGCAGAAACCTCAATGGATGAAATAGCAGCAAGCGTTAATCTCACACGCGGAGCCCTTTACCACCACTTTGGTGATAAACAAGGCTTATTTACTGCCGTTGTTGAACAAATTGACTCACAAATGAATGCCCGTTTACAAGCAATTACTCTCCATACTGAAGACCTATGGAATAGTTTTTGTCAGCGTTGTCACGCCTACTTAGAAATGGCATTAGAACCGGAGTATCAACAAATTATTTTGCGTGACGCAAAAGCCGTTTTAGGCGATTTTTTGGCTAAATCAAACTTACAGTGTACTGAACAAATTGAACGCCTGCTTCATCAGCTAGTCCAAAATGGCGTTATTAAAAGTATTGATACCCATGCATTGGCTTTTTTAATTAATGGTGGGCTCGCTGAGGCAGCTTATTGGATCTCACAAGGTGAAAGTCAACAGCGACTAAAGAAAAGTGTCGAAGCCATAGATATGATGTTATCAGGGCTATTACTCTCGAAAGATTAGCTCTACGTTACCTTTCGCTGGCACGGATATTGTATCAGTACCAACAATATAATTGCTCAGTAAAATCATCAATAAACTACCATCATGATAAATAAAACCCAATAAATATAGGCGAAAGATCGGAAATATTTATTGGGTTAATTAATTATCTAAATTAGAGTTTGGAAAGTTTGTTTTAATTTATCGACATCTTGCTGAGTTGTTGACCACGAGGTACAAAAACGAATACAGGTGGTCTCTCGTGTCGGTTTGCATATTTGATTTAATTGATAATGTACTAATAATTTATTTGCCAGTGCATCTGGGAAAATAACGAAAACTTGGTTTGATTCAACGGGCGCAAGAAACTGAAATCCCTTTTCGGCAAAAAATGAAGCTAATTGTGAAGCCATCTCATTAAGATGACGCCCCAATTTAAAATACAAATCATCATTAAACAGCGGCTCAAACTGGGCAGCAAGCAGCCAACCTTTGGCTTGTAACCCACCTTTTTGTTTAATACTAAAACGAAAATCAGATTGCAGTGCTGGGTTTACAATCACCAAGATCTCCCCGGTTAATGCACCAATTTTCGTTCCACCGATATAAAAAATATCAGTTAACTGCGCAACATCTTCGACTGTTAAATCACTATATTTCGACATTAAACCTGAAGATAAGCGAGCACCATCCATAAATAACAGTAAGTTATGAGCATCGCAAACCTCACGTAACGCAACTAACTCTTCTTTACGGTAAACGGTACCAATTTCGGTTGAATTACTAATATAAACAAGCTTAGGTTGAACCGTATGTTCATCATTATGCTCAGACAGTACTTTGATGATATGTTCTGGCGCTAATTTGCCTGATGGCGAGTCAACAGTAATAACTTTATGGCCGGTTGCTTCAATTGCTCCCGTTTCATGGACTGCGATATGCCCACTGTCTACAGTGATAACCGCTTGGTGTGGTCGTAAAACATGGGAAATCGTAGTTAGATTAGTGATTGTACCGCCATTAAAAAAATGAATTTCCGCATTAGGCTGGCCAATTCTTAATCTAATTTTATCTGCTACACGACGACAAATCTCATCAGTGCCATAACCTTTGAAACGTTTCCCTGATAAATTATTTAGGACTTGCATAACTGCCGGATGAGCTATTTCGTTATAATCATTTAAAAAGCTATACATTCACTTACCTATCAATAACTAGTTATATTAATTTATAGCCATTATTTATAGGGGGTTCCAATTCATTATTCAATGATATTTTTGCTATATAAATACCAAAGTTAACGATTAATATTATTTAAGTTGCTGAAATTAAATATTAAGTCATTCATAGTCTATTTCATTGATAAATTGGCATACTGTAAAAGGTGAATTCAGGGTTGAGAATGCCTAAACGTCAAGTTATATCGATACGGGCCTAACAGCGGGTGCACACCTGATTTAACTCGACGCACCCCATGGTAATTTAATCGTGACTGGCCTCCCCATACCAAAACATCGCCATGCTCTATATAAATAGCAACTTTGGGCGCATCTCGAGTTACTCCACCAAAATCAAATGTTGTGGGTAACCCTAAAGAAAAAGAGACAATCGGCTGAGTAAAATCAGTTTCGTCTTTGTCTTGGTGCAATGCCATCGCAGCACCAACGGCATAGCGGTTAATCAAGCAAGCATCAGGGATAAAATGATCAAAGCCAGCAGTGCTCGCTGCAGAAGTGGCCAATTGAACAAAGGAAATTGGTATGGGTTGCCAAGGCTCATTAGTGACAGGGTCACGCTGACTATAGCGATATCCCTTTTCATCAGTTACCCAACCCCAGTCACCGCAGTTAGTCATTGCGGCAGACATTGAGTAGCCATTTGGTGTCGTCATATGTCTTAAGGGGTTAGCTGCAATAATGTTGTTTAATGACTGCAATAATGCATCAGTTTGCCCCAGTAGAAACCCTTTGAGTAAAAAAGCCTCTGGTGCAATTTGTACGGTATTATCTTCATCAGGAAATAACATATTAGCCACTGTTTAATAGTCTGAGTGAATGCTCTAATGAATGTTAACACAGGAAAAAAAGTTGCTCATCACATTCAATGAGCAACCTACAGGGTTAACTTTAACGTTGATAAGCTAGAGTGACTTTTCTTGTTTCCGCTCGCTGACTCGCCCACACACTGAGTAAAATGACAACCATGCCGATAAATTGCAAGGTACTAAGCTGTTGATTGAGATAAAACCATCCCAAAACCACCGCACTCACGGGGCTTAAAAAACCCAGTGACGCCACTGAACTTGGACCTAATATTGCCAGTCCGCGGAACCATAAGGCGTAAGTTAATGCACCGCCAATAAGCGTGAGATACCCTAAACCAATTAAATTTAGTGAACTTAACGTTGGTAAAGCCGGCTCAAACATCATGGCAAACGGTAATAATACTAATCCTCCCGCGGTTAATTGCCATGAAGTAAAGGTTAAAGCACTGACTGGTGGCTGCCACCGGCGACTCAAAACCGTCCCCGCAGCCATTGAAAATGCCCCTGCTAACCCAGCAATAATACCTAAAGGGTCTAAGGCGGCATTCGGTGTTAAGAGCAATATAGCTACCCCGAATACCCCTGCTATTGATGCCATAATGGATACCGCAGATAAACGGTTATTTAACAGCCAGCGGCTTAAAAATAGCACAATTAATGGCTGTACAGCGCCAACCGTTGCGGCGACACCACCAGGTAAGCGATACGCAGCAATAAACAATAGCCACCAAAATAAAGAAAAGTTTAAAACACTTAATACCACTACCCGCAACCACCAAATGCCTTCGGGGAGTTTTCGTAACACAAGTATCAATAGTAATCCTGCAGGTAACGCGCGTAATACCGCCAATGTTAATGGTATCCCTGCGGGTAACATCTCTGTTGTCACTAGATATGTGCTTCCCCACACAATTGGTGCTAATGCTGTCAACCCTAAAACCGTTATACGATTCATATTTCTATTCTCTTAATTTATCTTGAAGTCAAGATATGTGCATTTTACCTTGACGTCAAGATAAATAACCGCCATTATTTGCCTATGGATAGAATAGATAAAATCACTCAACAGTGGGAAAGAGAGCGCCCTGACCTCGATATTAGCCCAATGGGGCTAATTGGCCGGCTAGGTAATGTCGCGTTCCACTTAACTCGGGAAATGGAAAAGGTCTTCGCTCAGTTTGGCCTTAACCGTTCAAGCTTTGATGTACTTGCGACTTTACGGCGTGCAGGTGCCCCCTATACACTGAGCCCAGGAGAAATGTTATCAACGTTGATGGTCACATCAGGAACGATGACCAACCGAATAGACCAATTGGAAAAAGCGGGGTTAGTCAGCCGCCATACTAACCCTGATGACGGCCGCGGCTTTTTGGTTTCATTAACTCCCGAAGGGTTAACGTTAATCAACCAACTTATTGAAGCACACACACAAAACCAGGCTCGCCTCGTCGCTAACTTGTCTCAACAAGAGCAACATGCGTTGAACCAGTTATTACGGACATTCTTAGCGTCATTTGAATCTAATGAATAATAATACGTTGTGTTGAACATAACATGGGGGAATACCTCCCCTCATGTTATTGGCTAAATTGAAAAGGTAATGGCATTTGTAACCGTTCAAAATGGTCACATAAATAAACTAATTGTAAAAGTAATTGGGGTTGTATAGCGCCGGAAGCCACCAAAGGTTTGAACTGATTAGCCAACCAAAGCGCCCCCAAATCTTCAAGTGTTCTAACGACATACGCTATTTCATCTTGTTGAGTCTGAGATAAACGCTGCCTTCCTGTACATGCTTGAGTTTCTAATACCGAAAGTAGCGGCCGAACAAGCTGACTAGCCAACGTTAATTCAGGTACAAAAACTTGGTTTTTTTGCTGTTTTTTCACCATATATTCGATAATTTTATTAAAAAAACCAGAACGTTGTTTCTTACGCGGTGTACTTTCAAAATCTAAATAGAACAGCTCAATACCATGTTCTTTTTTTAACCATAATGTTTTGGGGATTAATTGAAGCACTTCTTGTGAATGGCTCACCTGCACCGTCACAGCACAAATTGGCCATTGCTGCTTTGTAATAAAACGCAATTCCTCAATTTTATGGTCATCACTTCCTTGCCAATTTAGCCGTAAAAACGCCCTGTTTTTTTGTGAATCAATCACCGTCCACAATACACATTGTTCGGTTTCATCCCAATAGAGCGGCTCATAATCAGTAATATGCAATAAAATGGGCGAAAACCTATTCTCTTGTATAAATGTCGGTAATTCGTTAGCTGCTGATTGCCAGTCGGTATAACCAAATTCAGCTTTGATGCTAAGATAATCATCAGTTGTTAATCCTTTTTCTTTGCAGCTAACTGCATAGCTTTCACCGCTAGCTGATAATTTCCCTTCCTCTGATAACCTTGGTAAATGCAATTTAAAGGGGCTTTTCATCAAACTTACTGCGGTATGTTTCCATAACGCCAAGGTTTGCCAAACATTTTGTCGGTTAAACGTCGGGTCAAGGCTATTTCCACGCCCCTGTGTGCATTGAATAATTTTTTTATTTTGTTGATCCCAAAAACTCAATGTAGCACCGATCGCACCGCTATCTGTTTTCCACCAATTCGCATCGATAGGCAGCAAATCAAACTCTATGGGTTGGTCGGTATACTGCCGTCTTTGTAACCCTTTGAGTGCCATAAGCTGATGTTCATTGGCTGTTGATAATTGATACATATAAGCAGATATTTCAGCAATTAACCGTAAAACTTGCCCTTCATCCATCGTAAAATGTTTATCGGCTAAGCGTTTAACTTGCTGGCTAAGGCGTTTCATATAATTGGCTAAGCGAGGCAACCCTTCCGCACGTGCTGACATATTTAGTAATTGCAACTGGCTAGCACTGCTTTGGCTAATATGTGATAGCCCTTGTCGTAACATATCCTGAATGAATTGCTCAACTGAACCCATCACCATTTTATCGTCTTGGGTCAGCTCTTGTTGATGAGTTTGACCTACGGTTATCTCCTCTGGCCATTGCCACTGTTGGCCATGCTGAAACATTAGTTTTGCAATAATAGCGAGATGAACTGCACTTTTTTGTTTTTCAGGTATTGATGAAATCATGCCCTGCAAACCACTACCTCGCATATAAATAATTGGCTCATCATATTCTGGTAGGATAATTTTTAACTGGCTAGAATGTGCTTCATAAACCAGCTCTTTATCTTGCCATACCTGCATAAATCTCAACGCTAAACGAATATCAGGTTTCGGTGTTTGTTTAATTAAGCTTTCTGGTAATAATGCTAATAATTCACTTAGCACCGTTTCACTAGCTACCGGCTCTGCTGAAGTCATTTCTGCGGCTGTATTCGATTGAATCCATAAAACTGCTGCCAAAATGTGTTTACAGCATCCCGTTGCTGGGCAATCGCAAGTGGCTTTTTGGATCCCTTGCGCATCTAAAGAGACACATTGCCCATCACTCGTGAATGTCCCAAGGTTTAAGTCCGTTGGATTAACCTTTTGGTTTTCAACATCTTTGCGTGCACGCCTGAGTAACCCCACATTCGCTAATACGACTAATGCGTCGTCGTCATACTGTAGGTAACTGTTTTTCCAACTCATTGCATGACCTCTGCTAACCATTGCGCAAAATGCTCCGGTGTTAATGCTGCAACATGCATCCCTCTATCTGCGAGTTTTTGGGCAATTTCAGGGTCATAAACAGGGAGTGCCTCGTCATCCAACGCAGCTAAACCTAATAATTTCACTTGTTGGCTATGTAAACGCTGTGTGCAATTGAGTAAATGATTCAGCGCGCCACCCTCTTCAAAATCACTAATTAAGCTAATCACGGTACGTTTTGGGTTACGTATTAAGCTTTCGCAATATTGCATGGCTTTAGCGATATCTGTTCCGCCGCCCAGTTGCACTGTCATTAACACTTCAACGGGATCATGCGCAAGATGGCTTAAATCTACCACTTGAGTATCAAAAATCACTAAAGAGACACGCACTGTCGGCAATGCCGCTAATATACTCGCACACACCGCGGCATACATAATAGAGCTCGCCATCGAGCCGCTTTGGTCCACACACAAGATCACATCCCATGGTAAATGCTGTTGCTGACGAGAATTAAAATGGGGTGTTTTGATAACTAACCGTTGATTTTGCTTATCGTAATTCTTCAAATTGGCAGCGATAGTCCCTCGCCAATCAAAATTACGGCTGTTTGGGATCAGTGAACGTTGAAAACGGTTACGCCGCCCTGTTAATGCGTGACGAAATTGGTTACGCATTTGACTTAAAATATCATCAACTACTTTACGTATAATATTTTTAACGGCATCACGGGTTTCTTCATTCATTTTCCCGCGTAAGCTTAACAAGGCTTTAGCGAGGGATTTTGTCGGTTCCATGGCATTGAGCGCCTGTGGATCCTTTAGTAAGCTACTGATCTCATAACGTTCTAACGCTTGGGATTGCATCCGCTCAAAAGTACTATTAGGAAATAATTTACGTGCTTGATTTAACCAGTTAACCGCCGTTAATTGAGAAGCATCTAAGGAGCCGTGGCGTCCAGCTTCTTGTTTTAAGCCTCGACGTAGGTATTCTCGGCGATATAAAAAATCCAAAGAACGTTCTATTTTCAACTCTTCAGCACTAAAGGTGGCTTGGCCCAGCGCGTTATCGGCATATTGCCCGAGGACTAAGCGCCAGCGCTTAGCCAATTGAAGTTGTTCAGGGGTTAATGTCGTATTTTTCTGACTCATTATTTGTCATCCTGAGCACGAGCAAACCAATCCTGTAACCCTAGTTCAATCAGCTGGCTCTGTAATTGTTGTTCGAGTTGAATCACTTCCATCATCTGTTGTTCATTAAATTCTGTCTGGTGCAATGTGAGTTCTTTTGCCTCAATCGCCAAGTCTTGTGCCACATATTGTGCCATTTGTGCATTTTGTTTAGGCGTTAACTGGCTAAACGCAAACCGTAAATCAGGTAACACCTGAATAAAACGCCCTTCATCCCATTCACTAAGCAACTGATTTAACATATCAATTAATAATGGTATGCGTAAGACTAACTCTGGTGCTGTTCGCATCACACCGATAAAATAGCCAATTGCCATTTCAGGATCACTGCCTGTGCTGAACGCGCGCCTAATTTCATCTGTCAGGACGGTTTCATCAATTTTCGCCCCAAGGTAACGCAAAGCATCCACTGCGCCTTTTAAAAGCGGTGTCTGATTTAACTGACCTTCACAACGGCCTAATGCCTGATAAAAATCATTGGTGTAGTCATGGCTGTTATTAATTTCAGGCATAAAAGTGATTAATTCACGGCAAGAAAGTAATGCTGAAAAATGAGGCTCTTGCTGCTGTTCATCCCCTTGTGTAATTTGAGCAAAACAATAAAATGCTTGTTGTAATAAGGCATCTAAACGCGCTTCGATAGCAAAATTATCTTCAATATCAAAGAATTGACGCCCCCTCCAAAGATGAACCAGTTTATGACCACAAGCAATCAATGATTCAAACTTTGTATCCTGCTGAATATAACCATCCAACAAAGAAAATAATGCGGGCATCCGTTGATGTAACCCAATTAACGCGGCTTGCATAAGGAGTGCAACCGCACTTTGGCTTGAGCGACTAACCCCTTGTTGTTCTAGGTTTTTTTCCATTTCAAACAAACGGGCTAGCGCGATAGCTTTTAATTGCGTTCCTTTTTCCGATAATGCAATCAATTCCCCCTCAACATTAGGCGTCCATGCGTATTGCCATTCTTCAAATAATAAATCCATTTGGTTACCCGACAAAAAGTTTGGCCCAGAGAGCAGCTTAGCAAAATGGATATCAAGAAATGCTAGTAAATGCAGAAATCGGCTGCGCGCACGATGTTGTTGGTTACGATAAACATCTAAGCGGCTCACCTTACTTAAGGTATCATCAAGTTTGAAACGAAAACTTTTTGCTAATTCATAAGTTTCAGTGACTAACGGAGGTGTTGCTGTCCCTTTGGGAATTTTTCCGAGTAAAAAGCCGGAAAAACAGGTTGTTATTTCCTGCCAAAGTTCAACTTGGCTTTCATCTAAGCTACCTTTGATAAAAACGCTTTGTAACCCATCCAACAGGTCATAACGCCCTGGGCCTGCATGCCCACGAAAGACGGCAAGGCGAATGCTTTGCTCTGCAGCCAGTTTAACCGATAAAAACCCGGGAGCCGCTTCAAATTGCCTTTCACGTAAGATATTCGCAACTTTAGAAAGATAGGCAACACCTAAACGGTTTCGATAAGCCTGCGTAGGCTGGTTATCGCCTGTCAACTGTGCTTGGCGTTGCTGCAATAATGACAACCATGATTGTTGGTAAAATGCAGGAGAAGGCATGCCGGATGCATAGCCATTTAATGCATCAAGTTTGTCATAGCTATAGCGAATAAACCAAGCCTTGTCTTGTTCACCCAATTTTTGTTGTTGAATAAACGCTTTTTGTTGTGCTACAGAAAGCTTAAATTGTTGATTGCGAGTCTCTTCTAACCCTTCAAGAAGCGCAAGGGTATGGAATCCTCCCGTCACCACCACAATTTTAGCTTGTGGGTGCTGGGCTTTAATGGTCTGGATATGCGCTTGCATATAGCGCTCACGCTGTATAGAGCCTTCTGCTTCAAGGACTTGGGGCTCATAATCAAGCCGTGCCAATGCACACCAAATAAAGCTATCCATGAAAAATGTCTGCCAATCCGCGAGTTGTTCAATCGCCCGTAATTCAAAAATTTGCTCCCATAATTCATCATGGTCACGGCAACCACTTTTTTTCGCAAGCTGGCTAATAAATAGGCTATGGGCTAAGTAGCGTTCTTTCTGCAAACTTTGAGATTGCAACTCATTGGCTTCGTCTTCATTAACTTGCGCTGTCCATGGTAAGTCAATGAAACGCAACTGGGCTTGGTGTTGTTGGCCGATTTGTAAAGCCTGCCATTCAGGGGAATATTCACAGAAAGGAAAATAAGCAGATCGAGTGACAACGTCACTTTTATCTCCTACTTGTGCGGGTTTTACTTCTGTTTGTGCCATAATAGCGACAGGTGGCTGGGTATCATGATGTAATAAGCTCGCCAGTAGCCCATTAAAACTATCGGGTCCCTCGATTAAAACATAGTCAGGTTCGATTTGTTCAATCAACGACAACGTGCTGTATGCACATGCGGGGCTATGATGCCGAATAGGTGCAAAGTAGATACCGGCTGATTCAAGTTGTTGCCTGTTGTGTAATGCATTTTCAATGCGTTTTGGTAAAGGTATAGATAGCAAGCTCACCGCTGATTTCCCTAAGGGTTATTCGTCTTAAATGGCCTAGTACTAATTCAATCATCATGACGAGGGGTTAGTAGAACCATAGTGGCTCTACCTTGTTATGAAACTTTATTGCCAATATGCCCTCGAAGCATCAAAAAAAGCTTTCCACTCTTGGCTATGTTTCGCCCTTTCTCTCGCGACATTGTCAATGTAATAACGCATCCGTTTGATATCATCTGCGTTATCTTTTAAAACCACACCAATAAGCTGGCGTGCAACTGCTCCTGCATTGAGTATGCCATCACCTAAGTAATGGGCTTCAAGTGCACATGCATAAGCAATATTAACGGCTTCAGCTGTCGACATCACCGCGTCTGGCGTTTTAATGCTGCCCCCATCTTTGGTATTTCCTGAACGCAATTCTTGGAACGTGGTGACCAACAGCTCGATCACGTTGCTTGGGATGGTTACTTGGCCATTGAGGTCAGCTAACTCTGCGGTTAATTGCTTATTGATCAGCTTAATTTCAAATGCGGGATCTTGGATAGGCCGTACCGTTTCAAAATTAAATCGACGTTTTAACGCTGATGACATTTCATGAACGCCACGATCACGCAAGTTTGCTGTACCAATTAAATTAAACCCTTGCTTCGCGCTGATCCGTGCATTGTCTTTCATTTCAGGGATCATCATTTGCTTTTCTGACATCAAGCTAACCAGCACATCTTGAATTTCAGGAGGACAGCGCGTGATCTCTTCAAAACGAACAATTTTCCCCTCTTGCATACCTTGGTATAACGGCGAGCTAACCAATGCTTTCTCTGTTGGGCCTTCAGCTAATAGCAATGCATAATTCCATGAATATTTAATATGATCTTCAGTTGTGCCCGCGGTTCCTTGAATGGTTAAACCTGAATCACCACTAATTGCAGCGGCTAATAACTCCGATAACATGGATTTTGCCGTCCCAGGCTCCCCGACTAACATTAACCCTTGTTTACCTAATAACGTCACAATTGCACGGTCAACTAAAGCATCATCACCAAAAAATTTTGCAGAAATATTGAGTGATTCATCACCTAAGATAAATTGCCTAACAGCACGAGGTGAGCGCAACCACCCTTGTGGTTTCGGGTTCTGTTTATCTGCTTCGGTTAAACGCGCCAATTCATCGGCAAAACGAATTTCTGCGCTTTCACGCAGAATATTCCCTTCTATTGTTTTACTTTTAGTCATTCTAAAATCCTACGTTAAACCCACTTACCAAGGTGTTTTCTTTTCCCACTCAGGATCAAAACCTGCACACGCATCCGCAACTTTTAAATAATCCGCATAGCTTTCAGCTAATAAAATAGGTGGGATATCTTTTAACTCGATATAGCTGCGGTTCCATGAGCTTTGTTGTGATTTTTCGAAGCTTAATGAAAACAAGACCGCTGGAATATTTTCCTCTGGCACATAGCTGCCACTAAATTCGATATAGACATAAAAACCTAAACTGGCAAAGTGTTTTGCATAATGGGTAAAACTCCCACCGTCTTCTGCTTGCCCGCGTTGATAACCCATTTTTGTCAAGACGCCACGCAAGGTATAGGTGTCGGTTAACCACCCTTTACGATCTTCAATTTCAGTTAATTTCAGATCCAGAGCAGGGATTTTATGTTCCATTTGTGAAAATAAAAATTTCACTTTGTAATCTTTAAAGTGCGTTATCCACGCTTTTCGCTCATCTTCACTGACCAATGCAGCATGGGCTAATTTGATGTAAGAGTCAGCAGATAACGTCACTTCGTCATCATCTAAATTTAATAAACTGCCATCATCCGATGGACGAAACACATTCAGGATATTGTTCTCTTTCGTTTCTATCCAAACTAATTTTTCGATAAGGCCACGCATCACCGGGTGCGCTTGGATATATTCCTGCCAATCTGCGGTTGTCCAAAGGCGCTCTGCGCACATCGCTTCATATAAACGAGCCGTTTGCAGTTCAATGACTTGCTTGAGTTCTTTTTTACTCGCAGTGAATAGCTTTTTAGATTCTTTAGCCAATTCTTCGTTATCGGTTTTACGTGCAGCGGGTAATGCTTTGATTTCTTTGCCTTCTGGATTAAATAAGACTAATTTTTGCTGTGCGTCCAGCTTCGCAGTAAACGTACGGTCACCATATTCGAGTGCCAAAATACCTGTTTCATCCATTCCGGCAGTCGGTATTGTTCTATCTGCAAGTTCATCCGCGCTCCAACCATTACGTTCAGCAATTTGAGCAACAAGTCCGCGCGCTTTTTCTTGAACTGACGCGGTACGATAACGGCGAGAAAGTGACAATAATAATTGAATAATCAGAGGGTCATTGCTTGTCGCCACCGCATCAATCATGGCTTCAATTTGTGCGCGACGTTGGTAATGATCACGCATATAGTTGCGCAATGTGGTTACGGCAAGGTGCCCTTCAATACCACAAATCAGCGCTAACATTCCTTTATCACTAATAGCGGAGCCTAAATAGCGGCGCAGAACTTCATTTTTTATCTCATTAAACGTCTGCTCTAAAGTATAGTTTTCATACTGACTATAATATTCAGGCCAGCGTTTCACCCAATCTTGATAATTAGCTAAGCGTTTTGGGGCATCACGTTCTGCTTCTGTCATTGCCATTTCTAATGACGGCCCAGCAATATCTTGCCCGATAAAACTATTTAAAATAAAACTACCTAATTTCTTTTGGCTATCTATCGAAAGTAAACCAATATAACGTTGAAGTAATCCATTACCCGCTGGCATTTTTAATTTAACGGCCAGAACCACCCACCAGCGAATAATATCGGCTTCTACGGGTTTATTATTTTGCCAAGTTAATGCCGGCAAAGAATCGAGATTAAACCATGCCATACTAGCAGGCGCTTTCGCTTTTAGCCCTTTTTGCGCTTCAGCTAATAACACTTTAGGCGCAAGATAACCTGAAATATCCTCACCAAATTGTTCCAGTGCAGTTAACAAGGCCGCCCGTACAACTTCCCGTTTTTCTTTCTTTAATAAGGCATAGAGTGGTTTTAATGACTCTGGATTTTTCAAACGAGCCAACCATTCAATTGCGGTGACACGAATTTCTTGTTTGCCTGAATCTAACCCTTCTGCCGCGTTAAGGTGAATATTCGGTAATGTCTCTAGTAATTTTTGTGCACTCAGGCGGTGGGTTTTATTTTCCCCAAGAGCCAACTCCATAATACGTGGAATAAAACGTGCTGGAATGGTCGGTAACATTGCAAGGACATCAATTCCACTCGCCGCATCATATTCTTGATAATAACGCTGCGTTTCTTGTTGAGGAATTAAACCTAATGCTTCTGCAATAAAATCTGGGTATTGAATGAAAAACGGCCAAACTTGTGCTGGCTGGTTAAAAATTGCTAACCCATTAGCATATGAGCGTAAACAAAGGTCTGCAATCAACCGTGTTGCGTTTTTAAAATGACATTGTGTTAACGTTTTTTCTAGCTGACGCAATTCAATTTGCCCAAGAATTCGCGGTGGAACTTCCCGTGTAAGATGGTAATGGGATAAATGTTCCTCATTTGTTCGGTTATGGCTGATCAGACGTAATGCATGGAATAAGTTATATTCGGGCAAGTTAGTAATACGTTCTTTAAATTTCACCACGCTATATTCATGGTCAGTAATAATTTCCTTACCTGAATTCAGCTTATCAATCACCTTACAGCAGGCTTGCGCATTGAGTTTTTGGAATTCTTTATAATGTCGCTGTGCCCAATTGTAGCTGTGCTTCTGTTTTTTGTTTTCTTCAATTTCACTTTCTGCATTTTCCTTGGCTTTTTGCAGCATTTCATTGAAATTATTAACTAAGATATCTTTTGCACTTTCAGGCAGCGGTGTATCTTCTAATTCAATAAACTCAGGTAACTCAGTCTCTTCAACTTGGCTGGCGGTATCCATGACTGAAAATCTCGAAATTGCACTTTCAATACTTTTCAGTACGGTTTTATTGGTTTCTGTTGTCAATGCCGCTGCTAATATCTCTCTGTGTTCGCCTATACGGGCAAACAAATCTGCTGCTTGGGTACGCTGTTTTGGCGTACCTCCAGTTAAAATTTGAGTTAAGTGTTGCGTAACCGATTGTGCAGGTAAAATTGCCATTGTGGGTTCCGCGGCTGCACGCACTGTTTTTAACGAACTAGTAGCAAAAGAAACTAATACATCAGCAAAAAGCGTATAAAGCTCAACGTCTTTCTTCAGTGTGTTGATTAACTGAATTTGCCCTGCAGCAGATAAATTATTCACTAACGTCTGCTTAATAAATGCTTGTTCTGCGATTAAATACGCTTTGAATCCTGGAATGGCAAATAACCGATTTAAGTTATCATAATGGTAATCAGATAAATGATGACGATCGAAAATGATATATAAAATAGTGTTAGCCGGTTTATCTGTCTCTTGTTCGATGATTTCAGTTAGTAGGTCAAAATGCCAATGTTTACGGTGTTCTAACTTAGTATCCCGCGAATTATCATAGGTTTTTGCAAAGGCATCGCCCATTAAATAACTTACCCACGATGGTAATTCAGGTGTTAATACTTTGATGTTAATATCTTGGCACGCCGCCGCTAATACTTTTGCAAAACGGGCAATTTGCGATGAAGTAATCCCATCGCCCACTTTCGAATATAGTTTATGTCTTGCATTTGCCCCTTGGCGAATTAATTTATTATATTGGCTCGAATTAAAGCTATTTCCTCCCCACCACCAATCTACGGTACCGGGTTTATCGAGCAAAATAACCGCTTTTTCGTTATCCAATTGGCTTAATTGAACCAATACTTCTGGCGATTTTCCATCTAATACATACTCTAAAACGGTTTTAGGTAGTTCTTCATCTAAGACAGACAAAGGTAAAAGCGCTTCTTGTAAATATTGTTCTGCAACGGGTGATTCTTTTTTCCCAAAAATTGAAAGAAGATTAAATGTGAACTTTGCCATCTGATTTCCCTAAAAGTATTTATATAACAACTTCTTATCATTTTAATCATATCGTCACAATTTGATTATTCTTAATCGTTTTTAATTAAGATATATCATTTAACCCGTCTTGCGATTTTAAATTCTGCCTATAGGGATATAGCTATAGGTTTACTCTTTATAATTAAACTTTACCCAATAAATTATTTAATTAACTGCCTTATACCTATATTTTTCTTTTTATTATGTTGACGATAATTCTGATAACAGTTTATTGCTATTTACATCAAATTTATTCGCGAAGAAAACGTTGACTAAACACTAAATCTAATATTAGACTAAAAATCTAGTCAACGTATTTTGTGCATGGTGAGGCAGATATGAGTCAACTTATTGAATGTGTGAATGCACCGATACTCATTGCTCCAAAAGGGCATTATTCACACTGTGTTACTGCTAATGGATTGGTTTTTATCTCAGGGCAATTACCCGTTGATAAGTTAGGCAATGCGATGACTGACGTAGCATTCCAAGAGCAAGCCACGCTTGTGCTTGCTAATTTACAAGCATGCTTAGATGCTGTTAATTGTAGCAAAGCGCATTTGGTTCAAGTTCGAGTTTATATAACAGATATGGAAAATTGGCCGTTATTCAACCAGATTTATGCTAGTTGGATAGGCGATCACCGCCCAGCTCGTGCTGTCGCAGGCGTTGCTGAACTTCATTTTGGTGCAGCATTAGAAATTGAAGCGATTGCGATGTCTGCTTAATTACTTATTATTCATTGGGGTTATATCATGTCAGGATTAATATTACCGACTTATCAAGATGTAGACGCAGCAGCACAACGTATTGCGGGTTTTGCACATAAAACCCCTGTTCTCACCTCAACCACCGCAAATAAAGAATTTGGGGGCGAACTGTTTTTTAAATGTGAAAACTTTCAGCGTATGGGGGCGTTTAAATTTCGAGGAGCCTTTAATGCGTTGAGTTTGTTAAGCCCCGAGCAGAAAAAAGCGGGCGTTATTGCATTTTCTTCCGGTAACCATGCACAAGGTATCGCTTTAGCAGCGCAACTTTTGCATATTCCTGCCACTATTCTTATGCCCAATGACGCACCTGCGGTGAAAGTGGCTGCTACACAAGGTTACGGTGCCACCGTTATCCGTTTTGATCGCTATAAAGAAGACAGAGAAGTGCTTTGCCAACAACTCGCTACTCAACAAGAGTTAACGATTATTCCTCCTTATGACCACCCTGATATCATCGCTGGCCAAGGTACCGCAGCCAAAGAACTGATTGAAGAAGTGGGTGAATTGGATGCCCTATTTGTTTGCTTAGGTGGCGGAGGCCTACTTTCAGGGTGTGCCATTGCTACCAGAAAATTATCACCTAACTGCCAAATTTATGGGGTTGAGCCTTTAGCCGGCAATGATGCGCAACAATCATTTCATCGAGGGGAAATTGTGCACATTGATACGCCAAAAACCATCGCAGACGGTGCGCAAACCCAACATCTAGGTAACTACACCTTTGCTGTTATCAAAAACAAGGTTGATGATATTTTCACTGTAACCGACGAGCAACTTATTGATCGCATGAAATTTTATGCTGAACGCATGAAAATTATCGTTGAGCCGACAGGTTGCTTATCCTATGCTGCTGCCCTTGCCCACAAAGAACAATTCCAAGGTAAGCGCGTGGGGGTCATTGTCAGCGGTGGTAATGTTGATATTCAGCACTTTGCACAATTAGTTTTATAAGTAATTAGTTTCATAATGAACACCGCCCTTCATCTATTAGCAATACTAAAAATAGGTTAAAATTAGGGATTAGCAATTGATGGATGAAGGGAAACAGCATGTCAGATCAAAAAGATAATTCAATACTGGCTCAAGTTGAAATTATTGCGAAAGGTCTTAGTGAAACATTTGCCCCTTTTTGTGAAGTGGTGGTACACGACCTTAAAAATCCGGAACACTCGATCCTTTCTATTCATAATAACTTATCTGGTCGCCAAGTTGGTGAACCTACTACCGAACTCGGCCATGCAAGAATTGAATCTGCAGATTTTCCGAATATTATTGCTAATTATGCCAACCAATTTTCTGATGGGCGCCCAGTAAAAAGCACTTCGATTGGTATTAAAGATGAGTCAGGACAATACATTGCCGCATTGTGCTTAAATCTGGATATGACATTATTTAGAAGTATGCAAAGTATGTTATCGCAATTTATTGACGTGGGTAATAGCCCAATAAAAGAGCATATTGAGCCTAATGGTGCAGAAGCCATTCGCATGCGTATTGACCAATATGCAGCCACCTTAGCTGCGACACCACGCACATTGAAAGTAGACGAAAGAAAAAACTTAATTGAAGTGCTACGCAATGAAGGCCTGTTAGATATCAAAAAATCTATGGAAACAGTAGCTCAGCACTTAGGAATATCAAGAGCCTCGGTTTATTTGTATGCGAAAAAAGACAGTTAACGATTGGCTTTTTTTAATATCTGTTTAATGCTGATGGGGAAAAAATCATTTACATCCACGCCGACATTAATAGCACGGGGCCCTAACACCGCTAAGCGCTTAAACTGCTCTGGGTCTTTCCCTGAATTATGAACATGGCCGTATAAATGAATTGCATCACGGAAGAAGCCTTGCCATTCTAATATTGGGTAATGGAATAACACTAATTTTTGTTTTTGATATTCCAACTCATAATAGCTTTTAACCCATTCAAACAACGATTGGTCAAATTCAGGGTCGTCCAAAAATTTATCATGATTGCCGCGGATCAAATATTTTTTCCCTGCTAAGCGACGTAATATTTTATTCGCATCCGCGCCATTCCCCTTGTATAAAAAATCACCGAGTATGTAGATCTCATCATGCTCAGTAACATACGCATTCCAGTTATGAATCAACGTATCATTCATGTGACTGATACTCTTGAACGGTCGGTCACATAGGTTAATAATATTTGAATGGCAAAAATGGGTATCTGAAATAAAGTAAATCATATAAAACCTAAAAATATATTAATAATAATTCTACTCAAGCAAACCATTTGCTTACTATTTATCATATCTCAATGATTTTTAATTGCTTTACGGAATTAGCTGAAAACAGACTTATTTAGCGTAATAATCACTCCCAAATTGCCCTTCCTTCCCAACACTCATCAATTAGCGCTAAAAACTCACGAACTTTAGGGGGTAAATAACGTTTTGTCGGGTATAGCGCACAAATAGGTGACTCAGGCAGGGAAAACTCGGTTAGCACTGGCACTAATCGGCCTTTTTTGATTTCCTCACTCACTAAAAATGCACCTAACTGGCACACTCCCTGTCCTTCTATAGCTGCGGCGAGAATAGCCTCGGTGTCATTTAATACTAAACGCCCTTGAGCTGGATAATTTTGCAAATGCCCATTAATTTTATACTTCCACGACACATTATATCCTCGGTGCCTAAACACCAGCATACTGTGATACTGTAAAGCTTGCGGGTTTACTGGTTCACCGCGCTGCTGGAGATATTCAGGGGATGCGCACGTGATTAACCGATGTGGGGCTAAGACTTTACGGACTAAACGGTTATCATCCATTCCGCCAATACGGATCGCAATATCAAAACCATCGCGCACAATATCACAATAGTCATCATTAAAATCTACATCCACCTCAACCTGTTCCCATTGTGCTAGATAACGTTGAGCAAGAGGTAAAATGAAACGTTTTCCAAATACCACAGGTACCGTTATCCTTAATAATCCTTTTGGTTGTTGCTGGCCTTGGCTTAATATATTTTCAACTCTTTCAATCTCTTGTAATATGTTAATGGCAGATTCATACACCAATTGACCTTCATCACTTAAATGAATACTTCGTGTCGTTCGATGTAACAAGCGAGTTTGTAGACGATGTTCTAGTCGCCCAATACATTTCCCAATCGCTGAACGCGATAGTGCTAGCCGTTCGGCCGATTTCGTGAAACTCAGTGTTTCAACAACATCCACAAAGACTTTTAAATCAAGTAGGTTATCCATCACTAGAGAAGCTGAATTAGACACGATTTATCCCCAATATTACTACATTTGATATATTTATCTCCCATCATGTCCCCTATATGCTATTTCAACAAGTTTATTTTTAGTTAGGTAGAATATGTTTTCACAATGCATTAAACATTCAAATAGCATCAGCACACTTCGTTCATGGGGGGCAATACTGACCTTAACCCTTGCCACTTTTATTGTTGTGACCACTGAAATGTTACCCGTCGGCCTATTAACCCCTATTGCCAATCAGTTTTCTATTTCTATCGGTTTGAGCGGGTTGCTTATGACTTTACCTGCTGTCGTGGCTGCAATTTGCTCACCATTGGTAATTTTATTTACCGAACAAATTGATCGTAAAAAATTGCTGATTTTGGGTGCGCTACTGCTCGTTGTATGTAACTTGCTTGCGGCAATCACGTCTCATTTTACATTGCTATTAATTAGCCGCTTATTTATTGGTTTGTGTATTGGCATTATATGGGCGATCGCAGGTGGAATAGCACCGCGTTTAGTGGCATCAGCACATGTTAATTTAGCAACATCAATGATTTTTGGTGGCGTGGCTGCTGCCTCGGTAGTGGGGATTCCATTAGGCGTTTTTATGGGTGAATGGTGGGATTGGCGCAGCGCATTTTTCTTAATGAGTGCCTTATCATGTATTTTATTATTGTTAATGGTAGTTCTTTTACCCTCTTTACCGACGGTCACACCACCTTCAGCTAACGCTTTTATTGCACAATTAAAACGCCCAACAATATTGCTTGGGTTAGCCATTACCTTACTCTTGGTATCAGGGCATTTTATGGTGTTTACCTATATTAGACCGCTATTAGTCACTAATATTCATGCAACAGGTGAACAACTTAGCATTATGCTATTCTTTTATGGTATTGCGGGCATTTTTGGTAATTTTATCTTTGGCTTAACTGCGGGGAAAAAGCTTAATTTATCCTTGTTTATTATTATAACAATCATTATTGCTTGCTTATTTTTGCTTGCTATTTTACCCCTGACAACATTAATTGGCGGCCTAACTATTATAGCTTGGGGAATGGCTTATGGTGGTGTCTCCGTCACATTGATGACATGGATGATTACGCACAGTCTTCAACATATTGAAATTACGGGCTCACTGTATATTGCTTTTTTTAATGCAGGCATTGCTTTGGGTTCTGCTTTAGGCAGCATGGTTGTCTTCTTATATGGGTTATCTGCTAACCTCATCATCGCAGTTCTATTACTCACAACGGCGCTACTGGCACTCGCTATTTATCACCTTAAAACACATTAATCTGACATTCTTCATCAATAAAATGATTACCATGATAAACTTCGATTATATCATAGGTAATCATTGCCATTTTTTATGGCTCGTAATTGCAACGAAACTACGGCATATAAATAGCACTATTAATGAAGATACCGGAAGAAAAATGACCAAAACCAATTCAGTTCCACTTTTTTATGATTCATTTGGTACACCAGATAACCCGACTATAGTCCTCATTCCTGGCTTAGGTGGCCATAACATTAGTTGGACGTCAGACTTTTGTCAGGAAATTGCAGATGCTGGTTTTTACCTGTTACGTATAGATAACCGAGATGCGGGTTTATCTCATCATATCAATGAGTTCCCACCTATTGATTTAGGGGTATTGATTGAAAAAATGCAACAAGGTGAGCCTTTCGCTGTTCCTTATACCTTATTCGATATGGCTGAAGATATTATCCATCTCTTAAATACGTTATCTATTGATAAAGCCCACTTTATTGGTCGTTCCATGGGCGGAATGATTGCCCAAATAGCGGCAGCGAAATTTCCTGAACGTACATTATCTCTTTGTGCAATCATGTCATCGACTGGGAACCCGACTTTGCCACAAAGTGCTCCCGATGTTATGCAAATGCTGATGAGCCCAAGTGCTAACCCAAAAGAAGATTTAGAAGGATATTTGTCAGGACAGCTTGCGTTTTATCGCCGGATCAGCTCAACGTTTGGCCCATTTGATGAAAATTATTATCGTGAATATATACTGCAATCACTCGCACGCAATCATTCACCAGAAGGCACCAAACGCCAAATTGTGGCTGTTGCCGTCACCGGAGATTTGCGTTCTTATATACAGCACATTAATGTACCCACATTAGTTATTCATGGTTCAATCGACCCGCTCTTCCCATTAGCCGCAGGGCAAGATATTGCTAACAATATTCCGAATGCAAAATTGGAAGTTATTGAAGGTATGGGCCATGAAACGCCACCAATGATTAATCCACAAATCGCTAAACTGATAATTAATCATTTAAATTAATAAATTCGCGTACTAAGGCTCTGAAAATGAGCCTTAGTTACTATTATAACCACCCTTGTTTCTTATGCTGCGCACAAATTGGGCAAATATGGGTATTTTCTTCCCAAGAAGAAAAAGGTAAATGGCAGGTATTACACTGCGCATCATAATAATGGAAAATTTTTGGTACGCTATTTTTGGCTGTATATGCTTGTACATGGATAGATTTAGGAAAACAAACGACTTGGCAACTCATACAACCAGTACAACGTTTTTCATCTATCAAAAATTGGTTATTTTCAATTTCTATCGCATGCTCATCACACATCTTGGCACAAGCACCACAAAGAATGCATTTTTCTGTGTCTAATTCGACCTTAAACCAGCTATCTTCAGGGTAAAATTGTTTTCTTGCATTTAATCCTGTTTTCACCTGGCCCTTATCTAACGGCTTTGAATCCAATTTTTGACGAAATAGCATCATCCGACGACCGCTATCGACTTGTTCAGGCTGAACAATACGTAATTGCCAAATAGGTTCTTGTAATATTTTGAGTTTTAAATTTAATGCCGCAATCGTTGGCAACCATTTATCAACCCAGGGTTCAGCAATTTGCATACCACGAATGCCATATTGCCGGTGCCAAACAATCAGTTCGTCCGCATTCGCAATGGGTTCGTCATGTTTTACTATCAGAAACTCCCCTTGATAGCTGCGTTCGTGAGGTTTGATATTTTCAATAGCATCGACAGGGCAAGCAAATAAACAATTACCACATTGAAAACACAATTCATTATTAATTTCTGCATTCATATGGCTAAACGATACCGCACCCACTGGACAACTCGTGGCACAATTATCACAGATGCTATTTTTCAGGCGTTTTCTTACACACTGGCTATTAATTATGGGTTCAGGTGGTAGCTCTAAACTAATAAACCGTCTCATCGCTCTTTTATTCCCATCGTTGTAAAAACAACCAAAATAATAATGAAAAAATTATAATCACAAACACAATACTTTAATTCTATCACTAAGTTACATTTTATTTTACAGTAACCTTTTATTCATAAAGATGACCTGGGCTAAGTAACAAGCAGAAAAATATTTATCAATATAATTTCAATGGGTTAATAGAATAACGTTACTCTACAGCCCCGCTTTGCACCTTCATATTCATCATGTATGCGATAATTTATTCTATAATTTCATTATAAGTAATATATAACGCATATTTATGATAAATAATCATATAGTTTTAATCTATAATATTAATCTGTTAGTCTTATATCAATCATATTAGTTTATATACGTGATATTTTAGTACCGCTCACCCTCCATACAAACTAAGGTTTATCTATGAATAATTTTGAATTTTATAACCCAACTCGTATTATCTTTGGCGAAGGTAAAATCATTGAGCTTGATAGATTAATTCCGAAAACGGCAAAAGTTCTCATTCTTTTTGGTGGTGATAGTGCAAAAAAAACGGGAACATTAGGTGAAGTTGAGCAAGCTTTAGGATCTCGAACATTCGATCATTTTGGTGGAATTGAGGCTAATCCTCGTTATGAAACCTTGATAAAAGCGGTCGATAAAATTGAAAAGGAAGGCTTTGACTACTTGCTGGCTGTTGGTGGCGGTTCGGTCATTGATGGCGTTAAATTTGTTGCGGCAGCGGTAAATTATCCAGGTGATAAGTGGGAAGTGGTCACCAATAGAGGCACTACCATAAATACTGCGCTACCGTTTGGAACTGTATTAACATTACCTGCTACAGGTTCTGAAATGAACAAAGGTTCTGTGATTACTCGTGAAGAACTACACTCTAAACTTGCATTTATGAGTGACCACGTATTTCCTCAGTTCTCTATTCTTGACCCAGTCAAAACCTATACCTTACCGGCTCGTCAAATCAGTAATGGTGTCGTTGACGCTTTTGTTCATGTGATTGAACAATATTTGACTTATCCAGTAAATGCCTATGTACAAGATGCATTTGCAGAAGGTTTATTGAAGACATTAATCGAAATTGGACCTAAAGCGCTAGAGACTCCGAAAGATTATGATATTCGGGCTAATTTAATGTGGACAGCCACATTGGCTTTAAACGGTTTAATCGGTGTTGGTGTTCCACAAGACTGGTCTACCCATATGTTAGGTCACGAAATTACTGTGTTGTATGGTTTGGATCATGCACAAACACTCGCGATTGTTCTACCGTCCATGCTGACAGAAAAATTAGCCCAAAAACAGGCCAAATTAGTGCAATATGCCGAACGAGTTTGGGGAATTACGTCAGGTACAGAACAAGAGAAAGCACTCAAATCCATTGAGTTAACTCGAGAGTTCTTTGAAAAAATGCGAGTGGGTACTCGTTTCAGTGACTACCAGCTGAATCAAGATGTTATTGAGCCCTTAGTCAATAGCTTGGCTGCACATGGTATGGTGAAATTAGGTGAGCACCAAGATATTAATTTAGATATTAGCCGCCGAGTATATACTGCCGCTTTATAATGTTTACTTCTTTCGAAAAGGTGCAAAATTGCACCTTTGAGGTTATTGACAAAGCGGGATAAAAGCGTGGTTTTTCCCGCTTTGTGTTATCAGCCGAAAATCAATAATTTGATTTTCCTCGTTTATTTTCAAAACCTATTAGACTTGCCGCCAAGCATAATATGTTTGGCGGCAAGTCTGAAAGGTGCAAATTTGCACCTTTTTCTATTTTAACGTCAAGATTCCTTCGCCTTATAACTCACTTTAAATTCTTGGTGATTACAACAGCATATAACATTTAATTATCAAGATTGTATTTCATATTACCAGATTTTTAATTGAGAATGGTACATTAGCATCAGCAAAATATTGTTTTCAATTTTGAGCATTAATCACCATATCTCACCGCAGTAAATTTAGGTATTTTATAGCTTACAGAACGTCTGAAACAAATCTATAACAACAATTAATGAGTTAGGTTGTGTGCCATGTTATCTAAATTTAATATATCAAACAGTGCATTACTTGCATCGTCACTGCTCTTAACTATTGGGCGTGGTGCGACATTGCCCTTCATGGCTATTTACCTGACCCGTGAATATAAAATGGCTATTGATATTGTTGGTGTTGCAATGTCAATGGCTATGGTAGTCGGTGTTTTATTTAGCATGGGTTTTGGCATGCTAGCTGACCGCGTAGACAAAAAACGCTGTATGTTATTTGCTGTTATCGCCTTTATTTGTGGGTTTATTGCAATACCTATCGTTAATAATGCAATTTTAGTTATTATTTTCTTTTCACTAATAAATTGCTCTTATTCCGTATTCTCTACGGTACTAAAAGCGTATTTCGCAGATACCCTCACCGTTGCATTAAAAGCAAAAATATTTTCCTTAAACTATACCTTTATTAATATAGGCTGGACCGTTGGACCACCAATTGGTACTTGGTTATTAATGTATAGTATTAACTTGCCATTCTATTTAGCCGCAATTTCTGCCGCTTTTCCGATATTTTTTATACAAAGGTTTGTACAGAGCATAAAGCCGACACCATTAGGAGAAGGCCAAATCCGTAAATGGAACCCTGTCGCTATGCTACGAGACCAAGTGCTAGCTTGGTTTATTTTATCAACGTTTTTAGGCTCATTAGTTTTCGGTACTTTTACGACTTGGATATCCCAGTACGCCATTACTGTAGCGGACAGTGATTTCGCTCAAGTGGTTATTGGTGTTATTTTGCCTGTAAATGCGATTGTCGTGGTGACGTTGCAATATACCGTCGGAAAACGCATCACCTCAGATAATTTAAGAAAATTAATGACATTAGGCAGTCTATTTTTTATTTTAGGGTTGGCAACCTTTATGTATGCCCATGAAAATTTATACCTTTGGGCTCTTGGTGCCTTTATTTTCACTCTGGGTGAATTAATTTATGCCCCTGGTGAATATATGCTGATTGATAGTATTGCACCAGACGGAATGAAGGCTAGTTACTTTTCGGCCCAATCTCTAGGGCTGCTTGGTGGTGCATTTAATCCGATGTTAACAGGGGTTGTATTAACAGAACTTCCACCCTATTTTATTTTTATTATTCTTATGTTTATTACATTTTTAGCTTGGCTATCCATGTTAAATGGAATGCGTCTAAGAAAGAAACAACTATTAGTTGCCCAATAGCACTCTTTTCTCCACTGAAAAACCATTTTCGGTGGAGAAAAATAAGCAATCTACTATCTTTTTATTCTCTGTCTTTTCTCTGTCTTGTCGGGAAAACTAAAAAAATAGCGGAGCTCAAGAATATAACAATCATGATCATAGAAATCACAAGGTGACCTTTCGAAAAAAATAAAGAAAATACGGGTAGTGCAGATAATAAAACCAAGTTGTTCACACTCTCGGATATCGACAAGACAAAACCTTTATTCTCTGCACTTTGCCTTGCTAACATTGAGGTACTTATGGGAGATGCTAATCCCAACATCCCCCCAAGAATAGTTAAGCATAAGCCATGACCAATTAACGAAAGCCACCCACTAAGAAATAACATAATCGCAGCCATGATTATTAAAATAATAACAATGAGTTTTGTATTATTTGACGTCTTAATCCTCTCTATTCTTGCAACCAAACCATTGCCACATAATAATCCGACCCCGAATAATCCCATTAGACTGCCAACTTCAACGCTTTCTAAGTGTGATCTTTGCCTTAATATTTCACCCGCAAGCAGAAACATACAGACTGACACCCCATTCCATAGACCTTTCGCTAATATAAGTCGAACAATACCTTTTTGTTTAATCGCTATGAAAGATAATTTTTTACTGGTTACTTTTTGTGAACGAGGTAGCGTAAATATCCCTATGATGAATACCACTAAGCACCCTACCGCGGTATAAATAAATGGCACGTACCACGCAAAATACTGAACTAATGCCCCAGCGATGATAGGCCCGGTAATAATACCGACAGTCATTCCCATCATAATGTTTCCCATTGCTGCAGCTTGCTTACTTTCGCTCATCACATCAGCAATAAGGGCAAAGATAACCGGAACAAGTGCGGCAGATGCTAATCCACCAAATCCTCTTAAAACTAGTGCAATCAATAAATTAGGCGCAAAAATAATAACCAAGCTATCAAGTGATAATAACAAAAGAGCCATGAGTACAATTTTTCGTTTATCAATTCGATCTGATAAGAAACCTATAATAGGCGCTGCCAAGGTATAGGCCAATGCATAAGCTGATATCAACCAAGCAATTTGGTCGGGCTGAACATGAAAAACATTTGCTAACGGCGATAAAATCGCCGATAACATGAATTCTGCGGTACCCACAAGGTATACCGCTACTGCGGATAAAAGCAGCAGGTAATGAGTAGATATCATAATATTCTCGTTTTGATATACATCGAATTTCCAACCATTGTTTATGATTGGTACTTATAAAATTTGAATTTTAAAAAAGTAGTTGAGGTAAGTTTTTTGGTAGCAAGCCACTAGGGCGCAGTCAAGCTGACTACTGGAAAAATTGAGATATTAATTGGGATAGCATACTGAAAGTATGAGGCTGAAGAGATACCTATTAAATCTTAAATATTAATTAAATTCAAGTAATACCGACTAAGTTAAATATATATTAACTATCATTTAATCATCTTGAATTCAGAAGAGTTAATTCTCACACTTATTTTATTATATCTTTATTTTGATACGTGAAATCTCCTATAAAAAGGGACTAATTCCTACAATTAATCGATGATTTGCCTCTTCCATATCAAAAAAACTCACATTAACTATTTTATAATGCTCAAACAATAACAAGATGGGTGCTTCCATGTTTGGTTATTAAATTAATTGAAAAGAACAGTTTATTTAATAATTACATTAAAGCATGTTTAGGCTAACGGAAGGTGTATGAACATGAATATCACTGCTCGGCTAAAATTCGTTTCATTTCTTCAATTTTTTATCTGGGGCTCATGGCTGGTTACTTTTGCGTCTTACCTCTTCAATACCTTACATTTCAAAGGTGGTGAAATTGGCCTGATTTTTAGTACATTAGGCATCTCAGCTTTATGTTCACCGATTATTATCGGATTTATTGCAGATAAAATTAATAACCGAAAACTGGTGTATATTGCTTCACATATTATTTCTGCTGTATTTTTGATCGCAATGGCGCATAGTGACTCAATAACCTTGCTATTTATTATGACATTAGTTCACCTAATGTTTTATATGCCAACTATTTCCGTTTGTAATAGCATTGTTTTTGAGATGTTGAGCGCAAAAAAACTCGATTCGGATGTTTATTTTCCCAAAATACGCGTTTACGGCACCGTAGGTTTTATTGTTGCTATGTGGACAATTAGCTTATTAAAATTGGAAATGAGTTTTTATCAATTATATGTAGGTGCGATCGCATCCGTGGTCCTCAGTATCTTTTCTATTTTCTTTATTTCAACACAGGCCTGTAAAATTGAGAAAAAAGAACAGAAATCTAGCTTTAGTTGTCAAAATATTATTTTACTCTTTAAAAAGGGGCGAGTTGCAGTATTCTTGTTTTTTGCCATGCTATTAGGTTCTGTCTTACAAATTACCAATACCTTTGGCGTTCCCTTTTTACAAGATATGGCATTAATGCCTGAAGCTAGAGGCTCGGTTTTTTCTGAATACCCCACTATCTTTTTATCGATATCGCAATTTTCAGAAATTGTCTTTATTTTACTCTTGCCGCTGTTACTCAAAAAATTCAAAATTGAAACCATCTTATTTATGAGTATGGTTGCATGGATTTTACGACTAGGCTTATTTGCTTATGGTGATTTCACTGCGATTGGTACACTGGCATTATTTTTATCCATGGTTGTATACGGCTGTGCATTTGATTTCTTTAATATCGCAGGAGCACTATTTTTGGAAAAAGAAATTGCGCCCGAATTTCGTTCAACAGCACAAGGCGTATTCACCACATTAGTCAATGGATTTGGTACGTTTTTAGGGGCGGTATTATGTGGTTGGGTTATCGAGCTTAATACCGTCAATGGTATAGTAGATTGGAAAACCTTCTGGATGATTTTTACAGGTTACACGGCCAGTTTTACACTTCTCTATGTGATTTACTTATTCTATTCTAAAAATAGTCAACCGAAACCCACCATTCAATGACTATTATTCCCCTTATTCATGACTCATATCTACTGAATAAGGGGTTTTATATTATTTTAAGCTTGTGACTTTTAATGCTTCCCCTAATATTTTAATTGCATTGCGTCGCCTTGCGATTAATGGAAGCGCATAGTTTATTCGCAAATGATTAAGGAAACATCCGCCGGTCGAGAAATGTTCCCCTGTTAAAACGGTGACTTTATTACGATGTAGAATATCGAGTAATTTACGACTATCAACCGGTAGATGTTCAACCCACAATGAAAATCCTCCTTGTGGCCGCGAAATACGAGTATTAGCAGGAAAATGGGTTTCAACTAACTCTTTATATTGGCATGTTACTTCTAAAAGTAAAACTTTAGATCTAGATACTATATTGTGTTTACTAAACAGCACCTATTATATATTAATATAGGTGCTGTTTATTTTAAATATTCTAATTAAGGTAGTTCACTAGAAATAATTATATGAATACTATGGTTATCCGTGATCCCCTTAGCTATCATTAACTATTATCTGCCTTATACTGGGCTTCTTTTAACAATAGCGCTTGTTTTCGGTCAATGCCCCAACGATAGCCTGAAAGGTCACCATTACTCTTAACCACTCGGTGACAAGGAATAGCGACAGCTAACATATTTGCACCACAGGCATTAGCTACCGCTCTGACGGCACTAGGCTTGCCAATTTTTTCTGCTATATCACTGTAACTTACTGTTTCCCCTACTGGAATATTACGTAAAGCTTGCCAAACGCGTTGTTGAAATGCAGTGCCTTGAATGTCTAATGGTAAATTTAATCCAATTTCAGGTGCTTCAATAAAACCTACCACCTGAGCAACCAGTTGCTCAAAGCCGTCATCTCCTCCAATCAGCTCTGCTTTTGGGAATTTATCCTGTAAATTATTCAATAACTGCTCAGGGTCATCCCCTAACAAAATGGCGCAAACACCTATCGGACTTTGTGCAACCAATAGTGTCCCTAATGAGCAAACCGCAAGAGCAAAGTAAATTTTACTGCCCCCCCCTCCTGATTTCCATTCACTCGGCGTCATTCCTAGTCGTTGAGATGAGGCTTCATAAAAGCGACTATTTGATTGATAACCCGCATCATAAATAGCGTCAGTAATTCGTTTTTTTTCTTGAAGCCGTTGTTGCAAGGTTTTATGGCGAAATGCATCCGCATAGGCTTTTGGTGTTAACCCTATTTGCGCTTTAAACAAACGGTGGAAATGATAGCGACTCATACCAATGTAACTAGCTAATGCAGCCAAACTCACCGTTTGCTCTTGCTGTTCAATATAACGACAAGCTTTCTCAATTTGCTCTTGATAAAATTGGGTTAATTGTGATGTTTCTGTCCGAAAGCGTTTTCCTGCACGATAGCCTTGTTCAATCGCTTGTTGCTCATTATCAAAAAACTCAACATTATTTATATTTGGTAAACGGCCAGCAGCAGACGGATGGCAATAAATAGCAGAGGTTCTTACACCGTAAACAAAGTGACCATCCGCGGCTTTATTCCTTTCAACCACCGCTTGCCATCTCTGTTCTGGCGTATTCCACAAATTTTTAGTTGTCATCATGTCGCCCTTCTTTAGTTAATTGCATTAATTATGACAAACTACAATTGCAAAAAACTCCGAACATTGCTTTTTAATTCAAGTTTTATTTATTCCGTGCGAGGGATCCTTTTAATCCACTTAACGGTGATTTTACATTAATTATCAAATGAAGAATAAGTACAATAAAATTAGCTGCATGCAATTTCAGTTTCCATTTTAGAATCGGATTTTTTGCGAAAAACAACCAGAATAACCATAATTCCCAAAACAGCGACTAGTGCCCCCATAAAACTAATCATTGAATAGCTATACCCATAGGATAAAACTATCCCACCAATTGCTGCGCCAATGGCATTTCCTAAATTAAAGGCACCTATATTAACGGAGGACGCTAAGGCTTGCGCACCTTTTGCTGCATTCATGACTAACATTTGAATAGGAGGAACAATACCAAAGCTAAAAATACTCCATACCATTAGGCCGACACCCGCACCAAATGCATTTACCGCAATAAATGGGAATATAGCCATGCTTAATGCCAACATAATGAAAAATATTATTAAAGTGCTAAAAAGTGACTTATCTGCAAATAACCCACCAATATAATTACCAACAGTAAAGCCTATACCGATAATCACTAACATTATTGTGACCATTTGGTCTGAAGCCTGAATAAAATTCATTAACATTGGTGTAATATAGGTATACAACGTAAACATTGCGCTCGCACCTAACACAGTAGATAACATGCCTAACAGGACTTGAGGGCGCCGTAAAATACGCAATTCATTTTTTACATCCACTTTTGTCCCCATTAGGTTATTTGGTAAAGCCCAAATTAAACTTATAATCGTCAAAATGCCTAAAATTGAAATTAAATAAAATGCCTGCCTCCATCCTACGACTTGTGTTAATTTCGTCATCAAAGGTACGCCACCAATATTGGCTATTGTTAACCCCATGAACATAGCCGCTATTGCACTTGCTTGTTTTCCTGGAGGAACCACGCTTGCCGCAACAATTGCGCCTAATCCAAAAAATGCACCATGATTTAAACTGGTAATAAAACGAGAAAGTGACAGGGTCACCAGATCAGGTGACATTGCCGATAATACATTCCCAATAGTGAAGATCGACATCAAAAATA
Organism: Providencia sp. PROV223; assembly: GCF_028479245.1. Taxonomy (NCBI): domain Bacteria; kingdom Pseudomonadati; phylum Pseudomonadota; class Gammaproteobacteria; order Enterobacterales; family Morganellaceae; genus Providencia; species Providencia sp. PROV223. The sequence goes on from NZ_JAMPNG010000001.1 coordinate 62,865, forward strand.
CTAATGCTATTTTAGGACGCCTTTTGACTAACAATAGCGTCATAATAGGTGCACCAACCATAACGCCGAGGGCATAAATAACCACTATCACCCCCACAGAAGGAATGTCTTCTTTAAGATTGTCAGCAATATAAGGAAGCATTCCCATTGGTGAAAATTCTGTTGCTCCAATAGCAAAAGCCCCTATTGCTAATGCTAGTAATGCCGTATTAATTCTCATTTAAAAACCTTATTGAAATAAATTATTAACATTTTTATTAATGAGCAGAATTTTTTCACATTGATACTCAATGAAAAAGGCGTTAAGGTGAAAATAACTTTTGCCGGATATGCAATAATGAAAATAACTTTTGAAGAGCTTCAGGCCTTTATTAGCGTTGTAGATTGTGGTTCTATCACCGCAGCAGCAGAGCAATTAAACATGACAATATCGACAGTAAGTCGTTTATTACTCAGGCTTGAAGAAAAAATAAATACGACGTTAATCTACCGAACAACTCGTTCAATTAAACTTAGTGATGAAGGCGCTGCATTTTTGCAGAAATCGCGAAAAATAGTTGAACTAGCTCAAGAAGCTGAAGATATGCTCTCAATACGACAGACTGTTCCTTCAGGTAAATTACGGATAGATGCATCAACTCCCTTTTTGACTCATGTTATTACCCCATTAATTCCACAATTTTATGCACTTTATCCGCAAATCGAACTTGAGATCCATAACTATGAAGGAATTACTAATCTGTTAGAAAAACGAATTGATGTAGCTTTTCGTATTGGAGTCCTCAAAGATTCTTCACTCAATGCCACCTTATTAGGTTTTAGTCGACAACGACTCGTTGCCAGCCCTGATTATCTTGAAAAATATGGCGTACCGGAAAGTATTGAAGAATTAAAACAACACTGTTTATTAGGCTTCACTCAACCTGATTCATTAAATATTTGGCCAATAAAAACTCATGATGGGGATTTATTTAAGATTTCACCTGATATTTCAGGCACTAGCGGCGAAGTTTTATTTCACCTTGCAGTTCAAGGTGCAGGCATTTTATATTCAGCTGATTTCGTCACACTAGACGCTTTCGCTCGTGGTGAATTAGTACAAGTATTAGAAAAGAAAACCATTAAAACTCGCCAACCTATAAATGCCGTTTACTATCGTAACCAAGCTGTTTCACCACGCTTACGCTGTTTCATTGAATTTATAAAAAAATACTCAACAAAGATTGAACCACATTAATATTATTTATTTTTCCGTTCTTTTTGTTCAATGCGTTTTTTAAATCCCGTTAACGTCATCCCTGTATGCCGTTTAAAATAGCGACATAAATAAGATGTATCTTCAAAGTTTAATTCATCCGCAATTTGCTTAATGGATAAATTACCAATTTCTAATAATGCCTTTATTTCTAGAATCACTTGCCTATCAATCAATACCTTTGGTGAGTCTTTAAAAAAACTTTGACTAATTTTAGATAAGTAAAATGGAGTGATCGACAATTGCTCCGCATAAAATTTCACTTCTTTATGCTGTTTACAGTAGGTCGTAATTAAGCCCCAAAAACGCCAGCACAGTTGCTCTTGGCGGCTTTTATTTTCTGGTTTGATAGAAGTGTGTTGTGCATGATTACTAATTTCTAAAAATAAATTTTGCAAATGATTTTTTAATTGTAATAGCCCATGACCACTCCAGTTAGACACGATAGTTAGAAGAATATATCTCCAGCTTTCAAATAGTGCAGCTTTTTCTAATGACGTTGAAATCACAGGGAAGTCATTAAAAAAAGCAAAAAGTTGATGTGGTAATGCATAAGCAATTTCTACTGCTAGCTTTTTATCAATCAACCAATACTCCAAACGAAATTTGCGTGATTTGGCTTGTAGCATTGCAAAGGAATCATCGTACAAAACGATTATGTCGTTTTTTCGTACTGGATACCGTTTGAAATTAATATTGAATGTTGCATATCCTTGCTTGCACACACAAACCGCCACATAAGATGTTTTAATCGGTTTAAATTGCATTTTATCCATATGGCTTTCACCAATCCGAATGACTTCAGGCAAATCAATTTGATAATTTTTTAAATGCATCATGATCGTTGTACTTTAATTTGCACCATATCGCACTACCATAACAAATAAGTTGTTATAAGTACCTAAAATGAACAAATTATGCCCTTATTTTATTTCTATAAATACCTAAAATAACTTTCAAGTTAGGAGATAGCGTAATGAGGAGATGATAAAATGGTACTTACAACAAATAGGTTAATATTGCGTCCTTGGCAAGAAACAGATGCCGCGGATTTATATTTCTATGCAAAAGATGAAAGAATTGGCCCAATCGCAGGTTGGCCTACTCACAAAAGCGAAGAAGAAAGTCTTTCTATCATCAAAAATATTTTTATGCGTGATGAAATTTACGCTGTGACGTTAAAAAATGAGAACCAAGCTATTGGCTTGATTGGTTTATCATTCAGCCATGAAAGTAATTTTCCTATTGGTGAAAATGACGCAGAAGTTAGCTATTGGGTTGGTGTACCGTTCTGGGGAAAAGGCATTATTCCAGAATCAATTAACGCCATCATTCACCATGCTTTCACTGATTTAAAATTAGATAATTTGTGGTGCGGTTACTTTCAAGGTAACGAACAATCTAAAATTGCTCAAGAAAAATGTGGCTTCAAATACTATGCAACTCTTGAACCACAATTTATTGAATTAATTGGCGAAACTAAAACAGAAGATATTAGTAAAATAACAGCTAAAGAGTGGCAAGCTCGACAGTAATATTTGATTCTATCTATACATATGGCCAACATTTATCTGTTTGGCCTTTTTCTTATTAATTTATTGTCACAACGTATTTCAAACTACATAAAATTATTCTACCGTGTTCCTATTAATGCTATGATTTTTCAACAATTATAAAATTCATATTTTCTCTCGGATCACAGGTAAACACATGCAGGACTATGGTATTTGGACCGTTATCACTCCCATTGTGACTATAATATTGGCGATATTAACTCGCCAAGTCATGCTTTCATTAATGTTAGGAATACTCGTTGGTTTTACTGTCATTCATGACCACAACGTATTATTAGGTGTACAAGGTACCGTTGATGGTATTATTGATACATTTTCATCTGCAGGAAATACGCGAACAATTGTCTTTATGGTTATGATCGGTGGGATCATGAGGCTTGTTGTGGTTACAGGTGGCGTTCGTGCTTTAGTTCAGTTACTTACCAATAAGACAAAATTAATTAAAAACCGTAAATCTACTCAGTTGCTCGCCATTATCATTACTTCTCTTATTTTTATTGAAAGTTCAATTAACCAATTAGTCGCTGGAGCTTCAACTAAAAATCTCGCACGACAATATGGTGTTGCCCCTGAAAAAATGTCCTATATTATCCAAACTGCGTGTGTTTCTGTTTGTTCCTCTGCCATCATCAATGGGTGGGGAGCGGTAATAATGGGGTTAATTGGGGTACAAATTTCCCAAGGGCTGATTCAAGGCGAGCCTTTTGATATTTTAATTACGTCGATTGGTTACAATTTAATGGCGTGGTTATCCATTATAACGATCCTATTCTATGTATTTACTAATATTTCATGGGGTCCCATGAAAAAAGCAGAAGATACATACCAACAAAATTTTATTGCTGGGAACATTTCTCAATTACAACGTCAGGATAACGAAGAAGAGATTATTGACCACCCTAATGCTCATTCTTCATTAAACTTCTTTATACCTATTTTATCTACAGTATTAATGGTCCCTATCGCACTATATATCACAGGTGATGGTGACTTTAGTAAAGGAAGCGGTTCGACATCCGTATATTGGGGAGTCATGTTTGGTACTATGGTATCTTTCTGTTGGTTTATCGGTCGACGGTTACTAAATATTGATGCTTTCTTTAAAGAATTGTTTATCGGTTATGCCAATATGCTAAAAATTAGCTCCATTATGATTTTAGCATTCTTAATGGGAAATGTTTCTGCTGAGTTAAATACAGGTGCTTATATTGCTGAAGTCACTCAAGGCGTTATGGCCCCAGGTTTTTCTATTGGTTTTATCTTTATAATTAGCGCCATTATGTCTTTAGCAACAGGCACCTCTTGGGGTACTTTCGCAATAATGATCCCTATCGGAGTTCAATTAGGTTTATCTGTAGGAATGCCTGTGGAATATATGATTGGTGCAGCAATTTCTGGCTCAATATTTGGCGATATGACCTCTCCAATTTCTGCGGATGCTATTGTTGCATCAATGGCGACAGACTGCGAACATATTGAGCATATTCGAACACAGATGCCTTATGCACTAGTGACTGCCAGTATTGTTCTTGCTATTTACCTTTACCTTGGTTTCTCTTATTAATTATTGGGAATTTAGATGTCTCTTCAACAACGACTAGCACAGTTTGCAAAAATAGATTTACTTAACGCATCGACTCCGCTTAATCGATTGAATAATTTATCGCGTAAGTTTGGTCGTGAGATTTATATAAAGCGTGATGATATGACTCCCCTTGCCATGGGGGGAAATAAACTGCGTAAACTAGAATTTTTAATGGCTGATGCATTAGCCAAAAAAGCAAAAATTATTGTTACTGCGGGGGCAATTCAATCAAACCATGTCCGCCAAACTGCCGCAGTTGCCGCTATGCATGGGCTTGAATGCGTTGCATTGTTAGAAAATCCAATTCAAAGCGATAATCCTAACTTTCTTCATAATGGTAATAAATTATTAACTGATTTATTTGCCACTCGTTGTGTTATGTGTGACGAACTAACCGATCCGCAATCTCAACTGGAAGAATTAATAAAAACACTTTCTCTTAAAGATGCCTATGTTATCCCTGTTGGAGGGTCAAATGCATTAGGTGCCTTAGGTTATATTCAATGCGCTATTGAAATAGCTCAGCAGAAGCCAGAACATATAGAATTTGACAAAGTTATTGTTGCCTCCGGGAGTGCTGGAACGCATGCAGGGCTTGCCATTGGCTTGCAAGAACTATTACCACAAAGCCAAGTAATTGGTGTCACCGTTTCAAGAAAACAACAAGACCAAGCCCCTAAAGTTGAAAAATTGCAATCCGAACTGGCTCAATGGCTGGATCTAACTAAAACACCCAAAGTACAACTATGGGATAACTTCTTTACCCCCATGTACGGAATGCCAAACCAAAAAGGCCTCGCAGCAATCAATTTATTAGCGAGGCAAGAAGGTATTTTATTAGACCCAGTTTATACCGGTAAAGCCATGGCTGGATTAATTGACTACTTAGAAAACTCTGAAGAAAAAACCCCCATTCTATTTGTTCATACAGGTGGAGCCCAAGCGTTATTTGCTTACTCAGATATTAGCCAAACAATTAAATAATCATCATCAGATAAAAGGGCTAATTAGTCCTTTTATCTTCTCTCTAATACCAAAAATGCTCTACTTTTCCTCTTCTATGACATTTATCAATTGATTGCTATACACTGATAAAGCACAGGAGAAAACATTTATGAACCAAGTTCCCCATATACTAAGAAAAGCAACGAAACACGACGCGTTATTGCTACATAAAATAGGTACGGAAAGTTATTTGCATCATTTTGCTACATTATGGAATAGCCAAAATGAACTTAACTCATATTTACATCAAGAATACAGCACAACTAAAATCACTGAAGACCTTAATCAACAGCATATTGATTAGTATGTTATTGAAAATACGAGCCCAATCGGTTTAGTAAAACTAACCTATCACTCCTGTATACCTGAAACTAATTTAGTTGGTACTTTGTTAAATAAGCTTTACTTTTATCCTGGTGCTACAGGTAAAGGTTATGGAAAAACCGTATTTAAATTTATTGAAGCGCTCGCAAAACAACAAGGTGACTCTTTGCTATGGCTAGATGTTCTCGCAAGTAACTAAGTATTCCCAAAAAATTAATATTCCGCCAATAAAGGTCACTGTACTGAGTAGCTCATTAAGAAATAGAGTTCCCACAATAACCGCACTCAGCGGATTTAGTGCAATAAATACCCCTGCACCCGCAGCAACTAATGGTGAACCCCCTTAGCCCACCAGTTAAGCGTAGTATTGCTTTTGCTGTTATTAACGAGAACCAAGCATCACCGGCAACAAAGGCATTTTTACAAATTGCCAAAAAACTATATTCGTGATCAGTCAGTGCTATTCAGCAATTGGTAAGTGATTACGTATAAATATTGCTCGTTTGGGTAAATCTCTTTGATAAGCGCTTTCAACGTCTCTAGACTCATGGCTTCTTGCTTAGCGTGGTATTCAGAAATGTCATCATAAGAAATGGGCTCTACCGACAATATTTTAATATCAGTATAATATTCACCTGTTTCCAGCGCGTATACCTTCACAATAGTCCCAGGAACATAATCGCTCTCGCTTTTATCACGGATAGTGATAATTTTTTTACCGGAAACCACCAGTGGAAGTAAACGCTCAAAAAAGGTTATCGTGTCTGGGGCGTTATTCATAATAATTCTCTTATTTTTATGCAATGTCTTTTCTAGGAAGACCTATTTTCTTATAAACCCAATAAATTGCAATAAAATGGTTCTTTTCGTGCTTTCAATTATACGAATACTATAGCGATCATTGCGTTTTATATACAATCAAGCCATAAAAATATTATCTACTACTATAAATTGAGTATACATAATGGATAACAATGAAAATTTGTTCTATCAACAAGAACACTATTTTTGGTCTGCAATATGTGCAAATGTAGTGAAAATCAGCAACCAAACTAGTGCTTACTTTTCTGAGCTACCATTGCCTATATTTAATTATATTTACCTCCACCAAGGTGCGCTCATTTCAGATTACGAGAAGGCTGAAATGCTGTTCAAACAACAAGCTAAGCCTTATGTCCTTGTTGTTCATGGCCAAATACGTTCTCTATTTGAGTCAGAAATAGTAACACGGGGGTTAATCTATGATGGTGAATCAACCGCAATGATTTTACCGCAAGACGTTTTATCTCAGTACAATTCACCACCGCAGCTTAATGCGGCTTTTCAGGTTGTGTTCAGCAATAATCAACTCAAGGATTGGGCTCAGCCGTTAATTACAGCATTCCCTGTCGATTCTGATACAGATGAAAGTGACTCAACTGTTACTGACGAGTATATTCGTTATCACCAAAGAGCACTTGATAAACAAACTAATATGGTGCATTTAGTCTTATTTGCAGATCAGCAACCAGTCTCAACCTTAACTATGACATTTAATAATGAAACAGCTCGACTTGATGATATTGGTACTGATATTCAATACCAAGGTAAAGGGCTCGCGACTTCACTTATTAAACATGCGCTATACCTTTGCCATCAACAAGAGGCTAAACAGTGTGTATTAGAGTCATCCAGTGAAGGGTTATCTATCTACAAAAGACTGGGTTTTGTACCTATATTTAATTACTACAGCTATATTTCGGAATGATTTTATTAAATGCATCTTAATAAATAAGGTGCATTTTACTTTACCTAAAAAAATAAGGCTCTAGTGTAATCGCTAATAGCAACACTCCACCACCAATATTAATGTATTTTCGTAATGTTGAGGCGCTCAGGGAGGAAGAAGAAATAATTAAAGCGGAGCAAGAAAACAGCAGCCATAAAGCCATCATGATAATATGGATAAGTGATAATACAAGAAAATTAGCAAGTGACGGGTCAGCTCCTGCATATTTTGAAACAACGACTAAATATAAAATAATCGCTTTTGGGTTAAGTAAATTAGCTAAATAAGCATCTTTGACCGTAATTTTTTTTATTTCTTGAGAGCTTTCTCTTTTACTGGCATTAATTCCTGAAATGATCAATGAAATAGCAAGATACAATAGATATAATGTACCTAAAATACCAATTAAATTCATTACCCACTGGTAAGAAACCAGTATTTTACTTAAACCAATTCCAACTAAAAAACCATGAGTTAAAATGCCTAATCCCGTTCCAATAATAGGTATAAACAGTCCTCTAATACCTTGGTTTAATACACTATTTAAAGCAATCGCAAAGCTTGCTCCCGGTGACACGACAATGGGGAATAATATAACGATAAAGCCAAGTATATCCACTTTATTTTGTCACCGTTTGGTACCAATGTTGAATATCTGTCACAATTTGTTCAGTATGTAACTGCCCATCTTTATCTTTAAAAAAATGGTCTAAATCTTGATATGCTCGGTAGCTGACATGGGGATTACGAATTTGTTTCATCATATTATCTGTACCATGAGCATCCACGTTGGTATCCGCCATCGTTTGTATCACCAAATGTGGAGTTTTAACTGACTGGATAAGCTTTAAATTGTCAATGGTGAGCATCTCATACCACCATTTCGGGCCATGGCCGCTGACAAATTGGTCGTTATTTAATTGCTTTTGTTTTACCGCTTCTGCAAATTGTTTAAAACCTTCTTTTGAGTTAGCAATTTCTTCTCTAGGTGTATTATTTTCAATACTATACAGAACATCATTAATAAAATATTGTCCGCCGACATTCAATGCAACGGATGCGGTTATAAAGTTTTCTTGTGCAACAATTAAATTAGTTACCAGTGCACCTTCACTTCCGCCTAATAGCACTATGTGTTGATAATCATTTTTTAATTGTTGTAATACTGCAACATAATTATTGGCGCGTTCTAATGGCGAGTCTTTCGACATATAGTCAACAGGACACTCTTCTTCCGAAGCTTCTTCATCATTAGCCCCCACTAGGTTGTTTAACCCTGTTTTTTCAACTAATAAAATATCATTATCAGGAAATGCCACACCGAAATTTTTCAGCATGTTTGGGTTATTAATGACGCTTTTACAATCTGAGCCTTGTAATAGAACTAATAAGTTTTTTGATTTTTCGGCTTGTTTTTGGATTAAGTAATAATGTATTTCTTTGCCGGCAAAGTGCATAGTTTGCATATTCACAGATAAATCCTGAGCAAATACATCCAATGAATAAAGTGAAAGCAACAAGGTAATCATTTTTAGTTTCATTACACACTCATCATATTTATAAAAGCCTTTCGAAAATATTATATTGATTTTTTTATATCAAATAGCACCTAAAATGCCCTCACGGTACAAGATAAAAGTTAGACATATGGCCTATGCTTGTGCAATCTTTATTGCCATATTAGTAAACAAGTCAGTCGTTTGTTTATTCAATTCTGTTGTCATAACTAAGATTGAAATTTGTTCACAATTGGCAATCTTATACCTCGCAACCCCGGGTAATTTGTCTGCGGTCACCCCCATAATGACTTGATTACTGCGCTCAAAAAGCATTTTCTTAAATTTAGATTCTTCATAATCAAATATCGAAACTCCCATTTGCGGATCCAAAGCACAGCCACCAATAAAGCATTGGTCAAAGTGGATTTGGTTGATTTGATTTACTGCAGAAATATCAATACTCGCGCCAACTTGGCGGTTTAATTTCCCACCAATTAAAATCACTTCATATAGTGGCTTCTTCATTAATTCTAATGCTATTGAGGGGGAATGAGTCACAACCGTCAATGATAGTTCCGAAGGTAAATAACGAGCGATTTCTAAGTTAGTTGAACCTGAATCAATAAAAATACAGGTATTTTGTTTGACTAGTTTATTGCAAGCCTTCGCTATTTTAATTTTTTCATCTTGGTTTTGTGTCGTTCTCTGCTCGAATGTGCCCTTTTCCTCAAGCATACTGACCGCACCACCATGGACTCGGCGGCAAACGCCTTCTTGTGCTAATTCATTTAAATCCCTACGAATGGTATGCTCTGAAACTTGCATTTCACGGGCTAAAGTCGTACAAACCACTCGCCCTTCATCTAGCAGTAGCTGGCGAATTTTATTTTGCCTTTGCTCTGGAAAAGCGACATAATCAAGCATGAAATTCCTCATTAATTTTTTTAGCAATCATAATCGAGCAAGAAAAGATGTCAAACACTATCTTGTTCAAGCACTCGAGGACAACTAAATGTCGCACTCTCAGTTACCAGATAGCTTTTTCTTACATGAACTTGCCAATACTGCCGCTAAAATTTCTCTTGAATACTATCGAACAAATGAACTTAGTGTTATTGAAAACAAACCCAAAGCCAACTATCGCTTCGACCCAGTCACTCAAGCGGATAAGCTCGCAGAAAAAGCCATGCGAGAACTGATATCTAAACATTATCCAACGCATTCTATCATGGGTGAAGAATATGGAATAACGGGTACAGGTCCCATTCAATGGGTACTTGACCCCATCGATGGAACCCGCCCTTTCCTTTGTGGACTCCCTTTATGGGCAAACCTGATAGGCCTAACTGAGCATGGCAAAGCGGTCATGGGAATGATGAGCCAACCCTATATTGGTGAACGCTTTTGGGCAGACCAACACGGGAGTTGGACTAGTAGCTCTCACGGACAATATCGCTTATCTACTCGCAAACAAGTCAAACTCGAACAAGCCATCTTGCATACCACATCGCCTGAGCCTATAGCAGCACTGCCAGACATTCATTTTATGGCGCTTGAGAAACAAGTATTAATGACTCGCTATGGGGGAGAATGCTATGCAATGGCAATGTTAGCAGCGGGTAGAATCGATATTTGTGTCGAATTCGCACTGGAACCTTATGATATTGTTCCATTAATCCCTATTATAGAACGTGCTGGTGGCATAGTGACTACATTGGATGGCAGCCGAGCTGAAGCAGGCGGTGCTGTTGTAGCAACGGGTTGCCCATATCTTCATGAACAAATTCTGACTATCTTAAATACAGGTAGTTAATTTTATCTTTTTAAGAAGCCCTATAAAATGCAATCTACTCAACAAGTTAATAGCCATGTTTCCTTAATACCCGCTAAAAGGGAGCAAATTTCTACTCGAATTATTTTTTTTATTGCTGGTTTTGTTACCGCGGCCTGGGCAGCCATTGTTCCTTATGTCAAACTTAACACAGGAGCAAATGATGCCACCCTTGGCATGCTATTATTATGTTTCGGTGGAGGGGCACTTATTGCTATGCCGGTGACCGGAGCATTAGCGGCCAAGTATGGCTGCCGCCGCTTAATGGTTTTTTCCACTATCGCCTTTTGTTTGTTGTTCCCCATTTTATCTTCTTTATCGCAAGTTAACTTTATCATCGTTGCCTTATTATTTTTTGGAATTTTCATTGGCTTAACAGATTGCGCGATGAACATTCAAGCTGTTATTGTTGAAAAGTTATCCGACAAGCCAATTATGTCTGGTTTTCACGGTTTTTATAGTGTCGGGGGTATAGCAGGTGCAGGTATCATGAGTTTGATCTTGCTACTTGGCGTTTCCGCGACAATGGCATCAATGATTATTTCAATTGTTGCGGCGGTTCTATTAGCGGCTTGCTATAACGGTTTAATCCCCTACGCTAACGCCCCAACGGGCCCCCTTATCGCTATCCCGAAAGGCATTGTTTTAGTTATTGGGATTGTCTGTTTTGCCGTTTTTCTTGCTGAAGGCGCAGTTCTTGACTGGGGAGCTGTATTTCTAATTGAACACCATGGATTAAAAGAAACTTTAGGCGGTTTAGGTTTTGCGGCTTTCGCCACAACCATGACTATTGGCCGATTACTGGGCGACAAAATTGTTATGCGAGTTGGTTCTGCTCGTATCGTATTTTTAGGTGCTTTGCTCGCTTGCCTTGGTTTTGTTATTGCTGTTTTATCTCCTCATCTCATATTTGCCATCATAGGTTTTGCATTAGTCGGTGCGGGTTCATCTAATATAGTACCGGTGATGTTTTCTGCTGTAGGGAAGCAAAAAACGATGCCAGAGGCTCTTGCCGTACCTGCAATTTCAACTTTAGGCTATTTAGGTATTTTGGCTGGACCTGCAGCTATTGGTTTTGTTGCTTTTCAATTGTCCTTGGCAACTGCATTATTATTAATTTCTGCATTATTAGTTATTATTGCTTTTGTAACTCGTTTTATCCGTGTGTAATTTTTTGAATCTCTTAAGGCTACTGCATTGTAGCCTTATGCTCCGTTTTTCCTCATCGATTGTTCGTATCTGATAAAAATGGAAACAATCGTGCTCTATTTATAGATTTCATGTATATAATTATTCATTAAACTATTAAAATTCCATCTGATTTTTCTGCTAGTGACTTCCATATATACTGAGGCTAAATGAACCCTACTCATAAAAAAAAAGATTATCATTATTGGTGCTGGCTTTGTTGGTACAACATTAGCTTGGTATCTATCAAGACAATCCGATAAGCAGGTCATTTTGCTTGATAAAGCACACGCTGGCCAAGGTGTCACACAGCATGCTTTCGCTTGGTTAAATGTGTCATATGGAAGGCCCGATGCATATAGTCAACTTCGACAACAAGCCCTCGTTGCATGGCATGAACTCGATAAACACACTGATAGAAAGTTAAAGATCCAGTGGACAGGTGCTCTCAGCTGGCAAGAAACAGATTCAGCAACTGCAGAATATGTCTACCACCACCAACAGAGTGGATTTAATGTCGAATTATTGGACAAGTCAACTGTACACAAGATGGAACCTTGCTTATCTGCTTTACCTGAACTTGCTGCATTTTGCCCAGATGAAGGTAGCGTTGACCCGATTCATGCAACAAAAGCGTTGCTGTCCCTTGCTATTGAACAAGGTGTTGTCTATTTACCTCAGCAGGAAGTTCACACTATTTTGCAGGAAAATGGGCGCATAATTGGCGTAAACACCCATAAAAATACGTTTTTAGCTGAACAGGTTATCGTGACTGCTGGCGTAGACGCGACTGCCCTTATGCAATCGCTTAATGTTGAATTACCTATTACCTCCTCTCCCTCTATCATTGTGCGTATCAATGATTCCGTCGAACAAACATTGGTTCAACATATCATTTCAACACCACAAATGGAGCTACGACCAGCAGGTTCAGGTAAAATACTCTGTGCTGAAGATTATATTAGCGAAAAGCCCGAGCACAGTGCAGTGGCTATCGCACAAAACGCCCTTACAACGATTAAAAATTCATTTATAGGTAGTAACACGTTAAATCTTGAAAACGCTTTCATAGGAATGCGACCTATGCCTAAAGATGAGATGCCAATTGTCGGAAAAGTTGCTGATTTTGAAGGTTTATATATTATCAGTATGCACGCTGCGATTACGCTAGCGCCTTTGATATGCCAATTGGCTCAAGATGAAATCTTGCATGGAATAGAACAAGCCGCATTAGGCCCATATCGATTAACTCGTTTTGTATCAGGTAACTGACAAATGAATATTCCGTTGTACTATTTAAGACATTATCAATCGATTGAAAAAACATTTTGGACATCTATTTGTGAACATAGTATCCAGATTGCACAACACACAATTTGCTATTTAACGCCCCTTAATTCGCCGGCGTTTAACTTCATTTATTTGCAGCCTGACTCGACCAGTCACGCCTTTATGCAGGCTCACAACCTGTTTGTTTCACAGAAGAAAAACCATACTTTAGTGATCCCCGAAGAGATGCTCCAACAGGTGGTAACTGAGGCTGAGTCACTAGGTTACAAACGTGACAGCGTCACTACCGCAATGGCGTTGACTTTAGCAAAACAAAATGAGGTTGAACTGCCTGATAACCAAGTCGATATCGTCTTAGCGAATCACGATTTGTCTTTGTGGGCTAAGCCACTTGTTTCCGCATTTTATCTATCTGAAGAGCACGACCAGGTTATTAAAGAATATGTGCGTTATCATGAGGATGCTTTGCAACAAGGCGCACCACAATTTCACCTTGTGTTGCTCGTCAACGGAGAACCAGCGACCTCAATGACCGTAACAATTGAAGGAACGTTAGCCCGTTTTGATGATATTGGTACTGAGCCAAGCCATCAAGGTAATGGCTATGCATCACAACTCATTGATTATGCTTTAGCATTTTGCCGCCAGCAAGGTGTAGAGCACTGTTTCCTTGATGCTTCAGAAGCAGGATTTGACCTGTATAAAAAATTTGGTTTTGAGCCATTATTTCGCTACATCAATTATGTCTGGTGCAAATAATTTAAAGCAATAGTGTTATTTGTAGAGGCATCTAATCTGGGATCATTGTTCATACAATGGTTCCAAATTCAGTCATTTCCAGATCAACCCTAGTGACAAAATTGTCTGATGTTTACATATGAAAATTAATATTATTGGCACTAGTGGCAGCGGTAAAAGTACCCTTTGCCAGCAACTTTCTTTGTTATTAAATGTCCCTTCTATTGAGTTAGATAGCTTATATTGGCTAGCAAATTGGCAAGGTTCTTCGGATGATGAGCTTAACCAGAAACTCGCCGCTACATTAGATAAAGCGGTATCTGGATGGATTCTTGATGGCAACTATACACGGACTCAACCCATTAAATGGAAAGAAGTCGACATGGTGGTTTGGTTGGATTACTCCTTGCCTCGAACCCTTTATCAGTCGATTACGCGCACATTAGCGCGCATTCGTTCTGGACAAGAGCTGTGGGAAAATACGGGCAATAAAGAATGTTGGAAAAATGCCTTTTTCAGTCGCGATTCGATAATTTTGTGGCTGCTAAAGACTTACTATCCAAATAAGAAAAGAAACCTAAGTCATATGGTAAATTTCAATTTACGCCATATTCAGTTTGTTCGGCTCACCTCACCAAAAGAAACAAACTTATTTTTACAACAGATGAAGGCTCAAGTTCAGAGTAAATAAACATCTCGGTAGTCATAAAAACTACCGAGATAGTATTATCTCAGCGATTAAAGCTCATTACATGCCGTTTTCAACATCGCCGTTTGTTGAAATTTTTCAATTCCTAACTCAATTAAGCGGCTAATTAATTGCTGATAGGTCATACCGCCTTGCTGCCATAGTTTAGGGTACATACTGATATTCGTAAAACCAGGCAATGTGTTGATTTCATTGATAACAACGTCATTATTTTCTGTTAAGAAAACATCCACACGGGACATTCCATAGCAATTTAATGCACGATATGCTGATAAAGCAATCTCACGAATTTTATCACTCACCGCTTCATCTAATTGTGCAGGAGCAACGACCGATGCGCCATTCTCATCAATATATTTGGTATGGTATGCATAAAAACTATCGTGCAACACGATTTCACCACAAGGGCTGGCAAGAGGCGCTTCATTACCTAATACTGCGCACTCAATTTCACGCCCTTTTACTGCGCTTTCAATAAGGACTTTCGTATCAAATAAAAAGGCAAAATCCAGTGCCGAGTCAAATTCTGATTCAGTGCTGACTTTGCTGATCCCAACAGATGAACCTTGATTTGCCGGCTTAATAAATAACGGTAAACCTAATTGTGCCACAGTGGCTTCATATTTCGTTGTTGCGCGTTCATTTTTAAACACCGTAATAAACGGGGCGATATTTAAGCCTGCGTCTCTAAGTAATCTTTTGGTAACGTCTTTATCCATACAGGCCGACGAACCTAAAACCCCCGGCCCGACAAACGGTAAATTCGCCATACGCAATAAGCCTTGCAGTGAACCGTCTTCACCTAAGTTACCGTGAACAATAGGGAAAATGACATCAATTTGCGGCAATGGCTTCGTATCTTCAAGGGAAATAAATTGTTCTCGCGTTTTTCCCGGAACAAGTGCAATGCTACGTTTTGGTGTATTCAAGGCAATACGAGACGGGTCATCACCATGCAATAAATAATCAGATTCGTTATATTCATGCCATTGCCCTTCTTTATTAATTCCCAAAAGGCACACATCAAATTTATTGCGGTCTAATCCATTGATAATATTTTTAGCGGACTGTAGCGAAACTTCATGTTCTGTTGATCGACCACCAAAAATAACACCTACTCGTATCTTGCTCATTATTTGCTCCGACATAAAACACCAAACCTAGCAGAGAAATATAGCACGCAAAGAAATGGTTATGACATAAATTATTTATTTTTCATTAGGGTTCGCTGGCTTTATAATCAAACCTTCTTTTTTTGATAGGTAATTATCTTCCGTCAATCAGGGTTTCAATACTGATATTCACCTGCTCTATTAGCCACTGGGTAAAAATAGCTGCTGCACTGCCCTTTTCAATAGGTTTCGATGACAATAAATAATACGCAGAACTATCTTCAATGAAACCATATGGTGCGGCTAATTGCTTTGATTGTACTTCATCCGCAACCATCAAAAATGATGCAAGCGCTGCTCCTTGCCCCGCCAATGCAGCTTGAATGCACAAGTAAAAGTGCTCATATGTAATTGTTTTACTATTTGGAAGAGTAACTTTTTTTATATTCTGCCAAGTTGTCCATGCATTGGGTCTAGATGTCGTCGACAGTTGTGGTATATGAGCAAAGTTTTTCTTAAGATCAAGTCCAGGCCGAACCACAACTCCCATGCGTTCTGAACAAACTTTTACTGCAAAAAGATTGTCATTCCATTTAAAATCATTACGCCTCAATGCTAAATCAACGTTCGCTTTTGTAAAATCAATAACACCACCTGCGGCAACTAGATGTACCGTAATATGAGGATATTGTTGATAAAAATGCGTAAGTCGAGGAATTAACCACTTCATTGCAATTGTTGGTTCACAAGACAAGCTAACAATATCAGGAAACGTGCTACTTTTTATCTTTTCAACACCGTCTTTAAGCTGTTCAAATATCGAACTAGTTGTTTGTAACAATATTTGCCCGTTAGCCGTTAAAAAAACAGCTCGGTTCCTTCGTTCGAATAACTCAACACCAAGATATTCTTCTAATAAACGAATTTGTCGGCTAATCGCACTATGAGTCACATTTAGCTCTTTTGCTGCCTTCACAAAACTGCCTGCTTTCGCAGCAGTATCAAAAAAACGTAATGATGTTAACGGTGGTAGTTTCATATATATAGGTAACAAAAACTGACAGATTTGCGTCAGGATAAATCGCTTTTTAGTTTTATTCAATCCATTGATAATAAAAACAATAAATAAACAAATTATTTCAAAGTAAATACATTTTTAGTCTGTTTCTATTACCTTTCAGGAAATTAATATGAATGAAGTTATTGCAGTTGCGACCATCACCATTTTAGCCGTAATTAGTCCAGGGCCTGACTTCGCTATGGTAACTCGCAATAGTTATACCTATGGCATTAAAACAGGCTTATTGTGTGCGCTAGGTATCGCTATTGGGGTACAGGTTCATGTGTTCTATACCGTTTTTGGTATCACGCTGGTCATCATGAATTCACCAACATTATTCTTAATAGTTAAACTTATTGGTGTAATTTACTTGGTGTATATCGGATTTAAATCATTAACAAATAAAGTAAAAATATCCTCAAATAATGCAGTATCAAGGCCATTATCTGCCTTAAACGCTTTTAAAAATGGTTTTTTGACGAATGCTTTAAACCCAAAAACCATGTTTTTTGTAGTTTCTGTGTACAGCCAAGTTATCAGTACACAGAACTCAATTTGGTTAAATTTAAGTTATGGCCTATTTATTTCTTTCGCTCATTGGCTTTGGTTTAGTCTAATTGCTATTTTCTTTGCGACACCCGTAGTACGAAACAAAATTCTTAACTACCAATTTATTATGGATAGAACAATTGGTGCACTACTCATTCTATTGGGACTATCTTTATTATTCTTTAATATAAATTAATCTTGTATCTTGTACTTACATTCCTACCTATGTTCACATTCATGACAACTATTTACCCTGCAACCGATAATATTCATTGACCACTTTCGCCAACTCAATCACGTCGGCTGGAATATTGAGTTTGGCGAGCGCCTCAAATGGCACCCATTCAAATGGTGCAAAAGGCGGTTGTGATGAAGGCAATAACTCACATAAATAAATCATATCAATATGCCAATGGTTACCTTTCTTTTTATCGACAATAAACTCTTTCAAGATAGCGATAGGCAACGGCAGTACTTGTGTATGGGATGAATCATGGATTTGTGATGCAAACGGGAAACCACAACTGACTACTTGGCACTCTAACCCAGTTTCCTCAAGAACTTCTCGAAAAACAGCATGCTGTGGCTCTTCATTCACTTCGATGTGGCCCCCCGGAGGTAACCAAAAACCAAGCTTTAGATGTTCGTGTAATAAAAATTCACCATGCTCATTACGGATCATTGCTGTTGCCGTAAAATGTTTAACTTCCTCGTTCATCCTATCATTGCCCTTTTTTCCATTTTACTATTTCTACGTTGTATTTTTATTTTCGAGCTTAACACCTCGCGGCCTTCCAGTCATAAGGCATTAACTCTGCTAATGTCACTTGCGTATTTTCATTGACTGCAACAATAGCTTTAATGACTGAGATGCTAACTAGATATACACGCCAGGCATGCAAACACTATACCGTCAAACGGGCAAGGAAGACACTAGAAGACACTAAACGGAAGCTAGTGAGTGGGTAACAGTGATAAAAAAATAGCCAGCGCATGGCCGGCTATTTCTGATAAAACTATTATGCGGTTAGTGCAAGTTTTGCTCCAAACATCAAGAATACAGCGCCAATACAACTATTAGATAATTTAGATAGCTTTTTATTATGTTTAACCATATTCGTTACGGCAACCGCGCCAAAAATCAATAGTGATAAATAAATCATGCTACAGGCTTCTAAAATGGCGCCAAGAATAAAAAATGGCACCCCCGCGCTTGGGTAAGCTGGATCAATGAATTGGATAAAAAATGAAACATAAAAAATGATCATTTTAGGGTTTAGTAAACTTAAAAAAACGGCTTTTTTATAGGTACCCTTGGTTTCTAAAATAATTGAATCAACATCACCTGTATTTTCTTTCTTATGTAACACGCTATATAAGGTTTTAATCCCTAAATAAAATAAATATGCCGCCCCTGCGTATTTTATAACACTAAAAAAGATAGGCGATGTTTTTACTAAAGACGCAACCCCTAAAAATGATAGAAAAATGAGCATAGCATCTCCTGTAAAGACACCTAATGCTGCTTTATAACCATTTTTCACACCATATTTCGCACTGCTAGTTAAAACAAATAAAGAATTAGGGCCTGGTACCAATGTAATAAAAATAACACCGATAAGATAAGTCCATAAGTTTGTAATACCGAGATTTTCAAGCATAGGAAACCCGCTAACTCAATAAAAGTTATAACAAAAAATTCACATCATTTCTTTATATTTATTATGATACAGACTTTATTCACTCCATAAAAGATATCACTAATGAATAATGCAAATATAAAATATAATTTCAATAAATTAAAGTAATCTGGTTTTATAGCAATGAGGTAAAACACCTAACAAGAACAATAAACCACGCAAACCAACTTAATCAGAAGCGGACTACAAACACCTAGCAAGACAGTGATTAATGCCAGTATTTATTAATAAAAAAGAATTTAACACCACAAAAACAAATGGAATAGTAATAGTGATTTGAGTGAGGTTTCACGTTATAACATAAATGTCGGTGCTATTTAAAAGTAACGTTGGATAAAAACTGTATAAAATTAAAACACCTCATTTAATAGCAAGCTAAGATTATTTTCTTTTAACATTTTATTAAAAAATATTGAGTTATTAATCATTATTATTTTAGGAATTCCATGGAAAGCGCTAACTATTTTCATCTAGAGGAACTCAACGGCCTTGAAATGATCAAAGCCCGTTATCATCAACAAAAATTTTCTCGCCATAGTCATGAAGGGTTTTGCATTGGTGTTATCGAAGAAGGCGCACAACAATTTTTCCGTACTGGCGAAAACCACTACGCGCCTAAAGGGGATATAATTTTAGTTAATGCCGATGAAATTCACACTGGCTCATCAGCAATGGAAAATGGCTGGTCTTATCAGGCTATTTACCCTACTCCAGAACTTTTTACCCAACTCACACTCGGTTTAACAACAGAGCACCAAGGGCTGGTACCCTGGTTTCCTATTGCAGTGATACAGGATGCAGGGCTTAGCGCCCAACTCCGCTTATTGTTTAATCTATTACCTCAATCAGGTAATACCCTTTTCAAGGAAACCTTGTTGTTATCCTCTTTAAGTTGGCTAACCTTACGTTACAACCGCACTAAAATTGAATTAACAGAAATAACACCCGCAAAGCAACGCATAGAACAAATTTGTGACTTGCTCATCAACACCTGCGAACAAGAACATTCATTAAGCCAATTAGCCGAAATATCAGGTTTTAGCCAATGGCACTTTCTACGACAGTTTAAATTGCATACAGGAATTACACCACACGCATTCTTAGTACAAGCCCGCTTACACAAGGCAAAAAAACTGTTATTAGCAGGAAATACGCCTGCAGAAGTCTCAAACCAATGCGGTTTTTCCGACCAAAGTCATTTCACTCGGCATTTTAAACAGGCCCTTGGAGTTACCCCTGGGAATTTTATTCGGCATCGGATCGGTGAAAAGAGCAATTTTATTCTATCTACTAATATTTAATATCTTTAAAATCAATCAAATTATAAAAGTGTTCATAATTACAACAAGGTTAGTTTAAATGGCATCACAACAAAGTAACCAATGGCAAAAAGCGATGATGACAGGAGCTGTTCATACCGCTCCTCTTAATCTTGCTGTTATTCCATGGGGGGTATTAGCAGGTTCAATGGCGGTCGAAACAGGTCTCGATTTCTGGCAAAGTGTGGCGATGTCTGCAATGGTATTTGCAGGCGCAGCACAGTTAGTCACCCTTGGATTGCTAAATTCAGGTGCGGGCTATATCACGATTGTTATCTCTGTTTTTTTTATCACTTCTCAGCACTTACTTTATGGGCTGACATTACGCCCTCAAGTTAAAGACTTTACAACGCCCCAGCGCCTTAGTATCGGCTTTTTATTAACAGATGAATTATTTGCGATTAGCGCAGCTAAACGCCAAAGTTTAAGTTTTCCCTATCTCTTTGGTGCTGGGTTTAGTTTTTATATCGTTTGGTTAATCGCCAGCCTTTGTGGGATTGCGATGGCCAATATTGTGGGCGATTTGAGCCGCTTACATCTCGATTTTTCTGTGGTTGCAACTTTGCTTGCAATCGTCGTTCCACTAACAAGAAAAATAAGTACGCTTTGTGGTGTTATTTTTTCACTCGTTGTCGCCATCGTACTTTCAATGTACTCCTTTAGTAGTGCTATTGTTATCGCTGGTGTGGGTGGGATGTTTGTATCGGTGGCCGTTTCACGTTTATTGAAGGAGGAAAAATGATTTGGCTTTTAATTATTACCTTAACAGCAGTTGTTTTTACTCTACGTTATATTTTCCTAATACCACAGTTACCAATACGTCTGCCCCTCGTGGTTCGTCAAGCACTAGGGTACTCAGCGCCTTGCTTGCTAACCGCAATTTGTGCCCCTGTTATCCTATTAGAAAACCATGATCTACGCTCCTTCCCAGATAATCCTTATTTATGGGGGGCGTTATTCTGTGTCATTGTTGCCTCAGTATTGAAAAATATGCTGTTAACTGTCGGTCTTACTTTAGTATTTTTCTATTCCCTTATTTATTTTATCGGTTAACTTAATATTCAAGATAAAGCATCGTTCAACGCTTTGCTTTATCTTGGTTAATCCCTCATAATATGCCCCTCTCAAAATACATTCCTTTTCAATTTCACCCTGTCATTGATTGTCATAGTGAATACTTTATTGGCCTTACTTACTCAATAAATAGCCAATTAACTTTTATAGATAATGGATAATACAATACCATGCTTAATAATTATGTTTTACGTAGTGTTCGCTATATGTTGGATCTAAGCGATGCCCAAATGGTTAAAATCGTAAAACTCGCAGATTTGGCTGTTACAAAAGAAGAAATGGTGACTTGGTTAAAAAAAGATAATGAGCCTGAATATGTTGAGTGCAATGACAATGTAATGGGGCATTTTCTGAATGGTTTAATCTATCACCGCCGCGGTAAAGATGAAAATCATCCCGCACCTGACGTTGATAGCCGCCTTAATAACAATATTATGCTCAAAAAATTACGCGTAGCTTTTGAATTAAAAGATACAGATATGATTGAAATCTATCAGCTTGTTGATTTTCGTGTATCCAAACCTGAGCTTAACGCTGTTTTTCGTAAACCAGGACATAAAAACTATCGCGAATGTGGGGACCAATTATTGCGTTACTTCCTAAAAGGCCTGACAATTCGTCTACGTGGTGATAAATAACTATTTCCTCTGTTTGTTTTTTGTTCATTAATTTTGCATTTTTCTGACATTTGTCTATAATGAAAATGACAAATGTCAGGAGGTTCAAATGAGAAACTATATCCCCACAACCCCACTTCAACCGACTGCTTCATCTTTTAAACCACTATGGCGCCATGTAGGGTTACCTGCCGAACGTGGTATTGAATTGACCCACTTCTTACGCCAAGGGCTGTCTGTCTCTGTTTTAGACAATATCCAAGAATGGTCAGGGATGAGTAAAACTGAATTATTACGGATATCCGGCATTAATGAACGCAATATTGCTCGTCGCAAAAATGCAGGCCAACCCCTCAATGCTGATGAAAGCGAACGAATTGCTCGTCTAGTACGCGTATTCGATGCGGCAGTGCGTTTATTTAATGGAGATAAACATGCAGCAGGTGATTGGCTTAATCACCCCGTTAAAGGGTTAGGCCATTTACGCCCTATTGAGCTTATTGCGACAGAAAGTGGAGCCATTGAGGTGATTGATTTGATTGGCCGCATTGAGCATGGTGTGTTTTCATGATTTTGTATCGATTGGTTAAATCCGGTTTTATTCACGATGCATGGTCTGGTCAAGGAGCCATGCTCTACGGTGGGCGTTGGAATCATAAAGGAACTCCCGCTGTTTATACTTCAACCAGTATTTCATTAGCCACCCTTGAAATACTCGTTCACATCAATCAAGACTTACTATTAAACCAGTTCAGTTTGCTATCCATCGATATCAATGATAGGTACGTGATGAAATTGTCGTTAGACCACCTTCCAACAGATTGGCAGCAAGACCCAGCGCCAACTTCTACCATGGATATTGGTACTACATGGCTAAATAACCAAGATAGCTTAGTATTATTAATTCCCTCTTGTATTATTCCCTACGAATACAATGCAATTATTAACCCGTTGCACCCGCAATTTCAAAAAGCCATACATACTGTTAAACCGCTGGATTTTAGTGTTGACCCACGCTTAGCATAGTTAAATATTTGCTAACAAATACTGTAAAAAAGTGTCTATCTTCGGTGATAATGCACTACGGCTCGCATAAACCGCGCGCAGCTCTATTGGGGCTGGTGATACTCCATCGAATTCTATTTGCACTAATTTATTCTGTGTAATCTGTTCGGCACACGCTTCTAATGCCAGAATGGCATAACCAACGCCGTTCATTGCGGCAGCGTGAGCTAGAATGCCACTATTTACTCGATAATTACTGTTAATTATCACTTTTTGCTGTAAACCCTCTGAATCAATAAATATCCATGGTTGCCCCTGCAATGCACTCAAGCTTGAAATACACGGCATATTAGCTAAGTCCTTAAATAAACATGGTTTTCCTACTTGTTCAATTAATTGGGGAGCGGCAACTACAACACTTTGCCATGATTTGATTAAACGTGAGTGATAGCTACTGTCCTCAAGGTGACCGCGATGAAATGTGAGTAATAAATCAATATCATCACTAATAACATCTTGAGGCATTAATTGTGTATCACAGTGAATATTTAATTGTGGGTGTAATAATGCAAACTTCGCTAATAAATCCGCGAATAATAGACTACCAAATTCACTGGGGATAGTTAGCCGTAACGTTCCAGTAAGTTGTTGTGGATGACAAATTTGCACCACAACCTGCTCTAATTCACTAACTAACCTTTGGCTTTGCTCAAATAAAATATTTCCTGTTTCAGTTAGCCGCATTTGCCGGGTTGTACGTTCAATTAACTGGCTGTTAAGTTGTTGTTCCAACTGTTTAATATAACGGCTCACATTCGATGTTGGCATTGAAAGTAATTTTGCCGCATTGACAAAATTTCCTTGTGTCGCAACGGCAATAAATACTTTCAATAAATTCAGGTCAACAGCCATTTCTAATCCCTACAGTTCACTCTCTATTAATCTGAACTAATAGCATTAGCAGTATCCAAAATCCATTATTTTTTGATACCGCTCTGCCAGCAATACTTCCATGTCTAATTGAATTAACTCATTTAAATCAGTGAGTAATTGTTGTTTTAATTGTTCTGCAGCTAACTGATAGTCACGGTGAGCTCCACCCAAAGGCTCTGAAATAATGGTATCGATAATGCCTAGTTCTTTTAACCGTGGAGCAGTCATTCCCATCACTTCTGCTGCAATTTGTGCCTTTTGAGAGTCTTTCCATAAAATAGAAGCACAACCTTCCGGAGATATCGCTGCATAAGTACTGTATTCCAACATATTAATACGATCCCCCACACCAATGCCTAACGCACCACCAGAACAACCTTCACCTGTAATGACACAAATAATGGGCGTTTTTAAGCGCGACATTTCCATAATATTACGAGCAATGGCTTCTGCTTGTCCGCGCTCTTCAGCGCCAACGCCAGGATAAGCTCCCGCAGAATCAATAAATACCAATACAGGTAAGTGGAAACGTTCCGCCATTTTCATCAAACGGAGTGCTTTGCGGTAGCCTTCTGGCGACGGCATACCAAAATTACGCATAACTTTCTCTTTTGTTGTACGCCCTTTTTGTTGCCCCAGCACCATAACCGGCCTACCATCCAAACGAGCAAGCCCCCCCACCAGCGCCTTATCATCAGCAAAAGCACGGTCACCGGCTAATTCTTGAAATTCAGTAAATATTAATGAAATATAATCAAGAGGATAAGGCCTTAATGGATGCCTAGCTAATTGAACAATTTCCCATGCCCCAAGAGATGCAAATATCGTTTTCGTCAGCGAATGACTCTTTTTTTTCAAGAGCTGGATTTCTTCATCTAATTTAATTTCTGAAGGGTGCCCTTTCTGTTTGAAGGCAATAAGCGCCTCAATTTTATCATTAAGTTCAACAATGGGTTTCTCAAATGCAAGAAAATGGTTAGTCATATCGTTCCTAAAATGGTAACTGCAATCTTAGGAGTGTAACCAGAGAATCAATCCCATTCCATGCCTGAAAATAGAATTGATTATTACCAAAAGTGGGATAGTTATTTAGCGTTGATTTTTCTTCAATTGATTTAATTTTAAACTATTTTCCATGATTTTTTGAAAATTAGGGCATAAAAAGTGATTTTTTTCAGGGCAATTCGCAATGTGTAAAATACCTTTTTTTAATGCAGATAACCCCTGTATGGTTTGCTCAATCTCCTCGGCTTTTTCGAGTAAGCTCGCACGTTCAATATTAGGGCCATCCTTATGATTGAGCATGGTAGCAATTTCGTCGAGTGAAAATTTAGCTTCCTGCCCTAATGCAATTAAAGATAAGCGGGTCATAACATCTTTCCCATGATAAACCCGTTTTAACCCCTTGCGGCCTATCGGTTTAATCAAACCTCTTTCTTCATAATAACGTAAGGTTGATGCCGCTAAACCTGATAATTGGCTAACTTGAGAAATATCTAGTTCATCATGCATGAGATAATAACCCGCTCTAACATTCACAACTCAAGCTAATTGTTGCCGTAATAGTACCGTGATCGTGCCATTCATAAATATCTCACGGTCAACTACGTAACCCAATTTTTCAGCCACGCGTAAAGATGCTAAATTCCTCGGCTCAATAAAACAAATAGATTGCCGAAACTTATTTTCTTTTATTAGCCAAGACAATGCAGCCTGCATCGCTTCTGTTGCATAACCTTTTCCTTGATATTCAGGTGCAATGACCCAGCCCGCTTCCGGAATGCCTTTAACTTGCGGCTCGACCATACGATGAAAATCTGCAAACCCCAAATCACCAATATATTGGCCACTCACCTTTTCGCGGACAGCCCAATAACCAAAACCTAATAATGGCCATAAGCCACCATAAGCTAACATTCTCATCCATGACTCGCGCTCGCTAGATGGCATACCGCCAATGTAGCGAACCATCGACTCGGTCGCCCATAACTTCGCAAGTGCAGGAAAATCACTCACTTGGTGTTTATTTAATATTAATCTGTCTGTCTCAAGCTCAGGTATTACAGCCATTGATTGCATCTCCTTGCTATCTAAATGGGGGTTCATCAAACGTTCTTAATTTCCTTGAATGTAATTTATCCCCTTCTTGCCTCAATAAATCAATAGCACGAATACCTATTTGTAAGTGTTCAGAAATTGCACCTTCATAGAAACTGTTTGCTTGGCCCGGTAATTTAATCTCACCATGCAAAGGTTTATCCGAAACACATAAAAGCGTACCGTAGGGAACCCTGAAACGATAACCTTGTGCTGCGATTGTGGCACTTTCCATATCCACTGCAACAGCGCGACTTAAACTAAAGCGGCGAGCCGTTGCAAAAAAGCGTAATTCCCAGTTTCTATCATCTGTTGTAACAACGGTTCCTGTTCGTAGCCGTTGCTTTACCAACTCCCCAGGCATATTACTAACTTGTTTCGTTGCGTCATACAGCGCGCGTTGGACTTCTGCAATACTTGGAATAGGAATATCTGGCGGTAATACATCATCAAGAATATGGTCATCACGCAAATAAGCATGTGCCAAAACATAATCACCAATTTTTTGGCTTTCTCTTAATCCACCACAATGGCCTATCATCAACCAAGCATGTGGTCGTAAAACCGCTAAATGGTCGCAAATATTCTTTGCATTTGAAGGCCCAACACCGATATTCACTATAGTAATCCCTGCACCATCCCTAGCGATTAGATGATATGCAGGCATTTGAAATTTTTTCCATGTTAAATCAGAAGTGGCAATTTGCGGGTCTGCATTTTCAGCGGTTAAATAATTATGCCCTACACAAGATAATGCAATATAACGACTTTCAGGATCTCGTACCTGTTCACATGCCCAATTTACGAACTCATCAACATAACGGTTATAATTGGTGAACAAAATATACGGTTGAACATGCTCAGGTGGGGTTCCGGTATAATGTTTCAAACGTGCTAATGAAAAATCCACACGTAATGCATCAAAATGGGACAGTGGCATTTCATCTGTAGCAGAATACAAACCATCGGTAATATCATCACTAATGTGAGATAAATCGGTTATAGGAAAATATGCAGCTAAATTACTGCTCATACTCCTATCCAACACTAAGTCTGACCCATCAATGACAAAAGGATAAGGAATTTCAATTTTTGAAGGGCGAACAGCAAAAGTAACATCATAATCCTGTTGCAAAATAGACAGCTGTTCAACTAAATAGGCACGGAATAAATCTGGCTGCGTCACCGTAATGGTGTAATCGCCTCGTTTAACAAAGCGAGCATAAGCACGTGTTTTTTCACAATGATCGATTTTTCCTTCCCATGTTACACATAGCTCGGGGTAAGCGAATAACCCATTTTCCCTTTCTGTAATATCTGGTATGCGGCCTTCTTTTACATAAATAGCGATAGCGTCCCTTAATGAGTCTATCGCATTGCTATATAACAACGAAAGTTTATCCAAAACATCTTCAATAGATAAGTTTTCATATTTCTGGCATTTTTCCAAAGACACACACAACTCCTTATCATCAGATAAAATCATCTCCGATAACATAGAGTATCAGTGTGATAGTTGCAAAATATATCGAGACTAATGTGCTTATCCCACAATTAATATATTCACAATTAATGTACTACAAAGGATAAAACAATGGGTAATGTGAACACAGCAACCACGGTTTGTAAGGTTATTATACCTGCCATTAACTGACTATCTCCATTTAACTGGCGCGTTAAAATATAAGCGGTTGGTGCAGTGGGAATAGCAAAAAATAGCACTAATAGGGTTGTTTCAAGATTTGGCAATGAAAATAAACTCGCTACTGTTACCGCTAAAATAGGCATAAGAAGTAAGCGTAACAGTGTCGATGTCATGATGGGTTTAAATTCACTTCTCAACGTTGAGGTTTGTAATGCGGCCCCAATACAGATTAGGCCTAGTGGTAAACTAGCGGCTGCGAGTAATTTTAAAAATTGATCAGATCCAAACGGTAACCCCACAGGCGATATATTTAATAACACTCCCACAACACAAGAAATAATTAATGGATTTTTTATGATCGGCAATAAAATTTGCTTAACGGAGACTTTTTGCCCAGAAGATAATGAAAGTACAGCTATGACATTACAGCTTGGCACTAAAACAGCCATAATGACTGCAGCAATAGCAATGCCTTCTTTACCAAATAAATCTGCAACAATGGCCAGCCCTAAATAAGTATTAAAACGCGTAATTCCTTGGATATGAGCCCCAAATCGTGGGATAGGAATTTTGAATAAATATTTGCAACCAAGAACTAACGCAGAACTAATCGCTAAAACACATAGAATGGCGCTCGCTAAATAGGGTAATTTAGGGTTATCCAATGGTGCTATTGCTAAACTGTTGATTAATAATGCAGGGAATAAAATGTAATAGTTTAACTTTTCAGCACTCGGCCAAAAATCAGTGGCAACTATTGTCGAACGGCGTAATACAAATCCCATTGCAATCAGAGCAAATAATGGCCATAAAACTAATAAAATCTTATCCATGAGCACGTAATCTGTTTTATCGAAGTATTAATTAAGTATATTAATCAGTCTATCGTTAAGTTTTTGTGACGGATAGGTAAAAAAAGCTCTATTTCAATATTTGGCCTTTTCTCTAATTTATTGTTCCATCAACCAAGATTTAATCGATTATTTCTCGTTTATATTTAAATAAATATTTTTCCACACAAAAACTGAACCCTAAAATTATCTCACTTAGGCATATAAAAATCATTTGCTTACCACAACAATATTATGTATTTTTATTCACTATAAATGCATAATTAAAGAGGTTGGTATGTTTAAAAAATTAGTTTTTGCTGGCTGTATGTCATTGGCAGCCTTCGCCGGGAATGTTTACGCAAAAGAAAGCTATACAGTTGGTGCTGGTGGGACTTACCGTCCATTCGAATATGAAAATAGCCAAAAACAGCTCGAAGGCTTTGATATTGATATCATTAAAGCAATCGCGGAAGCAGAAGGTTTTGACGTTAAACTTGTCAATACTCCTTGGGAAGGGATTTTTGCGACTTTATCGTCAGGTGATAGGGATATTTTAATTTCGGGGATTACAATTACCGATAAACGCAAAAATATGGTTGATTTTTCTAATCCCTATTTCCCTGCTGAGCAAGCGATCGTTATCAGCGAAACATCTGATGTAAAAGATTTAAATAGCTTAAAAGACCTGAATGTGGGTGTCGTCAACTCCAGCACAGGTGACATTGTTGTTTCTGACGTAATCGGAAAAAACAGTACATCAATTAAACGTTTCGACAATACTCCGCTTTTATTACAAGAGCTATTTGAAGATGGTATTGATGCAGCTGTTGGTGATGTTGGTGTGATTAAATATTACATAAAAACGCACCCAGAGAAAAAATTTAAACTGATCTACGATAACCACTTCGAAAAACAATATTTTGGTATTGCTGTCGCAAAAGGAAATAGCGAATTACAGCAAAAAATAAATAATGGCTTAGAAAAAATTATTGCAGACGGTACTTACAATAAAATTTATCAAAAATGGTTTGATGAAAACGTTCCTCAATTACCAAAACAATAATTAAATCTAACTTAAGGCCATCCTTAGATGGCTTTTTCACGTTCTAAATCAGGGTGAAAATTAAGATGTCTGCGTTTCGTTGGGAAATAATTGAAGAATATGCTCCATTATTTGCTGAAGGCGCAATGATGACGATAAAAGCAACCATCATTTGCGTTATTTTAGGCTCATTATGGGGGTTAACTCTCGGCTTAGGAAGAACTGCCAAAGCTGAGCAAGGAATTTGGAACCCGATTTTACATTATTTTGTGCAGTGGCCTGTTCGCTTCTATGTCAGTGCTTTTCGTGGTACTCCGCTATTTGTTCAAATAATGGTTGTTCACTTTGCCTTAGTTCCACTATTTATTAACCCGCGTGATGGCTTATTTGTTACCTCAGGGATAATGTCTGTTGATACGGCTAAAATGCTCCGGTCCGATTACGGTGCATTTTTATCTTGTGTCATTGCAATCACTTTAAACTCAGGGGCTTATGTTTCTGAAATTTTTCGTGCGGGCATTCAATCTATTGACAAAGGGCAGATGGAAGCCTCGCGTGCGCTTGGTATGAGTTGGGCAAAAACAATGCGTAAAGTGATCCTTCCACAAGCTTTTCGTCGTATCCTTCCCCCGCTTGGAAATAATGCCATCGCGATTGTTAAGGATTCCTCCCTTGCTTCCGCAATTGGCTTAGCTGATCTCGCCTATGCAGCGAGAACGGTATCCGGTGCTTATGCAACTTATTGGGAACCCTACTTAACGATATCTGTGATTTATTGGATGCTGACATTTATACTTGCTCAGCTGGTGCAATATATGGAAAGAAGGTTGGGCAGAAGTGATTTACGTTAATAATTTACAAAAGAAATTTGGCGATGCTCATGTACTTAGAGGTATTTCTTGTGAAGTTAAACCTCAAGAAGTGATTTGTGTCATAGGCCCTTCTGGCTCAGGCAAAAGTACCTTCTTACGGTGTTTAAACGCACTAGAACGCCCAGATGGCGGTGAAATACAAGTTAACGGTTTTAACGTTCATGACCCTAAAACCGATTTAAATAAAATGAGAGAAAATGTGGGGATGGTGTTTCAGCGTTTTAACTTATTCCCCCATATGACCGTGTTAGAAAATTTAATGATGGCACCAACCTTAGTAAAAGGAATAAAAAAGGAACTGGCACTTAAACAAGCTGAACAGCTCCTAACCAAAGTAGGGCTGTTAGATAAAATTGATGCATGGTCTGCCAGTTTATCCGGTGGGCAGCAGCAACGTGTTGCTATTGCCCGGGCCTTAGCAATGCAACCGTCCATTTTGTTATTTGATGAACCGACGTCTGCGCTTGACCCTGAATTAGTTGGGGAGGTACTTTCTGTGATGAAAACCCTAGCGAATGAAGGTATGACGATGGTTATCGTCACCCATGAAATGGGATTTGCACGTGAAGTTGCTGACCGCGTTATGTTTATTGACCAAGGCATAATTCAAGAAGAAGGCACACCAGAACAACTCTTTACTGCACCTAAAAACCCACGAACTGCGGAGTTTTTAAGTAAAGTACTTTAATTTTATTACCTGCTTAGTAGGCTAAGCAGGTTTTTCTGATATCCAAATCTTTTTATTATCGATAAGCTAAGAATATTATTCCTTAATAAAACTTAAGTTATGGATATCAAAAGCCTCTGTAAACAATACCGCTCAGGGAAAAAATTTAAATATATTTTCTTCTGGGGCCACCAAACCAAGCAAAGCCAAATTACAAAAAGCTGTTTCAGCCAGTGGTACCCTTCCCCATTTGTTATCAATAATCACCGTTTTGCTAGCGCAGAGCATTTTATGATGGCAGAAAAAGCACGCTTATTTGGTGATTTAGAAACATTGGATAAAATTATTCATGCACCAAATCCTGGTGCAGCTAAAGCATTTGGCCGTGAGGTTCGTGGGTTTAAACAAGATATATGGGATGAAAACCGTTTTACCATTGTTGTTGCGGCGAATATGGCCAAATTTTCTCAAAATAAAGAAATTAAGCAGTTTTTACTTGCCACAAACGAACGTGTTCTGGTTGAAGCTAGCCCCGTTGATAAAATTTGGGGAATAGGCCTTGCCGAAGATGCTGAAAATATTGAAAACCCATTAACATGGAAAGGGTTAAATCTGCTCGGTTTTGCATTGATGGAGGTTAGAAGTCAGTTAGCCAATCTAACTGCCTAATTTTTGCTTATTTTCTGATAAAAACAAAAAACCCGTTGTGACTAAACAACGGGCCTATCGATAGGTTACTGAATATAGGATATGCTACTGCGTTTTATTACAAAGGCATTCTATATTCAATTACTCCTGGTTTTTCTGCTACCCAATTATACAATTTTTGACCTCGTAAATTGGTTTCCTGTGTATGCCAATATAAGCGGCCACATTGTTTTTCTTGTGCTTGTGCATGTACAAATTCAATTAATTGTTTTCCTACATGCCGCCCGCGCATTTCTGGTGTCACATATAAATCTTCTAGGTAACAAAAATCATTTTCTGCCCATGTTGAACGGTGAAATAAATAATTCACAAAACCAACAACTTTTCCACCTTCAAGCGCAACCGCACAATACATCGGTTCATTTTCATCAAAAAAGCGCTCCCATGCTTTTAGGGTAATTTCTTCGCTTAAATCTACTCGATAAAATTTTTGATATTCCAGCCAGTACACTAACCATGCAGGATAATGTTCTGGAGCAACAAATTCTACGGTAACTGATAATGTTGTTTTACTCATAATAACCCTTCCATTTGTAGACATATTACATAATGGAGTTATAGTACATAGCAATCTGGCCCTGTATAAGAGACACTTTTGTTATTTATTTAGGAACCATTTTATGCGACGCCAACAACATGCGCAGTTCCCATTACTTTTACTTGAAGATGGACACATTAAGGAAAATGTTTATCACACAATACGTAACGCTATCTTAGATGGACGTATTGCTGCCGGTGTTAAACTACCCTCATCGAGAGCATTAGCAGAAATGATGTCAATCTCGCGAAATTCAGTTATTGCTGGGTTTGAACGATTAATTGATGAAGGGTATCTTTACTCTAAAAAAGGCTCAGGAACTTATGTGTCACCCCATATTCCTGATGAATTAGTTGGCACTATAAGTAGTACTAAACAGCGTGACCAATCTGGATACCCTGCATTAAATCTGAACCCAAGAGTTTCTACTTTAACAAATTTATGGAAAAACTCACGGCCGAATACCGATAAGAACTCAATGTTTAATATTGGTATTGGCTGTGTAGACCAATTTCCACATGAATTATGGGGTAGATTATTAGGCCGAGTTTGGCGTAAATCTAAACATACAATTACGCATTTTAATCACCCTGATGGGTATACCCCGCTTAAAAATTTATTAGTCGATTACGTTCGTTCTACTCGCGGAGTTCATTGTAAACAGCAACAAATTATTATTGTCAATGGAACACAGCAAGCTATTAACTTAGCCGCAAAAGTCTTATTACAACAAGGGGATAAAGTATGGTTAGATGACCCTGGCTATGATAGTGCGAGAGCTATTTTAACCGCAGCAGGTGCTGAGATTGCCGCTATTCCATCTGACAGAGAAGGAATGGATATTGTATACGGTGCAAAACATCATGAAACAGCAAAATTAATTTACACCACGCCTTCTCACCAGTTTCCTCTCGGCACCACTCTCAGCTTACCGAGACGTTTAGCATTATTGGATTGGGCACAACAAAATAATGCATGGGTTTTTGAAGATGACTATAACAGTGAATTTCGTTTTCTATCAAAACCTATTCAAGCCTTACAAGGCTTAGATAATC
Source organism: Providencia sp. PROV223 (assembly GCF_028479245.1). Taxonomy (NCBI): domain Bacteria; kingdom Pseudomonadati; phylum Pseudomonadota; class Gammaproteobacteria; order Enterobacterales; family Morganellaceae; genus Providencia; species Providencia sp. PROV223. The sequence continues at coordinate 96,457 of NZ_JAMPNG010000001.1, forward strand.
ATCAACGTGTTATTTATGCAGGGACATTCTCTAAAATGATGTATCCCGGTTTTCGTTTAGGTTTTTTAATTGTGCCAGAAATTCTGAGTGAGGCATTCACCATGATGAAATATTATAGTGATAGCCACTGTAGTTATTTAGAGCAGGCAGCTTTAGCGCAGTTTATCCAAGAAGGCCACTATGCACGCCACGTCAGAAAAATACGAAAGATATGTTACGACCGACAAAATACGTTTATCAATGCCATCAACCATTATCTCCCGCATATATTTGATGTACAAATGACAGACTCAGGCATTCATACCGTTTGTTGGGTTAAAGATGGTTATGATATTAACCTGATCCTTAACCAATGCCGTCTGTTAGGCTTTGGTGCACAACCGCTATCGCGTTACTGCATTCAGAGTGCTCACCAAAATGCGATTCTATTTGGCTACGCTGCTCATGGTGAAAACGAGATAATTAGCAACGTAAAACTACTTAGCGAACAATTGAGTAAAATATACCCTAGTTAAACAAAAATGATTTTCAGCTTTTATCCGATAGCTAGAAATTTTTCTAATCTTTATAACTGTACCTTAATAGCATTGTTTATATTGAGGTACTTTTATGACAAAAATAAATTATCCACATGAGTACGAAGTTGGCGATGTTGTCTTTACCAGTATTGGGAGCGAATTATTTCGCCAAATAGCCTCAGCATCTTTATGTTGGAGTAACCATGTTGGCATGATTGTCGGCCATAATGGCGAAGACTATTTGATTGCAGAAAGTCGTGTTCCGCTTTCAACAACCACAACCTTATCTCGCTTTATTTCCCGTTCATCTGGTAATCGTTACAGTGTACGTCGATTTGCTCATACACTAACCCATGAACAAAAATCAGCATTAGTCGCTGAAGTTCCTGCTCGCTTAAACAAATTTTACCACACCGGGTTTAATTACAATTCACCTAGGCAGTTTTGCTCTAAGTTTGTTTTTGATATTTACCAATCTGCGTTATCAATCCAAATTGGCGAAATTGAAACCTTTGAAGAATTATTAACTAAAAATCCGAGTGCAAAATTAAATTTCTGGAAACTTTGGTTTATTGGTCATATCCCATGGAAACGCACTACAGTGACGCCCGCAAGCCTATGGAATCACCCTGAACTATCACTCGTATATCGTAGTCATGAGGATATTCATTAATAACCAATATGGATTTAAATACGTAAAAAGCACTCGATAGAGTGCCTTTAAATACAACAGCCTGAGTCTGCAATGATACTTATTTTTTCTTATTCATCATTGATTTTAAATCAGCAAATGGGTTATAGGTTGCTGCTTCAACATCATTTTGCGCATCTTCCCCTGCAACAACATTAGTGCCATACATCTCAGCCTCTGTGTACTTCGAATGCTCATGATCATGGCAAAATAGGCATAATAGTTCCCAATTGCTGCCATCTTCGGGGTTATTAGTATGATCATGGTCGATATGGTGAACGGTTAATTCACGCAAATTTGAATACACAAACTCGCGGGTACAGCGCCCACAAACCCATGGATAAATCTTAAGTGCTTTTTCACGATAGCCACTTTCCAATCGCGCATAGTTTTTAGGGATCAAAGCCATTGCCAATATTCCTATTGAAGATCGTAATTTTGAAATAATACGCCTAATATACCTCAAGTCAGAACAAAAAAAGAAACTCAATGCAACAAAAAACCCAGATATCATGAAGTCCCAATTTTATAGGGCACCTCATCAATTCTGGGTCCTTTTATCCGTTAATTTATACTTAGATTACTTATTCAACAATTCTCTGCGGATAATCTCAGCACCCGCACTTAATGCATTGAGTTTACCGGTTGCGACACGACGAGATAACGGCGCCATCCCACAGTTTGTTGATGGATAAAGTTTATCTGCATCCACAAATTGCAGTGCTTTACGTAGCGTATTGGCGACTTCTTCTGGTGTTTCGATAATATTACTGGCTACATCAATCGCCCCCACCATCACTTTTTTACCGCGAATAAGCTCAATCAAATCCATTGGAACATGGGAGTTATGGCATTCCAAAGAGATAATATCGATATTCGAGGTTTGTAGTTTTGGGAAAGCCTCTTCATATTGTCGCCACTCGGAGCCCAACGTCTTCTTCCAATCAGTATTAGCTTTGATGCCGTATCCATAACAGATATGAACCGCAGTTTCGCATTTCAGCCCTTCAATGGCTCTTTCTAACGCGGCTACGCCCCAATCATTCACTTCATCAAAGAATACATTAAAAGCTGGCTCGTCAAACTGAATGATATCAACGCCCGCCGCTTCAAGCTCTTTTGCCTCTTGGTTCAAAATCTTAGCAAATTCCCACGCCAATTTTTCACGACTTTTGTAATGATTATCATACAGGGTATCAATCATCGTCATTGGTCCAGGAAGCGCCCATTTTATCGGCTGGTTCGTTAGCTTACGTAAAAATTTAGCATCTTCGACAAAAACAGGCTTTTGACGTTCAACCGCGCCAACCACCGTTGGCACACTTGCATCATAACGATCGCGAATTTTAACCACTTCACGCTTTGCAAAATCAACACCGCTGAGATGCTCAATAAATGTCGTCACAAAGTGCTGACGTGTTTGCTCACCGTCACTAACAATATCAATTCCAGCACGCAGTTGATCTTCAAGGGATAAGCGCAGTGCGTCTTGTTTTCCCTCAATGAGCTCTTCATTTTGCAACTTCCAAGGAGACCAAAGCGTCTCAGGTTCAGCAAGCCAAGAAGGTTTTGGTAAGCTACCCGCGGTAGAAGTTGGTAATAATGTTTTCATAATAATTGACCTTAAATATTTATAATTAATCAAAGCGCGTAGTTAGCAGACCATTGCTCTAGAATATGCCTATAGGGTTCAATAAAGTGTTCTTCCGTATATTTCCCTTGCTCAATAGCCAATCGGCTACGTTCTTCGCGGTCATAAACAATTTTTGTTAATGAATAATCTTGGTTCGTCAAACTCGGTTGATAGCATGGTCCCGCAACGGAGTTCGCATTGTAAATCTCCGGGCGATAAATTTTCTGGAATGTTTCCATCGTGCTAATCGTGCTAATTAATTCAATATTGCTGTAATCGCTCAGCAAATCTCCCGTAAAATAAAATGCCAGCGGTGCAACACTGTTTTGAGGCATAAAATAACGAACCTGTAATCCCATCTTTTTAAAATATTGATCCGTTAATGAAGCCCCATTTTGCTGATATTCAATACCTAGTACAGGGTGTTGATTACCCGTACGATGATAAATATCTTTATTTGAGACACTTAAACAAATGACTGGCGCCTTACTAAAATGGGTTTTGTATTCGCTAGAATTAACAAAATATTTAAAGATATTCCCATGTAAGTCACCAAAATTTTCTGGAATACTAAAGTTTGCTTGGTCTTTATTGTGGTCTAACAATAAAACACTAAAATCATAATCACGCACATAAGATGAAAAGTTATTTCCAACTATGCCCTCAGTACGTTTGCCTGTTTTGTGATCAACAATATTGGTTTTCAATATTTCAATCACAGGAAAGGTATTACTATTCCCTTCAACACTCATCTCAACAGAAATAATTTCAAGTTCGATAGAGTAACGGTCACTTTTAGGGTTATCCCAGTAAGCTAATGTATTGAAACGGTTGTTCATCATGACAAGCGTGTTACGCAAATTTTCTTGGCGATTTTTCCCTCTGGCTAAATTAGCAAAGTTAGTTGTAATACGTGTATTTTCAGAAGGATTATAATTTTCGTCAAAAAGACTACTTTTAATCGTAAATGTAAAATTTTTGTTCATCGTCTCGTCACACCCTAAATTCCAAGATGGAAACTCAATTGACTTCTTGATTTTCTAGAAGTTTTAGTTGTCCATTCATCAATCTTTATGTTGTAAATACGTTAATTTGTTTGCGTTGTCTAATTTATGCCAGAGCTGTTGATTGAGTGAAAGCGACTTAATTTCATTTCAAACATGAACGATTTTCATGATCATTTATTTCACTTATTTTAATTATGTGACAGAGAACTAAGAAATATTATTTTTCATTATAATTCATAGCATTAAGTGTATTATATGGACAATTTCCTAGAGGGGATGAATACTCGACACGAAGACTTAAACATTGGTCAGTGAAATAAATTTATTTAGTACATATAGAAAAATCGACAAAACACTCACGCCCTCATTGGTAAAAGATATTGTGGATGGTATCAACCGCAAAGGCGCACAACTCGTCACGCAAGGCCGTTTATTGGGCTTCCAGTGCTGGTATGACCCATCGGATAACCCTAAAGAAAATTTACGCGATGGTAAGGCGCACATTCGCTACAAGTACACCCCCGTACCGCCACTGGAAAACCTGACATTAACGCAAGAATTCACTGACGAGTATTTCGCTGTTTTTGACCAACTGGGCTAAGGAATTTGAATTATGGGTATGCCTAAAAAACTCTTTTTGTTTGACCTATACATTGATGGCCAAACCTACCTTGGACAAGTAGAAGAAGTCACCCCGCCAAAGCTGTCATTAAAAACGGAGGATTATCAGGGTGCCGGTATGGTGGGCTCCATTGCTGTCATGATGGGCTTTGATTCTGGCGCATTAGATATGGATGCCTCTATGGGTGGCCTAATGTCGGAATTATTAGAAAGTTGGGGCGCGACGATTGACTGTAAGCAATTCTGCTTTGCTGGCTCTTACTACGATGATCCAACCGGTGAATCCGTTCCGTGTGAAATTCAAACTCGCGGGCGTTTCACTGAATTGGATTTCGGCAGTGCGAAAGCCGGCGATAACACAAACAACCATGAGCATAGCCATGATATAGAACTTTATAATGAGTGACATAGCTCAATCAATGATAAATTTTTCTGATAATATCAAAAATTCAATCCTATTGTTATGTTTCGTTTACTCTATTTGTGCTAATCTACGCGGCAAAAATTAAGAGTGAATTGTTAAAAAGCTAGTTATGATCCAGAAAATACAAAATGTAATTTTAAGCAAAATAATGCTGAAGTTTATCGCATTATTTTTTCTCTTTTCTATATTACACAAGGTAATGGGCTATCCATTCAAGCCGCTGTATATATTTTTCATAAGCATTGGTTTGCTTTATGTGAAAAATAGCATCTACCGTTTTATTGTTTTATTTTTCACTATTTTAGCTGCTATTTATTTACCTGTCGGGTTGATTTATGGCTCCCCTACATATAATACAGTTGCTTCCTTTTATTATACCGACATACAAGAATCACGAGAATTTATATCAAATATAGATAATAAATATTTTATTTATTCTATCTTAATACTCGCTTTTGGAACTTTAGTTAGCTTTATTAAAGCCAATTCGATGAATTATCATAAAAAGACAATACTAAGTATCGTAATGGTGTTTTTTTTCTTCACTCCCTCAAAATATGCTTTAAGTGGTAAATATGAGAGAGCGGCTAATTCAGGAACACCAGAAACTCGTTTTTTTACAGAGCTCATTTATTCTATTTATTCCTTAATCAATGAGGTTGAATTATATACAAGTGATGACACTTTTAAAATCACTGACGTTAATAACCAATATGATACTTACGTTATTGTTATTGGTGAAAGTGTCCGAAAAGATTTTATGCAAGAATACGGTTTTAAAATACAGAACACACCATTTATGAGCTCCATCAATGGGACTTTTTTTACTAACTACACTTCTGCAGCGAGTTCGACACAACCTTCTTTAACGCATAGCTTATCCTTATATCCTGAAATCGGTAATAACATCATGACATTAGCTAACAAAGCAGGTTTTGATACTTACTGGTTATCTAATCAAGGATTTGTGGGTGAATATGACGGCTCAGTTGCCGCTATTGGACGAAGAGCAAACAATAGTTTTTTTATTAAAAGAAGAAGTTCAGATGATAAATCAGTCTCTCCAGACGATGCATTGTTACCAGAATTTAAATTGGCTTTGAAGTCCCAAGTACCTAAAAAACTTATTGTTGTTCATCTTATGGGAAGTCATACGCCATTTTGTACCAGAACAGAGGAGCAGTTTGATCATTTTTATCAGAATAAAAAATTCTCTTGTTATGTCCAGAGTATAAAAAATACAGATAAATTGTTATCAGAAATATATTCTGACTTAAGTAAAACTAAATCAAAATGGTCAATGATGTATTTTTCTGATCATGCGTTATCTTTAACATATGACAAAAATGAATTGGCACATAGTGATAAGTACAAGCAGAACTATGAAGTGCCTTTTTTCATCACATCTTATAATTCTAAGCATAAAGAAATAATAAACAGCCGTCGTAGTGGGCTAAGTTTTATGTCTTTATTTTCTCAGTGGACCGGAATAGAAGAAAGTAATATTGAAAGTAATTGTGATATGTTGTCTAAAAATGATTGCCCTAACCAAAATATCATAATTGATTTTAATAGAAATCATCGCATGTTTGATGATTTACCCGATGATTATTCCAAATAAGAATAAAATGGGATGCCTTCACTCATAAGGCATCCTTAAAATATGACGGATAAACTAGCCAAATAATATCCGACGCAGTTGAAATCTCTACTCGATTTAATATTACTCGATATCTTTTCCAGGCGCTTAATTGTAATTTCTCACTTTCTAAAGCAATCCCTAAATCTAATGTATCTTATAATGGAGTTATGATCTTATCTGCATGATTGATCAATTTAACTTTACATTTATTAGCTATGTAAACTTCTTTTTCTTTCAATTCAGTCGCTCCAAGTTCTTTCCATTCTGGGAATCGGTTAAAGTTTTGTATAACTTTGAAACCTAATTTCTCGGTTTTTGTAAACTCATCATAAGTAGACTGGAACACCCAAACGCCTTTTAAGTCACTTTCAATCTCAGCACTAAATCATACGGATAGTTTGCGTGCGACCTGAGCCCTCGGCCAATAATGGTTTATAAGTTTCAGGGCAATTCGCCACGACCACCAATAACCCCGATTTATCAAACAAACCAATTTCCCTCATCCACCAACCGCCCTCATTTTCGGGGATCACTTGTTCCGCAATAACTTGGTTAACGGCTCAGATTCTAAGTCCAATGTACGTGCAATCGTTTCCCGCTGCTCTACTAGCATAGCAGCTATTAACGCGGCTTTTCGCTCGGCGAATAGCACCTCATAATCTAATAACTCGACCACATCCGATGCGGGTAACAAACTCAAATCGTTACCTATCATGGATATGAAAGTGGAAAAGCTAAAATATCATTGGAGTCTGCGATGAAATTCTTTAAGCACCCCCGATTTAGAAAATACCGAGATTGGTTCATGTTCGATGAGGTGAATCCCGAAGCTGGCCAAATCGCACCGGCTTTAGCGCACACTAGGCACGAAAATTCAGGCTCACCCCACTCAGACAAGAAAACTAGTTAACAATTTTTCGCAACCCATTTTATGATGAATGGCGGTAGTATTATTACTTTGCAGAGGATCTTAGGGCACTCAACATTACAGCAACCCCTGACCTACGCACACTTTGCACCGGACTTTCTTCAAGATGCGATTACATACAACCCATTAAAAGGAGGAACAGAGTTAGCTTAATAGGTTGTTCGTTTTAGGATGATTTTGAGGACGAAAAGCAATACAAATTTAACTTTTGCATATCCACAAATTGTCCACACTTGAACACTTTTAGGCACTTTTGAGCCTTTTTTGTACAGATTATGCACAAAAAAAAGGCACTCGCCCCCGAGTGCCTTTTGACTACAACTCACTGAATATAAAGTAAATTACACCTATTCAGCGGTTCTGGTACTTGTGCGGATTAGGTAATCAAAGGCGCTAAGTGCGGCTTTTGCTCCTTCTCCGGCTGAAATAATAATTTGCTTATAAGGGACTGTAGTACAATCGCCTGCAGCGAAAATACCTTTAATACTGGTCTCATTACGAGCGTCAATTTCAATTTCGCCCATACGGTTTCTGGCGACCGTATCACCTAACCAATTGGTATTTGGCAATAAACCAATTTGTACGAATGCGCCAGCCACTTCCAATAAATGTACGCTATCATCGGTACGGTCTTTATACTCAAGTCCGGTCATTTTACTGCCATCGCCTTTTACTTCTAAGGTTTGTGCATTGACGATAATATCGACATTTTTCAGGCTACGGGCTTTTTGCTGTAACACTGAGTCTGCTTTCAGTTCCGGAGCAAACTCCAGTACGGTCACATGTTCAACCACTCCAGCTAAATCGATAGCCGCTTCAATACCTGAGTTCCCGCCACCAATAACAGCAACACGTTTACCTTTAAATAATGGGCCATCACAATGCGGACAGAATGTTACGCCTTTAGTGCGATATTCTTGTTCCCCCGGAACACCCATATTTCTCCAGCGCGCACCCGTTGAAATAATGATACTGCGTGATTTTAAGATACCACCTGATGCTGTTTCGATTTGGTGTAATCCACCTTCTTCTGCAGCTGGGATCAGTTTTGCAACTGATTGACCATCAATAACATCAACATCATAGTTGTCCACGTGGTTCTTTAATGCACCTGCAAAAATGGCACCTTCCGTTTTGATAACTGAAATATAGTTTTCAATATCAACCGTATCCATGACTTGGCCACCAAAACGCTCACCAATCACACCAGTGCGGATCCCTTTACGAGCCGTATAAATTGCCGCTGAAGCCCCTGCTGGACCACTACCAATAACAAGCACTTCAAAAGGTTCGCGCTCTGTTAGTGATTTTGCTGCACGCGCATCCGCATTGGTATCGACTTTGCTAACAATCTCGCTTAATGTCATACGCCCTTGACCAAACTCTTTTCCATTCAGGAAAACCGCAGGAACGCCCATTACATTACGTTCATCAATTTCATTTTGGAAAAGTGCACCATCAATAGCGGTATGACTAATATTTGGATTTAAAACTGCCATCAAGTTCAGTGCCTGAACAACATCTGGGCAGTTATGGCAAGATAAAGAATAATAAGTCTCAAAATGAAACTCGCCTTCAAGACCTTTAACCTGCTCTAATAACTCTTGTGCTTCTTTCGATGGATGACCACCGATTTGCAATAAAGCCAGCACAAGAGACGTAAATTCATGTCCCAGAGGCGAGCCGGCAAAACGCAAACCACTATCTGTACCTGGGTTAGTAATTAAAAAAGAAGGTGTTCTTACTGCACTATTTCGTTCTTCACGTACAGTGACTTTATCAGACAACGACGCAATTTGTTCTAACAGCTGTTTGATTTCATTTGATTTTTGGCTGTCATCTATATTAGCAACTAATTCAACGGGCTTAGTTAAACGTTCTAAGTAGGCTTTCAATTGTGCCTGTAAATTATTGTCGAGCATGTAATCCCCTTTAATTTTTATCATAAAATCGGGTACATATACCCGTCATGATCCAGGTTGCAGGCCTAGACACCTGCAACCTGAATTATTCAGTATTAATCAATTAAGCTAGATTAATTAGATTTTGCCGACTAAGTCCAAAGATGGGGACAGCGTTGCATCACCTTCTTTCCATTTAGCTGGGCAAACTTCACCTGGGTGGCTAGCAACATATTGCGCTGCTTTTACTTTACGCAGTAAATCTGAAGCGTCACGGCCAATGCCTTCTGCTGTAACTTCAATCGCTTGGATGATACCTTGTGGGTCAACAACGAAAGTACCGCGGTCTGCTAAGCCTTCATCTTCACGCATGTTTTCGAAGTTACGTGTTAATGCGCCTGTTGGGTCACCAATCATTGCATATTTGATTTTACCGATAGTTTCTGAACTTGCATGCCATGCTTTATGGGTAAAATGTGTGTCAGTAGAAACAGAGAAAATTTCAACACCTAATTTTTGGAATTCTTCATAATGGTCAGCAATGTCACCCAATTCTGTTGGGCAAACAAAGGTGAAGTCAGCTGGATAAAAGAAGAAAACACTCCATTTACCTGCAACATCTTTCTCAGAAACTTCGATGAATTCACCGTTTTTAAATGCTTGGTTAGTAAATGGTTTGATTTGAGTATTAATTAATGACATATGATGTTCTCCTGTTTGGTTGCCTATTAAGTTACTGTTTTACAGCAGCTTAATCCAATCATTACCTACTATCGATTTGATAGGTACAGCCTAATCATATTTTAAAAATCAATAGGTGAGACATTAAAACGCTTCCTGTTCTGTTCAGCAAGCGTTTTATTTATAAGGTCTATTTTATGTTCAGTGAGTTAAGCCATGGTGGCAATCGTTTTGCGAAAACGAATGAGTGCGAGGGAAAAGAATACAGCGCCAATCACAACGAGCACTGCAAATTGAGGCCAAACAATTTGGAAACCTGCTCCGCGATATAAAATCGCCTGAGCTAGACTAACAAAGTGTGTGGTCGGCATGGTTAACATAATATCTTGAACGAGCTGGGGCATGCTTTCTCGTGCTGTCATCCCGCCAGAAAGCATGTTTAATGGCAACAGTACTAAAATCATCAACAAACCAAACTGAGGCATAGATCGTGCAATTGTCCCCATAAAAATACCAATTGATGTTGTCGCAAATAAACTCAAGGCAACTCCACACATAAACAATAAGATAGACCCTTCTATGGGGACTTGTAGCAATGTTTTTACCACTAAAATTAAGGAAACACCGGATGCAATCAATACCACCAGCCCCATTGACCATATTTTTGACATCATAATTTCAAATGGTGTTAGTGGCATGACCATCAAGTGCTCAACGGTACCGTGCTCTCGCTCCCTGATAAGTGCTGCCCCCGTCAAAACGATCGATAGCATCGTAATATTATTGATAATTGCCATAACAGAACCGAACCATGACTGCGTCAAGTTAGGATTAAAGCGCATGCGCACTTCCAGATCGACAGGCAAACTCGCATTACTGCGGTATTTTGCTAAAAATTCGTTCACTTCACCTAAGGTAATGTTTTGAATATAACTATTCCCTAAGAAGGCTTGGCTCATTCGTGTTGCATCAATATTCACCTGAATTTCTGGATGCCGGCCGGCAAGCACATCACGTTGAAAATTAGGCGGAATATCTAATGCAAATGTATATGAGCCACGGTTTAACAAGCCATTAATTTGGTCTGGTGTGATATCTATGGGGGGTAAGAAATAAGGTGCGTAAAAGCTATTGATTATCCGGTTTGATAACTGTGACTTATCTTGGTCAGCAATCGCAATGGGAGCATTATGTAAAGAACCGGGTGTCACCGTTGCCGACGAATAAATCGATACCGTAAAAGCAAAGACAATCAAGGCTAGCATTGCTTTATCGCGGCCCAGACTGCGCAATTCTTTGATTCCTAAATTAAAAATATTCTGAATTTTACGTATCATCACTATGCCTCCTGCTTTTTCAGGAATAAAACACTTAGCCCAATAACCAGTGGTACGGTGATCAGTAATGGAATAAATGATGACTGTAAATCAAATAAATTTAACCCCTTAGAGAAGGTTCCTCGCGTGATAGTCAAAAAATGTGATGTTGGATAAACCATCCCAACCCAGCGGCCAATACCTTCCAATGATGAGACAGGGTCAATCATTCCTGAAAACTGAGTTGCTGGTATCAATGTGATGATAGAAGTACCAAAAATTGCCGCAATTTGGCTTTTCATAAAGCATGAAATTAGTAGTCCCATACCTGTTGCAATACTGATATACAGAAATGCTGCCAGCGTTAATGTCAGAAAACTACCTTTGAATTCAACACCAAATATATACACTGATAATATGCAAAGTAATACAAAGTTAAACATGCCTAATAAAATGTAAGGGAGCTGTTTTCCAAGTAAAAATTCTAATTTGGTGATCGGGGTGACATAAAGATTGATAATCGAACCAAGTTCTTTTTCCCGAACAACACTTAACGCACTCAGCATGGCGGGTATCATCATTAATAATAATGGAATAACCGCGGGAACAATCGCCGGCAAACTGCGAACATCTGGGTTATAACGATATCGAGTTTCAATGTCGATAGCGGGCATACCAGCAACACCTACGGGTTGACGAGCAGCCATCGTACTTAGCCATGCTAAGTGCATTGCTTGTACATAGCCACGCACAGTTTCAGCACGGTTTGGCATGGCACCATCAATCCACACGCCAATTTTGACGTTATTACCACGAGCGATATCCCTAGCAAAATTAGGTGGAATTTCTATCGCAACAGTAACATCACCGCTACGCATTTTTGCCTCTAAGTCATCATAATCTTTAATTGGTGGTTGTTCGATAAAGTAACGTGAGCCTGCTAAGTTCAGAGTATATCCCTGACTTAGCCCTGTTTGGTCGCGATCGAGTACTGAAAAACGTAAATTTTCTACATCCATACTAATACCGTAACCCATGATAAACATAAGAATTACAGTTCCCAATAACGCCAATGTAGAACGGACAGGATCTCGACGCAATTCCATGCCTTCCCGGATGGAATAACTAAATAACCGACGTAAACTAAAGCGTTTTTTCAACGCTTCAGTCGCTTGTTCTTTCAGTTCAGGGTCAACATGGAACTCAGGCGCAGTTTCTTGCCCTTGCCCTGCATCACCTACCGCATCTTGCAAATAAGCAATAAAAGTTTCTTCTAACGTCGCTAATCCGCGTTTTTTGGTTAAGTTTGCAGGCGTATCACAATCAAGTACCTTTCCTGCATGCATTAATGAAATCCGGTCACAGCGTTCGGCTTCATTCATAAAGTGAGTTGAGATAAAAATTGTGACGCCGTCACGCCTTGATAAATCGACCATTAAATTCCAGAACATATCTCTGGCAACAGGGTCCACTCCTGACGTTGGCTCATCGAGGATTAACATTTCAGGTTCATGAATAACAGCGACAGCTAAAGATAACCGTTGACGAATTCCTAAAGGCAAATCATCAGGCATAGTACCCCTGACTTCCTCGAGTTCAAATCGTTGACACATATCATCAATGCGTTGTGCGATTTTTTCTTCTGGAATATGAAAGAGTTTTGCATGCAGTTCAAGGTTTTGCTCAACACTGAGTTCACTATATAACGAGAAAGCTTGCGACATATAACCGACGCGTTTGCGTGTTTCGATATCCTTCGGATCAATTTCTTGACCAAATAGCCACGCTTGACCTTCACTGGCTTGTAATAAACCCGTCAACATTTTCATTGTGGTTGATTTACCACAGCCATTGGAGCCTAAAAATCCGAAAATCTCCCCTTTCGGAATTTTAAAATTAACATGGTCAACAGCGACAAAGTTGCCAAAACGCATGGTTAGGTCTTGAGCCTCAATGGCAATAATATTGTCTTTTGTGGTATCACGCGCAGGGATCACAACCTTTTTGTGCCCGCTACGCTTTTCTTCTGGTAGTAATTGAATAAACGCAGCTTCAAGGTCATCACATTGCGTCTGTGCTTTTAATTCAGAGGCATGGCCAGTGGCAAGCACCTTGCCATCATCCATTGCCACTAACCAATCAAAACGTTCGGCTTCTTCCATGTAAGCTGTTGCGACCAAAACACTCATATTGGTTTGTCGCAAACGAATACGATCGATTAAATCCCAAAATTGTGCACGAGATAACGGGTCAACCCCAGTGGTAGGTTCATCTAAAATTAATAAATCGGGATCATGAATTAACGCACAGCATAATCCCAACTTTTGTTTCATGCCTCCTGATAATTTGCCAGCAGGACGGTCTTTAAAGGGTGCAAGCCCTGTACTTTCAAGTAAATCTTGAATGCGATATTCACGCTCAGCTTTTGATTGGCCAAATAAACGCCCAAAAAAATCGACGTTTTCATAAACAGATAATGTATGGTAGAGATTCTTCCCTAAACCTTGTGGCATATAAGCGATGCGAGGGCAAACAGCTCGGCGGTGTTCAATGTCATTCATATCACCATCAAGTACCGTTATTTGGCCTTCTTGAATCACTCTTGCCCCCGCGATCAGAGAAATCAAGCTTGATTTTCCTACACCATCTGGACCAATCAACCCAACCATTTTTCTTGCTGGGATGGAAAGTACAATGTCATCCAACGCACAATTATCACCATAATGCTGGCTGACATGCTGTATATCGATAATCACATCATCCATCAGTTTATTGGTCATTGTGGTAATCTCACCTCAAGTTCAGCAGGCCAAGATTCATTCGGATCCAAACGTACATACGCTTTACCAGGTAACCCTGTTTTGACATATTCTAAGTGTTGCTCTAATAACTCAGGGGAAATACGCGCACGTACTCTGAACATCAATTTTAAGCGTTCATTTTGTGTTTCTACGGTTTTGGGTGTGAATTGTGCAACACTTGCCACGAACGTGGTTTTTGCTGGGATCACGATGTTTGGTGCAGCATCAAGGATAATGTGAACATCACTGCCTAAGGCAACTTTACCTGCATCTTCAGTCGGTAAGAAAAAGGTCATATACACATCACTTAAATCGACCATATTCAAGACCCGCCCACCAGCGCCAAGTACCTCTCCAGGCTCAGCGACACGGTATTGAATACGCCCGTTTCTTGGTGCTTTTAGAATACTGTCATCTAAGTCCGCAATAATGCGACGTTCCGTTGCTGTCGCTGCATCAACACGGTTTTTCGCTTGGACAATACCGGCGCTTGCAGAATCAATCGCTGATGTCGCGGCGGCAACTTGCGCTTTTGACGCCTCCAGTGCTGCGCGAGCACCTTGCATCTGCGCTGTATCGTCATCGACTTGTTGTTGAGAAACAGCGTTGGTTCTTACCAAAGCTCTAGAGCGATTTAATCGTTTCTGTGCGGCGTCTAATTCCGCTTCACGTTGGCGAACAACCGCTTGAGCGGCAACTTTTTCACTTTTTCGTTGGGCTAAAGCAGATTCGGCTGTTGTCACTGCACTAATCGCTTGGCGTAACTGGGCTTGTACTTCATGAAGCTGCTCTTGGAGCGCTCGTGTATCCATACGAGCAAGTTCTTGCCCTTCTTTAACAAAATCGCCTTCTTTTACATTAATCGTTTCAATGCGCCCTGCAGTCTTAGTCGCAATATCAATTTCCGTTGCTTCTATACGGCCATTACTTTGTGCAAATCCAGCAGGTAGCCCACCTGAATTAACATTCCAGTAATAAAAACCACCCGCAACAATAATTATTATTAAAATGATGTAAAAAGATATTTTTTGCTTATTTATTTTCATACCATCCCTTTCCATTAAATGAGAAAACAAGGAACAACAATTATTTTGATTATTAACCTGGTAAATATTAATAAAACGATATAACTGTCCTATATGCTAAATAAATACAACTAAGACAAAAGTAATAATTTTTTATTTTTTAACTATGTTAGTACGTGTAAACACAGTTATTAAATTAGCTATCTATCTAATTTAATAACATTTTATCAGCATTTAAGTTAAGTGAAGTTGCCTTGTGTCACAAAAAGGTAGAATAGACAGATAAAAACAATAATAAGGCATTAATTGTATACATTTAATTCAATATATAAAAAATAAAGCCAGTCAATTAGTTTACTGGCTTTATTAATAACATTTGATTTGAATAAATATTAGCAAGCAAATTCAGCTATCGTTTTTTCGTCCATGCGGTAACGAACCCACTCATCCTGTGGTTGCGCACCTATACTTTTATAGAAATCAATCGCTGGCTGATTCCAATCAAGAACGCTCCATTCCAGACGCTGGCATTTTCGATCTACGGCCAATTTTGCAATATGTTTCAATAGTTTTTTTCCGGCACCTGCCCCTCTATAATTAGGGGATACATATAAATCCTCTAAATAAATGCCACTATTACCTAACCATGTTGAATAACTTGTAAAGAATACGGCATACCCTGCTGGCTGCCCATCGACATAACAAATCAATGCTTCAGTGCTTGAATTTTCATCGAATAAGGAATTTTCGATATCAGCAACTGTAGCTTTCACTTCATGACGTGCTTTTTCGTAATCCGCAAGTTCAATGATCATATCTAATATCAAAGCGGCATCTTGGTGGGTTGCTGACTTTATTTCTACGTTCATGTGGGGCTCTCTTAGCTTTTGAATCCTAATTTTAAACGCTACCAACGAAGAACCCAATTCACAGCAGTATTATTCATTTCTTCGTGCATGATATAAGTATCATTTATATCTGTGGATATACTTAATTTAACAATAATAATCAAACAACGCATTTCTGGACATTGTTTGCCAAAGACTATGTTTGCTATGATTATCTCATGGATTAACTTAACAAATATTAAGGAGGCTAATCTATGCTGTTGTGTGATCTTATTGAATACTCACACTTCTTTGGTAATCGCCAGAGCTCAGGCTTTCACAGTTTTATACTGCGATAACCCTGCCTGAGCGAAGCCACTAAAGAAAATCTTCCCTCAGCTTACTGGGTTGTCGTGACGACTATGCCCTGGCATTTTTATGCCTAAAATTTGAGTAAGCTATGAGCACTTTATTAACTGTAAAATCACTAAATTACGATACTTCAACCTCGACTTTATTGAATGATATCTCTTTTACCGTTCAACAAGGCGACCGTATTGGTTTAATTGGCCATAACGGAAGCGGAAAAAGTACATTATTGAAGCTAATAACCCAGCAATTGTCCCCTAATAATGGCAGTATTACTTATGCGAACCACTGTGTTACTGCTTATATTGAACAACATTTACCCGATGATATTGCTTCCTTAACACTCCTTGATGCACTGGTTCAAAAATTACCTGAACAAGACAAAGTCACTGAACGCTGGCGGGCTGAAGTTTTATTATCAGAATTAGGTTTTACACCTGAACAGTGGGAACAAAAAGCTTATGCCATCAGTGGAGGGCAACATACTCGTTTGCTTCTAGGTCGTGCTTTAATTGAGCAGCCCGATTTACTACTACTTGATGAACCAAGTAATCATTTAGATTTACCCACACTTATTTGGTTAGGTAATTTCTTACAGTCATGGAAAGGCAGTTTCGTACTCGTGTCTCATGACCAGTCATTATTAGATAAGGTGAGTAACTGCACTTGGATTTTACGAGATAAATCACTGCATTTTTATCGGTTACCTTGCAGTGCAGCACGGCAAGCATTGAGTGAAAAAGACATTACTGATGCACGTCGTAATCAAGCCGAGCAAAAAGAAATTGACCGTATTGCATCAAGTGCCAAGCGCTTAGCTATTTGGGGGCATGTGTATGACAATGAAGCCTTATCACGCAAAGCCAAGCAGATGGAAAAACATATTGATCGGCTTAAAGATGCCCAAACTGAGTTAACTGAAGGCTATCAATGGAAGCTTGCTTTAAATGGCAAAGCGATTCCTGCAGATAGAGTTTTGGAGTTGGAATACACTGTTGTTTCAACACCGAATGGAAATCAGTTGTTTAAAACGGCATTTCATCAAGTGAAAAGTGGTGACCGTATCGCCATCATGGGCGCTAATGGCTGTGGTAAATCGACACTATTACGTCTACTTTGGCAATGTTATCAACAAGATTTGCGTTATAGCTCGCAATTGAAGTTTCACCCAGCAATCAGTGCTGGTTATTATGACCAACAATTAGAGCAGCTAAATGATAATGATAGCCTACTAGAGGCACTACGTCATTTTGCACCTTTAACCGATGAACAACGAAAAATGGCCTTGATTGGCGCTGGTTTTGCTTATTCACGCCATCAACAGAAAGTAGTAACACTGAGTGGTGGAGAACGCGCTAGGTTATTGTTTATTGGTTTAAGTTTAGCTCAGTACGAGTTGATTTTATTGGACGAACCTACCAATCACCTTGATCTAGAAGGCAAGGAAGCGCTTTGTGAACAAATTAGCTTATTTTCTGGAGCATTATTGGTTGTAAGCCATGATAGATGGCTCATTGAAAATAGCTGCCAACGCTTCTGGTTTATCGATGATAATCGGCTAGAGGAATACCTTAATGTTGATGATATTTATCATAAAATCGAGCTGCAATCCCAGTCATTATTAACGCCTACACTTGGGAGAGATGTCTCTGTTAAATCGGCGATTAAAATTCCTTGTGAGGAAGATGCGCATGAAGATGAGCTACTAGAAACATTACTGATATTAGAGCAAAAGTTACTTGCGGATCAAAAACGCAAACTAAGCCACCAAAAGCCACAGTTACAACAACAGTGGATAAATGAAATAGCCCAAATACACGCTAAATTGGGCTTATAACCGATACCCCCTGATGACGCTAAGTGATCAGGGGGCCTTCTCAATAAGTCGTATACTGATATAGAATGATAGTTACAGTTTACAAAATAATTATATGTACCCTAAAATTTACCTTATTGACGAAATAATAGAAAATTGAGTACTGTTATTCATCAATAATGAAAATAATTGCATTTATTCTTTATGTTCTTTATGCCTTTCGTATGAATAAAGATTTTGTAAACTATCCAAATTATTATTTTATTTTTTGTTTTTTAGCTCGCTTAAAATATGACGTTGGGACATTGGGGCAAACAACCTCTTTAAATTTAACATCTTTATTCGTATTCACAGGCGGTTCATTTTCAGAAGTAACCGGGTCGTTGCTCTGTGGTATTTTGCTTGTTTCTTTCATATATAAATGCTCTTTTGCTTGTATAATATCATTCGTTTTAGCCATTTGATTTTCCCTCTGCCACTAACACCGCATTAACTTGCTCAATTCGTTCCACTGCGCGGTTAATGATCTCAACGACTCTTGTTGTCTCTTCTTTTGTCAACTGTTGTATCACGATTTGGTGTCTCAACAATGACTTAAATTTATCTACAGCACATTCAATTTCATTAGCAAATTGATTACCTGCTTTTAATTCCTGTGCATATTTTAATTTTAGTTGAACTTCTGCCAATATTTCAGCTTTGAGTAATAAAAAACAGCGACCTTCTGGAGTAATCACATAACACTTGCGCCCTTTTCCATTATCTTTACCCGCTGAAATAAACCCTAACTCTTCTAATAACGTTAGAGTCGGATAAATTACACCCGGACTTGGACAATAAAAACCTGCCGTTTCTTCTGCAATTTTTTTTATTAACTCATAACCATAATTAATTCCCCCCGTCAGTAAATGTAGGATATAAATCCTTAACTGTTTAGGGTTAAACATACGACTGACACTTTTACCGTTACACAAACACGGGTCTAGTTGTTGTTCACTGGCCATTAAAATTCTCAGGGTTATTTACTCTAAAACCGATATATCTAACATAATAGTTACTTTTACAGAAAATGCCAGCTTTAGATATATCTGTTTTTGTGCATAACGTGCTAATGATAATCATTCTTATATGGATTATACCGACTAAATGTCGATACAACAGTAAAAAATGTGCGGTAAATTGTCTAACTGAGTAAATTATGCCGTAAATTTGAGAAAGGCTTTAAGGAAAGGAACAAGCCAGCTATCAAAAGACAGCTGGCAAGTAAACGGTTTATTAGCCAATATTAGGTAATATGTTGAAAACAATCCCTAACTGAACACCAATAACTATAATGCCACAAATAAATACCAATGATAGACCTAATCCACCACCCAATACTTGATATTTCTGTGGGTTCAATGCCCTTGATTTAAATGCCATTGCACTAGGTAGTAATAAAGCTAGTATTGAAAGTGCAATTGCGGCATATCCTAATGCCATCACAAACCCTTTAGGATAAAATAAAGCAAAAACTAGCGGTGGTCCAAAGGTTAGTAAACCTGTTTGTAGACGCCCTGAAGCATTATCTTGACGTTTAAATAAGTCTGCTAAAAAGTCAAATAACCCTAAAGCAACCCCAAGGAAAGATGTCGCTAGAGCCAAGCTCATGAACATTTGTGCAATTAACTCTGTTTTTCCTGATTGAGCCACATCCTTAATTGCATCTAATAGTCCATTAAGCCCTGCGTTTTCAGCCAAAATACCAACGAACGTGGTTGTACCAATACTCCCTAAGGTTACGATTTGCCATAAAATATAAGCAATCAATGGGATAGCACTTCCGATGATAAAAATAACTCGCAGCTTTTTGACATCTCCCCCCATGTATTTAACGATACTTGGGACGCTACCATGAAAGCCAAATGAGGTAAAAAATACTGGTATCGCAGATAAAATGAGAACTTTTTCAGTTGGCGCAGCCAATAAATTTTGTTGCTCAACATGCGGTATCATTAATGCCAATATAATGACTAGGAAAACAATTTTTGCAGCAAATAAAATACGGTTGATAAAATCTACGGATGAAGTCCCGAAACATACAACGCCACCGCCAATGACGGTAAATACAACAATTCCCATCCAATCGGCCATTTCAATGGCAAAACTACTTTTTAAATTTGAAGTAATGATTTCCCCTGCACCACTGACATAAGCCGCTGTCAGTGCATACATAAGGAACATCATACTGAAACCCGTAATAAATTTGCCGCTAGACCCTAAATACCGCTGCGCAACACTACCAATCCCCGTTTCGTGGGATTCATGTTGATAAACCTCGACCAAAAGCAATGCTGTGTAACACATCAATGCCCATAACACTAATAACATAGCCAAGCTAACTAAAAACCCATTACCAGCAGCCGCGATAGGCATAGCTAACATACCTGCGCCAATCGTAGTACCTGCAACAATAAATACACTACCAAGTGTGCGATTTTTCATATTGAGATCCTAACAATCAATTAAATATTAATTTTATAATTGGAATGATTTGACTTATTTTCTTCATTAATGAGTTGTTGCAGTTTATCTTCAAAGATATTTTTTAACTCCGCCCAATAGGTTTCAAAATGTGCCCTATCACGCAAGCAATGCGTCATGATTGCTGCCCGTAGTACATAAATTGACCGCACTTTATGCCATTCATTATCAGAGAACTGTGCATCTCGACATAAATTCAATGGATTATCACCATATTCGTCATAAGTTAGCGAAGTTGATGAGGTGAGAAAATCATTAGAATAACTCCGACCAGCTGCATAAGAGCATAATTCATATAGCCGCTTATTGAGCTGATTTTGCTTTTCTAAAGAGGTGTTTCCGATTTCACGAAACATAAAGTTAATCATATGAAAATCAGGCGTAGGCATCGCTATAATTGAAAATTGACGCTCATCAATAATGAAAGGCTCACATTGATTAATTTTGTCAATCATCCAATTAGCTGTGATGATCCCTGCGGCAATCACTTTTCCATACCCTAAAACATTTAATGGGACTAAGCGGTGTGCAGCCCATACCGCTGCGGCGGTTGCGCCCGCTTTTGATCCTTCCATGATGGAAGAGCCAAGTAATACATTTTGCGTTTTTTCTGCTTTACGCTGTTTTTCTTGCACTTCTTCAAATACATAAGCGGCATGGTAAGAAATCAAATCAACAATCCGCTTATCTTTCATACAAATAGCCCCCGCCGCATACGGAATAAACCCCACTTTATGAGGGTCAACGGTAATAGAATCAGCTTGGCTTAATGCTTTAAAACTTTCATACACATCGCGTTTTGGCCACACCATATTTTCAGGGAAAATTCCTTCACTATGATACCGTTGGATTAAATTCTCATACTCCATAAATTGATTTTCTTCATCACGAAACATCGCACAAGCGTATCCCGCATAAGCAGCATCGATATGCACATAAAAAGAAACACCAAAACGTTGCTCACATTCACGTCGTAGCTCAATGACTTCTTTGACATTGTCAATTGCGCCAGTTTCTGTGGTTCCCATAACGGCAACGACTGCTAAAATAGGTTCTTCTTGCTCAATCAATGCAAATACGGTTTCACGCATTTTACACACATCCGTTCGATAACTTGCATCAACGGGTAGTTGCACAATATTCTGTTGGCCTAAACCAAGGATATCCATCGCTTTCATCCATGAATAATGTTTAGACTGGGGAACCAATAACTTACCAAGCTTTCCTTGCTCTACGCCAACTCCACGGCAGGTTAAATCACGAATTTCCTCAAAAATTTGCTGTTTCTTTAATTCGTCAATTAAGTCTAGAACTGTAGATACTGAAAGATTGAGCAACTCTTTTTCGGTTTTCCCCTTTAGCAAGTATTGGGATTTTGGGTGCTGCATAACCGCCAACGGTAGTGTTTTAATATTTCTAGCCACCCATAATCCTTCATAGTTAGCTACTGTGCCACCTGATGTAATATGCCCCCAAGCATGTTGTACGTCATAACCAAACATGGCACATAAATCTAATCCGGCCTCTATTTCTAAAACGGTTGTCGTCGGAGAAGATTCTTGTGCACAATTATTAGGGTTGTACATCATCGCCATAACATAAGCTAAATTAGAAATCATCAGCGTATCTGCATTCATATGGCCCATATAACGTGGAGAGAACCATGGAACTGATGTTGTTTTTAATTTTGAAGAGAGTTGATTAAGAATACCTTCTGTACGATATAACGTATCTCGGTATTCAGGGGCATAGCGGTCAACGGTAGAGATAAGATCAGGGTCTTCTGGATGATAGCTAGAGCGCCAATGCATGTGTTCACTCACTGAATATTCCATCATTTCTTTGAAAAAGACAGCATTTTCAGATTTAGGGCCTAAAAACAATGCATCTACATTCATCTTTGCATTTTTAAAATTATTCATCATTACTACACCTTCAAACTGCAATTAGCAGCCGCTAGTTGCATTTAAGTCACTTAACTTAATATCATTGGAAAGTGCATAACGGGCTGTGTTTATATAAAAGATATCAATATATTAATGATATACATTTAAAAATATCATTTAAGGATTACTTATTGATAAACAAACCGTTAATGGCCAACTTGTTTATAGATATAATCTATTTTTATTAAATTATTAACAAACCAATTGGAATTTCATTCTAATTTGTGGACGAGCACAAAAAATCAAAATTTAGTTAACTGTAAAGAGATATTTACGCTAAAAAGACTTGATTATGTAAATTATTTGTTATAAATGGACTGGTTTTTACTATTATAAATATATCGTAATACAACAATAAAAACCAGAATGAAAAATTCTATTTAATTGTTTATTAGGACTATTTTACCAACAAGATCACCTGATTCCATATATTCATGAGCTTCTTTTACTTGGTCTAAAGGATAGCATTTGTTAATAACAGGTTTAATTTCACCTTTTTGTAACATCCCCCAAACTTGTTCTTTGAGCTCTTGTGCGATCAAAACTTTTTCTTCAATAGTTCGAGAACGCATTGTTGATCCCGTATGAGTTAATCTTTTTACCATTAAAGGCATCATATTTAACTCTTTAGGGTTACCTTTCATCATCCCAATCTGGATAATGCGCCCAAACTTAGCAGCAACTTGATAATTTTTTGCAACATAATCGCCACCGATAATATCCACGACCATATCTACACCTCGAGAGGAAGTATAATTGAGCGTAGCCTCAACAAAATCATCTTTTCTATAGTTAACAGCACAATCTGCACCTAACGATTTTGCAACTTCAGCCTTATCCTCAGAACCAACAGTGGTAATCACTGTTGCACCAAACGCTTTCGCTAACATAATCGCCACACTACCAATACCCGATGTTCCCCCGTGAATAAGTACTGTTTCGTCTTTTTTTAACTTGCCGATTTGAAAAACGTTTGCCCAAACAGTAAAAAAGTTTTCAGGTATTGCCGCCCCCTCGATAAAAGATAAATTCCCTAACGGTAAGGCGATGTGCTTATGCACTAGACAATATTCCGCATAACCGCCCCCAGCAACCAGCCCACAAACTTTATCACCTAGCTGCCATTCCGCTACATCATCCGCCTTGCCTACAATAGTTCCTGCAATTTCAAGCCCCATAATCGGTGAAGCATCAGCCGGTGGAGGATAAGATCCCTTACGCTGAAAAATATCAGGACGATTAACGCCCGCAGCTTCCACCTTAACAAGTAAATACCCTGCAGAAATTCTAGGTAACGGTTTATCAATTAATCGCAGCTTTTCTGACCCACCAGGTTCTATAATGTCAACAACTGTCATCGAAGTGGGTAAAGACTGTTGAGTAAGTGTCATTATAATCTCCTTATTGAGGTTAATTTGAAAAATTGATATTCATAAATTTATTTTCGTGTTAAATTAATGCTAATTAGTTTAATATTTCGTGCTCAAGCACTATAATTTTAAGTATTAATTACAATGGTGATATCTGTCATCTTTTTATCGTTTAGAGGGTGAAATTTAATCTATATCAAATTTTATATTTAGTAATCTTCTTTAATTTAGCATTAATATCTAAATTCACTAATTTCTTCCATGTTCTCTGATTGGCTTTTTTGTTTATTAAGTCGATTCTGTCATACATTACTACTTACCAGTTGCATTATCTTATGTTAAAATTGACTCATATCAATAATTTTAACTTGATTGAGCCTTAAATATGATCCCAGAAAAAAGAGTTGTTCGTCGCATCCAGTCTGGTGGTTGTGCTATTCATTGCCAGGACTGCAGTATTAGCCAACTTTGCATTCCTTTTACGCTGAATGAACATGAACTGGATCAACTTGATAATATCATCGAACGCAAGAAACCAATTCAAAAAGGCCAAGCTTTGTTTAAAGCAGGCGATGAGTTGCGTTCATTATATGCCATCCGCTCTGGTACAATAAAAAGCTATACAATAACCGAAGAAGGCGATGAGCAAATTACCGGTTTTCATTTAGCTGGAGACCTTGTTGGTTTTGACGCCATCATTCATACACAGCACCCAAGTTTTGCACAAGCACTTGAAACATCAATGGTTTGTGAAATACCTTTTGAAACATTAGATGATTTATCAGGCAAAATGCCTAATTTACGTCAGCAAATTATGCGTTTAATGAGCGGTGAAATTAAAGGTGACCAAGAAATGATCCTTTTATTATCTAAGAAAAATGCGGAAGAACGTTTAGCTGCATTTATTCTTAACCTCTCACACCGCTTTGCAGAACGCGGTTTTTCACCAAGAGAATTTAGATTGACCATGACTCGTGGAGATATTGGTAACTATCTTGGATTAACTGTTGAAACCATCAGCCGTTTATTAGGCCGCTTTCAAAAAAGTGGCATGCTGAGTGTTAAAGGTAAGTATATCACCATCGAAGATATGGCTAAACTGACTGATATTGCTGGTAAAGTTTCCGCAATTACATGCTAATATCCCTAAACGGATCACGTTATCAGTGATCCGTTTTCATTTTTTTCCCTAGATTTCTTGCCTATTTAATCTCAATATCATAGTTTATCTATATGGAAATATCCGTGTATCGAGAGGATTTCAATATGGCAAACTATAAAAATCTGCTAGTTGCAATTGACCCAAATCAGGATGATCAACCTGCATTAAGACGTGCTGTCTACATCGTGCAGCGTAATGGTGGACGGATAAAAGCGTTTTTGCCTATCTACGACCTTTCCTATGACATGACAACATTACTGTCCCCTGAAGAGCGTAATGCCATGCGTAAAGGTGTAATAAGCCAAAAAGCAGCGTGGATCAAACAACAAGCTCATTTCTATCTTGAAGCAGGCATTGATATTGAAATTAAAGTTATTTGGCACAACAAGCCATATGAGGCCATTATTCAGGAAGTTATCAGTGGTGAACATGACTTATTACTGAAAATGGCACATCAAACCGATAATTTCGAGTCAATTATTTTTACCCCGTTAGACTGGCATTTACTCCGAAAATGCCCTGCTCCTGTCTGGATGGTGAAAGATAAAGTATGGCCAGACCACGGTTCCGTGGTTGTTGCCGTTAATTTATCAAATGAGGAATCTTATCACGATGACCTCAATATTAAATTGGTCGAAAAAACAAAAGACTTAGCAACACGCATTATTAAAGAACAGGAAATTCATTTAGTAAGCGCATATCCTGTTGCGCCAATGAATATTGCCATAGAGTTGCCCGATTTCGACCCGAGCTTATATAACAACGCACTACGTGGCCAACATTTAATTGCGATGAAAGAGCTACGGCAAAAATTTGGGATTGATGAAAAGTACACCCATGTCCGTGAAGGCCTACCTGAAAAAATTATTCCTGACATGTGTGAAGAATTACATGCGGGGGTTGTGGTGCTGGGTATTTTAGGCCGTACAGGGATTTCAGCGGCCTTTTTGGGGAATACCGCAGAGCATGTCATCGATAAGCTAAAATGTGATTTATTAGCGATTAAACCTGACGGCTTTGTCTGCCCTATCACCCCTGCTGATGAAGATTAATTAATCATTTAAAAATTGCTCCCCCTAATTCACTAACTAGGGGAGCAATTCAATCCTGATTCTGTTTATGTTGGCTGGAATTAAGTACTGGCCAAACCTGCATAGCATTAAAAATAACTTGATTCAGCCTCTCAAGTTCAATTCCGTCACACGCTTGGATGGTAAAACCATCAATTACCGTGATATAAAAATCAACGATAGCTTCAATCGGTGCATCTGGTGCAACATCGCCATCAGCAATACCTTTGCGCATGCGCTCTAGTAGAATCTCTTGATAGCTCTTACGTTTTTCTTGAACGTTTAATTGCACATCTTCGATTTGCTTCGCCCCATTCATTGCTGCAGTAATCAACATACAACCTGCGGGTTTGTTTGGCTGAATTAGCCTTTTGGCGCTTTCGTACATCAGTAATTCAATCGCAATTTTCGCCGTTTTAGCTTGCTTTACGATAGACAAAATAGGGCAAGCTTCATTCATCAAATAATAATCAATACATTGATTGAACAACGATGCTTTATCACCAAAAGCACAGTAAAGACTAGGTGCGGTGATACCTAGCTCATGAGTTAAATCGCTAATTGAGGTTGCAACATAGCCATTTCGCCAAAAAAGTAACATGGCTTTAGCTAATGCATCTTGTTGGTCAAAGCCTTTAGGCCGCCCGCGTTTTATTTGATTCATCTTCTCACTTTACTCGCAGTCAACTCACGATGCCATAACTATTTTATAGTGATCACTACAAAAATAATTGACAGCGCCTAAATTTGCATAAAGAATAGCATTATAATTTTATAGCGGTCACTATAAAATTATTTTTTTGTAAATAACTCAATTTTCATGGAAAGCAAATGACAACAACTCATTTTTCTTCGCACAATGGTAACTGGCTTTCACTATTATCTGCAACTTTTGCTTGCTTCATTATTGTTACTGGTGAATTTTTAGCGATTAGCGTCCTGAATAATATCGCTTATGATTTCCAAATATCAACAGGTACTGCAGGACTTACCGTGACAGTCACATCTATCGCAGGTATGGTATCCTCCCTATTTGTTCCCATTTATGCAAAAAATATCGATAGACGCCAAGTATTACTTTTCTTAGTTGCTCTCATGATATTAGCCAACGCAATTACGGCTTTCGCTTCTAATTTTAGTTTAGTTTTATTAGGTCGTTTCGCATTAGGAATTGCATTAGGGGGTTTTTGGGGTGTTGCTGCTGGCTTAGTCGTACGTTTAGCACCTAAAAACATGTCAATTACCACATCCGTAACAATATTTTTTTCGGCAGTCACATTAGTTACCGTACTCGGCGTACCTCTAGGCGCTTGGCTATCTGATAACTATGGTTGGAGAACACCTTATATTGCATTAGTCATTGCGGGCGCTATCGCATTTTTAATGCAGTATTTTTCTTTACCATCATTAAAGCCGTCCTCGTCTATGCAATGGAAAGAGTTATTATTGATGCCCTCGCACCCTATTGCACGTAAAGGGTTAGTTATATTCACACTGATTTTTTTAGCACATTTCTCTGCCTATAATTATTTTACGGTATTCTTTAAACAAACCGCAGGCTTTATCGAAGGGCAAATTTCAGCATTATTACTCTTTTTTGGAGTGGCTAGCGTCGTTGGCAATATACTGGCAGGTTATGTCGGAAAACATAATGTTCGTTATAATTTTGCGATTAGTGCACTTTTATTGGCCTTAGCTTTTCTCGCATTATCTGTTTTAGATTTTAATTGGGCAACCAGTATCATATTTGTTTTTTCATGGGGAGTTGCTGCGGGTATGGTTCCTGCAACAATCAACATGTGGATGCACGTTCATGTTCCAGAATTAACCGAAAAAGGTTCAGCTTTGATTACCTTTATGTTTTTAATTTTAATTACTATTGGTAGCTTAGTGGGAGGATATGTCATGGATAATTTCAATGGCGGAGTTCTCATGATGAGCATGCTCATAATATCAACACTAGCGTTTTTATTAGTGTTTACCTTTGCTCGAGGGCTAACCAATTGCGCTCGATTTTGCCTCAAATGATGCGTTTATAAGACTGCATCACATAAACTGATTTAACTCTCAAATATCAAGAAGGGGTGACTGGAATTAACCAATCACCCCTTCTTATTTACTTTGCTAATTTTTTTGAAATGAATTAGTAACTCATTAAATTACAATGCACGTAAGATTGCATCAACGCTATCTTTCGCATCACCAAACAACATCTGCGTATTTTCTTTGAAGAATAATGGGTTTTGCACCCCAGCATAGCCAGTATTCATTGAACGTTTAAATACAATGACATTGCTTGCTTTCCAAACTTCAAGAACTGGCATACCTGCAATTGGGCTGTTTGGATCTTCTTGAGCCGCTGGGTTAACCGTATCGTTAGCACCAATAACAAGAACGGTATCGGTATCAGAGAAATCATCATTAATTTCATCCATTTCCAATACGATATCATAAGGTACTTTAGCTTCGGCTAATAATACGTTCATATGGCCAGGTAAACGCCCAGCTACAGGGTGAATACCAAAACGCACATTAATACCACGTTCACGTAGTTTAGTGGTGATATCCGCAACAGGGTATTGTGCTTGTGCAACCGCCATACCATAGCCTGGAGTGATAATTACCGATGTTGAATTTTTCAACATTTCAGCGACTTCTTCTGCCGTGCTTTCACGGTACTCACCCATTTCTTCTTCTGTGCCTGTTGAAGAGCCATCTGTACCGAAGCCTCCTGCAATAACACTGATAAACGAACGGTTCATCGCCTTACACATAATATAGGACAGAATCGCACCTGAAGAACCGACCAATGCCCCTGTGACGATCAACAAGTCATTGCTTAACATGAAACCTGCCGCTGCAGCAGCCCAACCTGAATAAGAATTCAGCATTGAAACAACCACAGGCATATCCGCTCCACCAATTGATGCCACTAAATGCCAGCCAAAAGCTAAAGCAATCGCAGTCATGATTAGCATCAAGAAGACTTGTAAGCCCACACTTTCTGTTTTAACGAAAATCACTAACAGAATGAATGAAACAACTAATGCCGCTAAATTCAGTTTATGGCGATTAGGTAACATCATCGGTTTTGATGACATTTTTCCTGATAATTTACCATAAGCGACCACTGAGCCAGTGAAGGTAACCGCACCAATGAAGATCCCTAAGAAAACTTCTGTTAAATGAATGTTTTCCATCACAACATCAGCGTGCCCTTCACTTGCGATAAAGCTGTTGAAACCAACCAGCACTGCTGCTAAACCGACAAAACTATGTAAAATAGCCACCAGCTCAGGCATTTCTGTCATTTCAACTTTTTTCGCTAAGCGAATACCAATCACTGCACCAATAACCATCGCAACGATCATCCAGCCCACATTAGCACTGTGAGGACCTAAAATCGTGGCTACCAATGCAATAGCCATCCCGATGATGCCGTAAGTATTCCCTCGTTGGGAGCTTTCATGACGGGATAGCCCAGCAAGGCTGAAAATAAATAGGATAGCAGCAACTATATAAGCTGCTGTCACAATTCCACTCGACAACATAAGTTACCCCTTACCCTTTACGAAACATTTTTAACATGCGTTGGGTTACAGTGAACCCACCAAAAATATTGATACTGGCGATCAATATGGCGATAAAGGATAAGAAGCTTACCCAGCCACCGCTTCCAATCTGGAGCAAGGCGCCCACGACGATGATCCCTGAAATAGCATTAGTGACTGACATTAACGGTGTATGCAATGCATGAGTGACATTCCACACCACGTAATAACCGACCACACAAGCTAATGCAAATACCGTAAAGTGCGATAAAAACTCTTTTGGCGCTGAATTAGCGAACCAACCAAACAAGATGATGGCTAATGCCATCAAGCCATATTTCAGCGTCGGTGACATCTTTTTCTCAGGCGCTTTAACTTTTTCAACCGATTGCGGTTTCGCCTGCGGTTGAGCAGATACCTGAATTGGGGGGGCAGGCCAGGTGATTTCACCTTGCTTAATCACTGTGACACCGCGAATAACCAGATCGTCAAAATCAATGTTGATTTCACCGTCTTTTTCTTTGCATAGCAGTTTCATCAAGTTAACAAGGTTTGTTCCATATAACTGTGATGATTGAGTTGGCAAACGGCTTGGTAAATCAGTGTAGCCAATGATTTTTACGCCATTGTCAGTCACAACCAACTTATCTGCTTGAGTTAATTCACAGTTTCCCCCAGTTTGCGCCGCTAAGTCGACAACCACACTCCCTGGTTTCATTGATTCAACCATTTCCTTGGTAATCAATTTAGGTGCGGGTTTACCTGGGATCAGTGCCGTAGTCACAATGATATCGACTTCTTTCGCCTGGGCAGCGAACAATTCCATCTCAGCTTTAATAAATGCTTCTGACATCACTTTGGCATAGCCATCGCCACTACCAGCCTCTTCTTTGAAATCTAGCTCAAGGAATTCAGCTCCCATACTCTGAACTTGCTCTTTCACCTCAGGGCGAGTGTCAAAAGCGCGAACAATAGCGCCTAAGCTACCTGCTGCACCAATTGCAGCAAGACCAGCAACCCCAGCACCGATGATCATGACTTTCGCTGGAGGCACTTTACCTGCTGCCGTAATTTGCCCCGTAAAAAAACGGCCAAATTCATGAGCAGCTTCAACAATTGCACGGTAGCCTGCAATGTTTGCCATTGAACTCAGCGCATCAAGTGACTGGGCACGTGAAATACGTGGCACGGCATCCATCGCCATCACGTTAATTTTCCGAGCTTTTAACGCTTCCATTAGCTCAGCATTTTGTGCCGGCCAAATGAAACTCACCAGTGTTGCCCCTTCTTTTAACAGAGGAATTTCATCATCCAGTGGCGCGTTGACTTTAAAAACGATATCCGCAGCAAATGCAGTATCACGATCAACGATTTCTGCCCCCGCTTGTTCGTATGCTACATCATCAAAACTGGCTAAATGACCCGCATTTTGTTCTACACAGACAGAAAAACCTAACTTAAGAAGTTGAGTCACTGTTGATGGTGTAGCTGCAACACGCGCTTCATTGGCAAGTCTTTCTCTTGGTATACCAATACGCATAATGTTCCCTTTTTAATGCCTAACGTAATGTTGTTAATAGAGTGTTTGCTAAAATAATGACTATCATCACAGAGAAAAGTCTTATTTTGTGCATAAACAGATTTTTAATGTTCTAATAACCTACTGAAAATAAGCTTCTTGATCCATAATTGATCTCGATTCTTAGACAGTAAATGGAATTCGCAGTGAAAATCTTAGTTTTAGGTCAATAAAATACTGGATACTTTAAAAAATCTGGTAAATTTAACTAGTCAATAATTATTTATTTCTCATAAAAAGAAAATCATGAGACAACGGGTTCCGTTACGTGTAATAATCACGTACATGTGATACAACTAAGATTCAGCATGTTTATAATAAATTGCGCAAGGCGGAAGGATTTTGTATGAAGCTGAAAACTACGGTCATCGCAGCCGCGGTGTTATCATTAACTAGTATAACTGCTACTCAGGCGGCTGTTGAATTGACGCCAAAACAGGCTACTGAATTAAAACCTTATGAGCGTATAACAGTTACCGGGCGCTTTAATGCTATTTATGAAGCATCCGATGCAGTCTCCCGTAGGGCTGATAAAATGGGGGCATATGCCTTTTACATTCAAAGCCTTGATGATGTAGGTGATAGCGGCAACATGCGTGTTGTTGCAGATGTCTACGCAAAAGATGCACCAGAAGTTGGTACACCGAAACGTCGTGTATTCGGTGGTGTTGAAGAAATGTCAAAAACTGACGCAACAGAATATGAGCCTTTTGATACTGTTACGGTAAGCGGTTTTTACCCTTCTCAACCAGACCTCTATGAGGCTATTGCTAAAAAAGCCCTTGAAAAAAATGCAGCCTCATTCTATGTGGTTCGTAATATCGCAATGAATGATGGTGGAAACACATTAGCAACGGCTTACATCTATAAGAAAGATGCCCCGAAACGACAAGTACTTAATGAAGACGCAGTGGTTCCTGCTGATTCAGAAGCTGGTCGAGCTCTATTAGCTGAAGGCGGTGAAGCAGCTAAAAAAGTACGTATCCCAGGTGTTGCATCTTCTGAAGAGCCAACAAGCGCAGTCGGTCGTTTCTTTGAAACCTCTAGCAGCCAGCCAGGTCGTACTAGTGTGACTCTGCCAAGTGGCTATGTTATTGAAGAAGTGAACAAAACAGCAGCAGCTCAAATGGTTCCATTTGACTCTATTACATTCTCAGGATATTACACCAATACGCCAGAAGTACGTTACCAAATAGCAAAACGTGCTGAAGCTAAAGGGGCTAAGTATTTCCATATTACAAGAGAATGGCAATCTAATGGTGGAAGTGTCACCATCAGTGCTGACTTGTTTAAATAACCCAGTATTACGTGATGTTAAAACCAGCCTACTCGGCTGGTTTTTTTGTTTTTATACTTTCTCTTTACGTTATTTATTTTCTTTGGCTCTATTCACTTCCATTCTTTTAAAAAAGTGCATAAAACATCTTTAAAAATGCATACATTGCCATTGCATATCTGTCATTTCGTTCGTAGAATCCACACCTATGAAAACATGTAGTCATTCTATCTGCTTTTTTAATGGCTACTAGTTAAACTAATTATTGCAATGGCATTTTAACGTCATTTTAACTTTTGATTTCTGAACGTTCAGGATTTACTTTGAAAAATACTTTGAGTCTTACCGCACTAACAGCGCTAGTTCTTAGCTCAATGGTTGGCGCCGGTGTTTTTAGTCTCCCTCAAAATATGGCGGAAGTTGCCAGCCCACTCGCATTAATAATTGGTTGGTCAATTACAGGTGTGGGTATCCTCTTTTTAGCATTTGCCCTATTGTTACTTTCCCGCATACGTCCTGACCTTGACGGTGGAATATTTACTTACGCAAAAGTCGGCTTCGGGGAATTAATTGGTTTTTGTTCAGCCTGGGGGTATTGGCTATGTGCGGTAGTTGCCAATGTGTCTTATCTCGTTATCGTATTCGCAGCAATCAGTTTTTTTACGGATACGCCTGATAACATTGTTTTTGGTGATGGGAATACATGGCAAGCTCTAATCGGAGAGTCCATACTTCTCTGGTTTGTTCATTATTTAGTTCTTCGAGGGGTACAGACAGCCGCTGGGATTAATAAACTTGCTACAATGGCAAAATTGGTTCCTCTTGGCTTATTTATTGTATTGGCTTTTTTTGCGTTTAAACTTGATATTTTCAATGCAGATTTTAGTGGTATCGAATTTGGTGTTCCGGTTTGGGAACAAGTTAAAGATACCATGCTGATTACACTCTGGGTATTTATTGGTATCGAAGGTGCTGTTGTCGTTTCTGCTAGAGCTAAAAATCGCCGTGATGTTGGCTTAGCAACAATTTTTGCAGTAAGTTCTGCATTAATTATCTACATTCTTGTTACCTTACTTTCCCTAGGTATCATGCCTAGAGCTGAACTCGCAGAAATAAAAAACCCATCCATGGCTCCGCTCATGGTAAATTTAATTGGTTCGAGTGGTGATATTATTATTGCGGCAGGCCTAATTATTTCCGTTTGTGGGGCTTATCTAAGCTGGACTATTATGGCTGCGGAAGTACCTTATATCGCAGCCCAATATCAATCATTCCCTAAAATATTCAACAAATTAAATAAAAATGATGCACCATCATCTTCTTTATGGCTCACCAATGGTGCAGTACAACTATCTTTGGTTCTTATTTGGCTTAGTGGGAGTAATTACAACACATTGCTTACCATCGCCTCTGAAATGATTTTAGTCCCTTATTTCCTTGTTGGCGCATTTTTAGTAAAAGTGGCTTTTGAACGTCATAATAAAGCATTACTTGCCGTTGGAGCTATTGCCAGCCTTTATGGTTTATGGCTGCTTTATGCATCAGGGTTAATTAATTTGCTATTATCTGTCGTTTTGTATGCTCCAGGTATTTTGGTCTTTTTCTATGCTCGTCAGCAGCAAACCAACCAAATGCCATTAAAAGCGATTGAAAAAATTATGGCATATGCCATTGCGATAGCCGCTATTCCTGCGCTCTATTATTTGGTTGCCTAGTCTTATATAAAGGGCTTAATTTTTATGAGTAAATTTAAGCCCTAATCTGCTGCAAAATCCTAGTCCCTGGTCGCTTAATAGCCCAATAATTTTCTATTACCCCCACCTCTTTCACTATTTTTCGCTCTCTTATTTTAGTGAAAATGACTGTTGTACGAACTCGAAAGTTTATATTTTTAATTTCCTTTAGTATGTTGTAACTAAATAAGCCAAGATTAACTAAAATAAAAAACGCTTCACATAAACAATATGTGAAGCGCCAATGAGTAAAAAATAATAGTTCTTACAGCTGTTGTGATAAGTGTTCCATCAACTGCATAATGCGTTTATCCGAAATTGGGTATGGTGTTCCAAGCTGTTGGGCAAACAAGCTAACTCGCAATTCTTCAATCATCCAACGAATTTCTTGAACTTCTGGCATATTTCTCTGAATTGGAGATAATTTAGCTAGCCATTGTTGCCACATATTCTGAACATGCTCTACCTTACTCATTTGAGCACGATCTCGGTTAGGGTCAATCGCTAATTTTTCTAATCTCCGCTCTATTCCATTTAAATAACGAAGAATATCAGGTAAGCGCTTCCAACCATGAGTGGTCACAAAGCCTTTAAATACCAAATTCGACATTTGTGTTTTTATATCCGATAACGCTATCGCCATCGAAAAATCAACCCGCCCTTTTAGACGTTTATTGATAGCAAACACCGCTGTTAATATTTGTTCAACTTGCTTAGCAATATTAACAACCACATCATTTAATTCTGCACGTGCAAACTCTTTCAGTTTTTCAAACTGCACTTCATCCCATACCGCACCACCAAAATCAGCAATTATTTGGTCGACGCCACAAGCAATACAGTCATCAATTAACTCTAATACCTTACCATAAGGGTTAAAATACAGACCTAATTTTGATTTATTTGGTAATTTTTCATGTAGATATTTAATTGGCGATGGAATGTTTAACAGCAATAACCGACGCACTCCGGCCCACATTGCTTGCTGTTGTTCCAATTCGGTTTCAAATACCTTGATACCAACGCTATTTTTCTCATCGACTAACGCAGGATAAGCTTTAACGGAATATCCGCCTCTTTTTTGCTCATAACGTTGAGGTAATTCGCCAAAACTCCAAATATGTAACCCGTGTTGCTCAATACCGTCATCCACAACTTCAGATAACGTTTCTTGCACTTTTTCTTTTAAGCTATTTTTTAGCTCATCAAGATTTTGCCCTTCCGCAACGGTTTTATTTTTGTCACCCACAACACGATACGTCATTTTTAAATGGGCTGGAAGCTGCGCTAATTGCCATGATTCACGTTCAACAGTGACACCTGTCATACGGCGTAATTCACGTTCAAGTTTATCCAATACGCTGCCTTCAGGCTCTGGCACTCGTTCTAAAAATGCAGAAGCATAATTAGGTGCAGGGACAAAATTTCGTCTAATAGGTTTAGGTAGTGATTTAATTAAAGCAACGATTAGCTCATGACGCAGCCCAGGAACTTGCCAATCAAAGCCAATATTCTGAACCTGATTTAATACAGCAAGAGGTATATGTACCGTCACACCATCAGCATCAGTTCCAGGTTCAAATTGGTAACTCAACCGAAATTTTAAATCTCCTTGATGCCAATAGTTAGGGTAATCAAGTGCCGAAACATTGCTGGCATCCTCTTTAATCAGCATACTTTTTTCAAAGCTTAACAGGTCAGATTGTTGCTTAGATGCTGTTTTCCACCAATTATCAAAATGACGGGAAGAAATCACATCATTCGGGATACGTTGGTCATAAAATGCAAATAATGTTTCATCATCAACTAAAATGTCACGTCGACGTGATTTATGCTCCAAATCCTCTACTTCTGATAATAATTTCAGATTTTCTTTAAAGAATGCGTGGCGAGTGACCCAATCCCCTTCAACCAAAGCGTGACGAATGAATAACTCACGGCATAGTAATGGGTCAATATTCCCATAGTTAACCTGCCTTGACGCAACAATAGGTAGCCCATATAGAGTCACTTTTTCGGATGCCATTA
The DNA here is from genome assembly GCF_028479245.1 of Providencia sp. PROV223. Lineage (NCBI taxonomy): Bacteria > Pseudomonadati > Pseudomonadota > Gammaproteobacteria > Enterobacterales > Morganellaceae > Providencia > Providencia sp. PROV223. Next base: position 132,895 of record NZ_JAMPNG010000001.1, read on the forward strand.
CCGCGCCTTCAGATTTTGACCAATGAGGCTCACTATAACTATGTTTAGTTAAATGTTCAGCTAAGGGTTCAACCCACTCAACATCGATGGATGCGGCAATTCTTCCCCATAATTTCGATGTTTCAACAAGTTCCACAACCATTGTCCATTTTGGTGGTTTTTTAAACAACCCCGAACCTGGGAAAATAGTAAAACGTGCATTCCTAGCCCCAGTGAATTCGTGTTTATCGGCATCTTTTTGACCAATATGTGAAAGTAACCCAGCCAATAGCGAAACGTGAATACTTCGAAAATCAGCCTCAGAACTATTAATTGCAAAACCTTGCTCTTTTACCACTTGCCTCAGCTGAGTATATAAATCTTGCCACTCTCGAATACGTAAATAATTGAGAAAATCTTGGCGGCACATTTTTCTAAATTGGGCGTTAGAAAGCTGCGTTTGTTGTTCTTTTAAGTAATCCCAAAGATTTAAAAAGGCTAAGAAATCTGATTGCTTATCATGGAAACGGCGATGTTTTTCATCAGCAGCTTGCTGTTTATCTAACGGTCTCTCCCGCGGATCTTGAATTGATAATGCAGAAACAATCACCATTGTCTCACGTACTGCACCATGTTTACGTGCTTCAATCACCATCCGAGCAAGTCTTGGGTCAACAGGAAGCTGAGCTAGCTGCCGACCTGTATCTGTCAATTGATAGCCTTTATCTGCCTGTTTGTGGGACTTAATTGCACCTAGCTCTTCCAGTAATTTCACACCATCTTGGATATTACGTTTATCTGGAGCCTCTACAAATGGAAATGCAGAAATATCACCAAGACCAATAGAAGTCATTTGTAATATAACTGATGCTAAATTCGTCCGTAAAATTTCAGGGTCTGTAAACTCTGGGCGTGATAGAAAGTCATCTTCTGAATATAAACGAATACAAATCCCATCGGAAACACGGCCACAGCGCCCTTTACGTTGATTAGCGGAAGCCTGAGAGATAGCTTCAACAGGGAGACGCTGTACTTTTGTACGGTAACTATAACGACTAATACGTGCATAACCGGTATCAATGACATATTTGATACCAGGTACAGTTAATGATGTTTCTGCTACGTTTGTTGCAAGAATGATCCGACGTCCTCCATGAGGATGAAAGATGCGATTTTGCTCACTATTAGAAAGCCTTGCGAATAATGGTAAGATTTCAGTATGACGTAAAGAAAGTTTTGATAACGCATCTGCGGTATCACGAATTTCCCGCTCACCACTCATAAAAATCAATATATCGCCATTACCTTCAACAGATAGCTCATTTACTGCATCTATAATCCCATCTATTTGGTCACGGTCGCTATCGTTCTGATCTCCCATAATAGGACGATAACGGACTTCAACCGGATAGGTACGGCCAGACACTTCAACAATCGGAGCATGATTAAAGTGTTTCGAAAAACGTTCTGGGTCAATAGTTGCTGATGTAATAATAACTTTTAAATCAGGGCGTCTTGGTAATAATTGACGTAAATAACCTAAAATAAAGTCGATATTGAGGCTTCTTTCGTGAGCTTCATCGATGATAATAGTGTCATACTGCAACAGCAATTTGTCATTTTGTAGCTCCGCAAGCAAGATACCATCAGTCATCAATTTGACTTGAGTTGTTTCACTCACTTGGTCACTAAATCGCACTTTATAGCCAACATTTGAACCTAATTCACATTCAAGTTCTTGAGCAAGACGTGTCGCGACTGAGCGTGCGGCTAAACGTCTTGGCTGAGTGTGGCCTATAAATCCTAGGACCCCTCTGCCAAGTTCTAGACAAATTTTTGGAATTTGGGTGGTCTTTCCAGAGCCCGTTTCACCTGCAACAATAACTACTTGATGCTTTTTAATGGCATCTAAAATAACCTCTTTTTTCTGGCTGACGGGTAAATTATCCGGATACACAATTTTAGGCACATTTAATCGTTTAATTTCAACTTTTTGTTTGGCCTTTTCAATATCTATTTTAATAGCGTCAAGTACCGCAGAGCGCGATTTTTCGTTCTGGATCTTTGCAATACCTTGCACTCTTTTCTTTAGTAACCATTGGTCACGTAATGAAGTTTGTCCAATATCAGCGGTTAATGCTGTCAGAATGGATTTCACCTGTTAAATCCTTATCTTTAATAAATTTCAATACACGCTAGCCAATCCACTTCGCAATTTGTAAGGGCTAAATTTCGTTTTTATTTTTAATTGTTATTATCACATAAAAATACCATCAATTTTTTTGAAGAAGGCTATCTAATTTTTTTCCTATCAATCAGTTACACCTTACGTATCATTACCAATAAAGTTTTACCTAAAAATAGAGGAACACATGAGTAAAGTATTACTATTGAAATCAAGTATTCTGGCTGATTATTCACAAAGCAATAAAATGGCAGATTACTTTATTCAACAATGGCAGGAAAAACACTCAGCAGATACAGTAACTGTACGAGATTTAGTCAAAGAGCCAATTCCAGCGATTGACGGTGAAATTTTAGCAGCTTTTAGCCCAAGTGACACGAAAACAGAACAACAACAAGCACATTTGGACCTGTCAAATACGTTGATTGATGAAATTAAAGCTCACGATGTGATTGTTATTGCAGCCCCAATGTATAACTTTACGATTTCTTCTCATTTAAAACATTACTTCGACTTTATCGCTCGCTCAGGGCACACGTTTAAATATACAGAACAAGGTTCTGTTGGCTTATTAAAAGACAAGCGTGCCTATGTATTAACGAGTCGAGGTGGTATCTATAAAGGTACACCAACAGATACCATGGTGCCTTATTTAACATTATTTTTAGATTTCATTGGCATTACAGACGTTGAGTTCGTTTTTGCTGAAGGAACATCGTTAGGCCAAGAGTCCGTTGAACGAGCACATCAACAAGCACAAAACCATATAAATACTATTATCGCTTAAGATATAGTCTTTTTAAGTCATATATTATTAAAACCCAAAGCTACCATTGTTATATTTTGCGCACTTTCTGAGTGCGCTTTTTATTTCTTTTGTAACCATTGGCCATTAATGCCACGCACAAACTCCCCAGGACTTGCCCGTTCTACGAGTTTTTGCCCTGCTATCCTAGCGACCTCATTTGTTTTTAGGTTATTTTTTGCAGCAATTTCGCTGTATCTTTTTTCTCGTTCTTGGTTAATTTGTGCTGCTAGCTTAGTTGCCTCCTGGTTACTCGTATTAATCGGAGCTAAATAGCCCGACAGTGTTTCCCCTAATAGGCCTGTTTCTTTGGCTTCATCAACCGTAATTGCTATCGTCTGAAAAGCAGTCAATAATGAACATAGTGCTAGTACCTTGATAATTCGACTCATTTAGGATTTACCTCACCGAACAAATCACTATTTTCTTTCAATAATTCTTCTACTTGCCTATCCGCTTTTATTTGGATTTCATGTTCAATTTTTACATTCATATTAATATTGATGGGCTTATCCGGTGTTGCGACCTCAACTCGCAAGCAAGCTGATAACAACAATGCGATCGATATAGCTGTAGTGAATTTTAATATTTTCACGTTCATTCTTATGCTCATTATAAATTTTTTTCCAACCACTCTTCTAAAGAGCTACCAAATCGTAAACTACGCCATAATTGAAAGATATTTTCTTCATGTTGATAATGCAAATGAACTTCACGTTTTTTCTTTTCTTGCGTGTTATACCCTTCAAGGATTGTTGTCATCTTTAACATCCCTAAATTTGTAACATTAACATCTGTACGGCTGCGTTTTATTTCCAAATATTGTAACCACCCCATTGCGGAACCTGCAGATATATTATCTTCTCGGATAGAATCAACAAATTGGGGATCTAATCGTAATGTTAATGGCCCACTATTTTCTAACCATCCATCTTTAACTATCCATTCTGGGTTATTTAAATAAAAAGGTAATTCACCATTAACTTTACCGGAAACAGCAAATTGCGACACTCTTAGTATGGTAAATAACTGGCTAAGTTCAATCTGCCTTAATTTTATCGTAGCGGCTTGAGTTTGTGGCCAACGCAGTAAATCCATCGATATTTCACCCCCTAATGTTTTAAAGCCTACATTAGTCAGTTTTAATGGCGAATTTTCCGTTGGCGGATAAGAACCAGAGAGATCTGCTTTAATATCAGTTAATTCGAATAAATTATTGAGCTGCTTAATACGCAACTCAACAGGTACTTTAGCGCCCAAAGTCCAAGTACTTTGTTTTAAACGCCACGGTAAAACAAAATCTAATCCTGATAATTCGCCATCTTTTAACCAAAGACTAGTATTCTCTACGCGCCAGTGTCCTCCTGCAATAAAACCATCTTCCGGCGTTATTGAAAAAGCGGCTTGAGAAAATAATTTTCCTTGTTTTAATTCAATACCAAGGTCAGCAGGAATTAACGTTTGAAAAGCCGTGACCGACTGTTCAGGCCAACGAGCTTCCCCTCTTAATCTTTCACCGTCCCAGCGCCCAAAAATGACTATTGGCCCTACATCTTTAGTACTTAAATCGCCTTTAAGTTGAAATTCAGCAGGAGATTTTCCACTAAGATCTGCGTTTAATGTGATCCTTGGCAGATAACTTTCAGTACCGAATTGCATCCGTTCACTGGTAAGCTGTAATTTTCCATTAAAATTGGCTTTATTCTGATCACGCTGCCAAACCAATGGCTTACTTAGCTGTAAGCGTGGAGCTCTCATCGATAAGAGCCCATATTGTATTTGGTCAAACCCTGTATTTAAGCTATTTAATGTGATTAAAGTGTCCTGCCAACTCCCATTACCCTTAATATCCCAATTAGCTGATAATGAAGGCAAATTGGCATTTCCCCAATAATTCCAAAACCATTTTCCCTTATCTAAAGCAAACTTATTGGCTTTACCATCCAAATGAATGTCGAAATCTCCCCAGTACTGTTCTTTAACCTTAAGGATAGCTTGTAAACGCCCTGAAATACCATCTTCACTTAATGATGTTCCCGCGAGTGGTAATCTAACTTCATTCAGAACAAGTGTTTCAGAAAGGCGGCCATAAGCTCTTAATAATGAACTGGATAAAAAAGAAATTTTTGGGGCTGCTAGCTGACCTGAAAGCTTAGCGGGTAAATTAATATCCAGCACCATGTCATCATATTTAACTTGGCCATTTAAACTAAAATTAATATTCGTATCGAGTAAGTCTATTTGAGTGGCTGGCAGTGTTAAAACAATATTAGCTTTACCTTTCTTCGCTTGTGTAAGCATATTGACACGCCCTGAGAAAACCATTTCACTTAACGTTTTATCCCAGTTATCGACTTGAAAATTAACTCCCCCCTGCAAAGGAATATCTGCTTCTTTCCATTGCCATTTTCCTTGAGATATCTGTATGTTAGATGGTGTTAGCGCCCATGGTAGATAAAGTAATTCTTCTTGTGTTTCTGTATCCTTGACCGTTAATACCCCTTGGCCATTCACCCAACCAAATTCAGCCAGTAAAAATTTTTCTGGGTTGATTAACTTAAAGTAAGCATTCAATTCCCCCTTTTCGGGAAATTGATTAGCCATTAATGGCAATTGAACATCACCAAATAACTCTATTGTTTGCTTTTGTTCTGGTAGGTACGCAGAGAAATCTTTAATAACCAATTGATGCTCAGCCGTAATTAAAGATGATAATCTTAAATTATCCCCTCTAAAATCAAACTGTAGAGAGTTAACCTGATTTTTACGCAACCAGATACTACCTTGGTAATCACTCCATGGTTGTATATTGGTATTATTTATAACTAATGAAAAAACAGGGAGATTATCGATAAACTCTGCAATATTAATCGGTTCATTAACTGTTTCATTAGTTGGCTCAAGAGCACTTAAACATTCAGTTTTAACATCAAGACCATCCACAATAGCATGCAAGGGAAAGACAGAAAACCTTGTGCTATTCAATTGAACCAAAGTGCAATTGTTTGCTGTTATACTGATACTTGCTATATCCAATTGACCATAACTAATTCTTGGTTCTGAAAATGAAAGTTTAAGTGGCTTAGGAAGATAGTGCGATGCGACAACTGGCACCCAGTGGGATATCGTTATCCATAAGAGTATTAAGAGAGCAGCGCTTCCACCCAAAAAGTAGAGTAATGTTCTGAATGCTCTTTTTATTAACTGCATTACTGCGTCCCTTGTTCGAATTGTTCTATAGCGCACATGATAATTTTCAGCAAAATTTTCTTATTAAACGTGATACTAACAAAGATAAACCACATTCAATCGTAAACAGATACCTATTTTCTTAATTTATAGGTGATTTACAAACTTAATTGCCTTATTCTGAGTTTATATTTTGTAGGTACACCTTTTTACCTACTCTTTTCTAATTGGTTCCTAAAAATTGGAGTCTTTATGATGAAAATTGTTTCTTATAGTACCAAACAGTATGACCGCAAGCACATGGAACAAGTAAATCAAAATTCTGGATTTAATTTTAGTATTGAATATTTTGATTTTCCATTGACGGTTCAGACCGCTAAAAATGCGGTTGGTGCCGATGCCATCTGTATTTTCGTTAACGATGAAGCTAATCGCGCTGTTTTGGAAGAGCTTGCCGCACTAAATATTCGAATTTTAGCTTTACGTTGTGCTGGCTTTAACAACGTTGATTTACAAGCAGCTAAAGAATTAGGTATTCAGGTTGTCCGCGTGCCCGCTTATTCTCCTGAAGCTGTCGCCGAACATGCTGTTGGTATGATGCTATGTCTTAATCGCAGGATCCACCGTGCGTACCAGCGTACTCGAGATGCAAATTTCTCTCTCGAGGGATTAACAGGCTTTAATATGCATAACCGCACTGCGGGTATTATCGGCACAGGAAAAATTGGTCAAGCAACACTACGTATTTTAAAGGGATTCGGAATGCGTTTACTCGCACATGACCCCTACCCGAACCAAGCTGTTTTAGATTTGGGTGCTGAATATGTTGACTTAGATACTTTATATGAGCAATCAGATATTATTTCTCTTCATTGTCCATTAACACCAGAAAATCATCACTTACTCGATGAAGACGCCTTTAAGAAGATGAAAAATGGCGTCATGATCATCAATACAAGCCGAGGCGCATTAGTCGATTCTGTTGCGGCAATTAATGCACTAAAATCGCAGAAAATTGGCGCTTTAGGTATGGATGTATATGAAAACGAACGCGATTTATTTTTCGAAGATAAATCTAATGATGTCATACAAGATGATGTTTTTCGTCGACTTTCCTCTTGCCACAACGTATTGTTTACAGGGCATCAAGCGTTTTTAACGGAAGAAGCATTAACAAGCATCAGTCAAACTACGCTTAATAATATCCGTCAAATAAGTCGCGGGGAAATTTGCCCTAATATTGTTAACGCATAGTTGGGTCTGGAACCATGAAACGCCTAATTCCACTTACAATTTTGGGTTTATTGCTAGCAGCTTGCCAAACTCATCAAGTCAATGCGCGAAATGATGACCAAGCACTTGAAAATAAATTAATGCATCATCGTTTTATTCTCACTGAAGTGAATGGTAAGGCCATTAACAGTAAGCAAACAGCTCCTTCCCTTTCTTTTGGCGAGAAAATGTTTGTTTCTGCATCAATGTGTAATGATTTTAACGGGTTTGGCGATATCAAAAACGCAAAAATTACTGTAAAAAACTTAACTAGAACGGAACTCGAATGTGTTGATGAAGATTTATCTAAATGGGATTCAATGATAAACCGAGTACTGTCTGATGGCGCTGTTATTTCTTTAAAAAACAATCAGCTAATATTAATTCAGGGTCATTACAAATTAGTTTATACACTACGTGACTACGTCCATTAATGGATTATCCTGCACAACCTGCCTCTTTTAGAGGCGGTTGGCATTTAACAAAACCCACTAAACTGGCAACCAAGTAAGCTATTTAATCTTATCAAATAGCAAGTTAATATTCGTAGATTTTGCAATTCGCTCCATATAATTCCGAATGTTTGTGCTAAATGATAAGTGCTCAACAATACTCAAACTGCGTAAGGTTGGAAAAATAATAAAATCATTAATATCAATATCTTCGCTCCGTGTTTCTAACCACGCATCTAATAAAGATAATTGCGGCTCTAATTCAACTAGCAACGTATGTGTTTCTTTTTTAAGCTCATTTAAGTCGCCGTAAGATTTTGATGTTCTGCTTATATATGCTGCTCTAGCTTCCGCTGTACTGATTTCGGGAAAATCCGTTTGAGTAAAGCGTGGTGTTACAAGCTTATATACCACCACCGAAACCGTTTTAGACCAAGTCTCTATTTCAGGAGCAATACTCCCTTTTGCATATTTAGGTTCATTAATACTATCAACATAATGAACAATATCTAAACTTTCAGGTAAATAGCTTCCATCATCTTTTTGTAAAATAGGTAACATTTTTCGACCAATCATTTTTGTCGGTGTTTCTATATCATCATCGAATAAAACGATTTGCTCTACTGCTAACTTTTTTAAACCAAAAATCATTCTTGCTCTGACACAAAACGGACAGTGGTCATAAATATATAATTTCATTGTTAACCTCACTAATTTGATAATAAAAGTTACAATAGGTTTATACAGTATACTTGAGTGCTTACATTTATGTCTTATCACGCTTGTAAAATTTTGTTTAGCGCAAGGAAAAATAAATGTAATAGAGTGCACAAAATCCCAATAATGAAATACAGATCATGGCAAAATACGTTTAATAATGGCTACTCCTGAAAAAAATATGCAGCTAAATTCCATCGCAATTATCCTTTTGATAATTTTGAAACCCTTGATGTTATGGGGCCTGTTGAAGTATTTGGCCGCTTAGAACATTGCCAAATTGAATTTATATCACCTTCAGGAAAGGCAATGACTAGCTCTCAAGGGGTTACAGTCAATACACGCCCTATACTTACCCCATTCTATCAATATATTTTGATACCTGGAGGGCAAGGTACTCGCTCATTATCGCAGAATGATGATTATATTCAGTGGCTGAAAAAACAGGTCGAGTATGCGGAAACTGTCATTTCAGTTTGTACTGGTTCCGCACTTCTTGCTCAAACGTCCCTTTTAAACGGCTTTAAGGCTACAACAAATAAGCTCGCTTATCAGTGGGTAACTTAACTCAATGACCGAGTATTATGGCAATCTAAAGCAAGATGGGTTCATGATAATAAGTTTTATACCTCATCTGGCATTAGCGCAGGTATTGATATGTCATTACAGATTATCTGCGATTTTTATAACCGAGACATTGCAAATAATATTGCGCTTAAAATGGAGTATATATGGAATAAAGATGCTAATCATGATCCTTTTTCAAAAGTAATCATTTAAGATGTTTATAGCTTTATTTAAATCAACTTATTTGATAGCTAATAAATATTATTGATTTATTAGTCATCTTTAATTATTCAAATAATAACTCCGCCAACCCATAAAAACAAAAAATTAACATTTATTCTCATGATTTAACTTTACACTTTCAATCTTACACATCCCAAAAAGAAAGCAACTAACTGAAAACAAAGAAAATAATTAACCATTTTTTATAACCATTAAATTTTAAGTATCAATTTAAATTTGTTAATATTAATTCTTATTTTAACAATCTTAGTTTGATGAATTCTTGCATTAGCTATTTTACTTATTTTCGTTATAATCCCTTACTATAAACAATGTTATTATTTATTAATGTTTAAAGCTCTAAATCGCGATTTTCATCATATTTATGTTCATTAAATCTTTTAAAACACTTTAGTTTTTAATATACTATCAAATGTAATTTTAATTTAGTGCATTAAATAATAACCCTTCATATAAATTGAGGATGTCATATGGACATTCATACTATAATTGGTATTAAAATAAAAAACCGGAGAAAAGAACTCGGTCTATCTGGAGCTAATTTAGCTAATAAATTAAATTTAAGTCAACAGCAAATCTCACGTTATGAAAATGGAATTAATAAAATACCTATCAATCATTTAGTTGATATCGCTGAAGCGCTAAATTGCCCCATTGAATGGTTTTTCCAAGGTTATACTAGTGGATTAAAAAATGAAAAAAATGATGCATCCGAACATATCAATAAAGAACGACAGTATGTTGCTGAAAGCATAATTGTTGATTTGAAATAAGTCTTCTATAATAACTACGAATTATCATTTTTAATATAAAATAAAGGCTGACTCTAAATATAAAATCAGCCTTTATTATTAAATAAAATACTTTTAATAATTAATCATATGTAATATCAAAGCGCATTTGAGCATAAACTTCACCGGGTGAAGTTCTGTCTTCATATTGAAAATAACGAGCGGTAAGTTCTATATCGATATCTTTTGTATCATTATTATTTAATGATGCTACACGATATGGGCGGCCAAAATTGATTGGGCTTTTATCTTTTCGTTCTATAACTTGAACACCAATTCCTTTTGCTGGGCTATAGGTACTTTGGTTTGCTAAAACACCGTTTACTTGAGTCCCTGTCGCTTTTATCCCGCTAAAAGTAACATCAATATTAGTCTTACCCGTAAAACTAGTACCGCCACTACATTTCAACTTTATAGTAAAATCTTTTTCACCAGCAGGCTGGTCTCTCGCTGTTAATTGAACTCGTTTTATAGGGTCTAACATTACATTTTGATTTTCACCACTTGTCACTTGGCAGGATGGAGAAACGATAGTAATAGCATTTGCATCTAAATAACTAACTAAGATTGGACTGTTATTAGGTTTATATCCATAAGTGGTATAAATACCACTTGCTAGTGTTCCGGTTCCTGTATATTTAGCCGTTTTTATTATACTTAGCGTAAAAGTAGAATCATTTAATGACATTGGGGTACTATAATATCCCACATTTGTAGGAAAAGTACTTGGGTAAGTCATAGAATGCTGCCGACCCGATGAACGGTGGAATTTTAAACCAATACCTTCAACATTCGTTTGGTAAACTTTCCCACCAATATCGCGTAAATCAGGCATGACCACTTCAGCCTCAATATTCACCTTTCCACGACACCAGAGGTAGGTTTGGTTAGTATTCATTGAATAATCTTGTGTTTTAATTACACTCCCAACCGGAAGGTTAGGATCTACAACAATTTTTCCAAGTCTCATATCTACTCTATATGCCGGCTGACTTGTTCTTTCGCAACTATTCATATAGATGTATCCAGGGCGCCCATTATTTGCAGATACGCCATTTGCGGTAAATAGTAACCCTACCCCAATATACCAAAACCATTGATTTTTTATTGACATAGAACTTCCTTACTATTTCCTGCAGCTAATGAGAATGTACATTGACCTTTATCCCACGTAATAATGGCATTAGTTGCAATTTCACTGCTAATGAACACCATACCACCTTGCCCAACAATACCGATTGCCTCACCTTTTTGGTCTGTCACATTAGCGCCAAATGGTAGTGGTTTGTTATTAGATCTTTTAACGTTATAAACCACATTTTTTTCAATCTTAGTACCAAATTTAACCTTAACGACACTACCTTCATAAGGAACTATCTGTGATGACATATTTTCAAAAATAATACCTTCAGAACTGCCTTTCGGGTCAATTTCGATTTTATTAGTGCGATAAGCTCTTACATAAGGCGCAATAGCATAACCATGACTATCAATTGTCGTCCCCATCGCCCCTACCACTGATGCACCTTCTGCGTCTTTCGCCTCAATCAATGCAATTGTGGTTGCATTATTCGGCGTTAGCGTTATTCCACCGGAGTGCAAAACTAATGACCCATTTGCGCCTACACCATATTGGCGATAACCTTCACCTTGGCTGTAATTCGCATTTGTATTGACCGACGATGTACGGTAGCTAGTATTAAGACCGATATTTTTCGCACCACCATTTGCAACTGAGGTATTGATTCCGTATGTCCAATTATTATCACGGTCAAACGTACCACTGGTACCTATTTGGCTACTTCCGAACTTTTCATTATTAAATGTAGTATTAGACGTTAAGGTGGACACCTGATTCTCTCCCCAATAAAGAGGAATGCTCAAGTTCACACCGAGCCTGTCATCTTTTTTATCATGGCTATTTTGTGTATATACCCTCATAAATGACAAACCATATGAAAGGCGATTGATGCTATTGTTGTAACTTAGTTGATATTGTTTTTCTATTCCTGACTTATCCCAATAACTTGAAATACGCCCCATGAAATAAATTCCACCGTAACCTTCAGGTAAATTTTGGTTAATAGTGTAACTGAAACCATTTTTTTCACGCCCTAATGTATCGACAACGCCACGTTTATCGTTATCAATAGCATAAAGTGCATTATTAATATTGTAATAATCTTTCGTTGAATATCGATATGCTGCTAACACAAGATTAGTGTCTGTTTCAGTGAATAACTTATTAAATGTAAAACGATAACTTTGCCCATAATCTGTACGATGATTTAATACAATGCGAGATTGCGTTACATCAATTGCAACCGCACCAATCCCAGTATTAATACCACTTCCTAACAAATAAGCTTGGTAATCATCAAAAGCAGTGACCCCACCATAAAGGGTAAATGTATTATTAATCCCATGCTGAAGAGTCGCTTGCATAACAAAAGGACGATTTCTTAAATTTTCAGAATCAGATTTACCGCCCGCTATTTGGTAACGCGTAAACCCTGGACGTAATAATTGTGCTAACGAAGAATACGGCACACTAAAATTAGTCTCGCTACCATCAGCCTCTTTTACTGTAACATTCAAATCATTACCATAACCCGATGGGTAAACATCATTCAAACTAAATGGCCCAGGAGACACGGTTGTTTGATAAATAATATTGCCATTTTGCCGAATCGTCACTAAGGCATTACTTTGAGCGATCCCCCGAATTTCAGGCGCATAAGTTGTCATCCCATCTGGATACATATTGTCATCCGTTGTTAGCTTAGCCCCTCTTAAGCCAATACTATCGAATAAATTACCATCCGTATAAAACTGCCCAATAGTCGCTTTTGATTTTAGTGCGGCAATGGGCCTTTGCAGATAAGTTTGATTGCTATTCCATTCAGAACCTGTAGAACGTTGCCAACCCAAATTCCCTATATGTTTCAATAGCCAACCATCATAACTTAAGCCAGCATTAACGCCTAAATAGGCGCTAGAGCTATTTGAACCTTGGTTTCCACTGATATGGCTATCATAGTAATTAGCCATATAGCCAATATTTAATGCAGGAATTCCTGTTTCCCAAAATTGCGAAGAAACATAACCCCGAGAAATTTTTTGTTCGTAAATTTGCGGTACAGAAATATCTAAACGTAGTGTCGACGTATGAAATATATCTTTAACTTCTTTGTCGCTGTTCCACTCATCCAACGGCAGACAAGTAGCACTGTTTTTATCAATTGATGGATTAAATTTTTCAGTATCAATACCTAAGTTTGAAAGTAACTCTCGGGTATAACAAACCCCTAATTGTTTATTTTTTTGTTCTTCAAAATTAAGTTCGTAACGCCCTTTCCAATCATTATTCGTATATACATCAACTGAATACTTTCCTGGACTAATCCCTGTCGCATTAAAACGGTCTAAATCAACGTTGTCTTTACTTCCCATAATAAAGCCACTATTGAATTCATAGGTTTCTTCTTCAGCTGAGGCATGGAATACGGGAACAATCCATGACGTAATAAAGCAGACTACAGAGAGTGTATTGCTATATTTATTGTTTAACTCTCGCTGTTTCATTATATATTCCTATTTTGCAGTTAGAGTCACCGCAACATCTGAACCATAGTCATTAATATTGTTAACAACAACCTTACTGCCAGACTTAATTGCCTGCTTTAATTCAACTAATGTTTGATTTTTGGGTTCTATTAAAACAGTTTTATCTGTAAGGCCAACCTTTCCATCGGTGGATATTTTTGTGACCGTAATATAAAAAGGTGTTGGATTTTCAATAACAATATTCTTACCATTTGTTTTGATAACTAACTGTTCAGGAGCTAATTCTCGGCTACCTAGCCCAACAGGCCGGTAAAAAAACTTAAAACGAGAACGAATTGCTAGCTGTAAAACATTCTGCATTTCCCCATCTTTGCCTTTTACAGTAGGCGGAATATCTAGAATATTAAGCCACCATAAACTTTCCCTATCTTGGGGAATTTGCCCTTTATCCATTAACTTTATGCGTAAATTTTGACCACCCTTTGCTTCTACTCGAGAAACAGGAGGAGTAATTTGAAATGGGGTTTTTATCGTATCAGGTGTTTCTGATGCATTACCTGTATCAAGCCAAGCTTGAGCAACCGCAGGACGTTCTGCTGTATTTGAAAGTTGTACGGTGATCTCTTTCTCATCTCCAGGGTAAATAAACCTCGTACCATTAACAATTATATTGTTAGCAAACGAATTAATACTGAAGATAAAGCAACATGCTAATACGATAGCTTTCATTTAAACCTCAAAACATAAAAGCGGCAGTGTTCTACCGCTTATTGCAATAATATCCATTAGTGTTTTACTACAACGTCTAATAACACTAACTTAAAACAACCAACCTATTCTTATTGATAAGTGATTTCGTAAGTTGCGTAGCTTTTAACTTCACCTGCAGTAACTTCTGTTGGTTTATCGGTGATATAACCTACGTAATATTGGAAACGTGAACCTTGGTCAATTTGGGTAATAAGTTCGGATGGTTGTTGATTGTCGCCGCCTGGTACGATGAATTTTTTAGCATCATCAGCCGATAAGACAAATTGGATATTCTTCGCACCAGTAGAATCAGTATTCGCTAAATAACCTAATTTTTCGCTACCACTTAATAAGTTACCACCAGTCCACACCACACCGATCGTTTTAGCGTTGCCGCCAACTGATGTTGCTGAACAGTTAGTCACATCAATTGCAAATGTTTTTGGTTTTAATAATGTACCTTTACCACCTGCTTGAATTTCTTCCAATGAAATTGGTGCTAAGTATACGCTTGCATCGCTACCTTGACCGTCAACAGAAACAGTACAAGAAACATCAGTTACTTTACCGTTAAAGTTAACTTGGCCACCGCCAACTTTATTTGCTGCATTAGCTGTTGATAAGCCGATGATTGTTGTAGCAACAGCGGTCAGTAGTACTTTCTTCATTTTCATTTCCTAATATGAGATTTTTATTCTTACATTTAAAGAACTTATTAAGTTTTTATTTAATTTATTGGTAAATAAAGAAAAATAAAAACTCCACCGCATATTGAATACAGTTAGTCATTTATGTTTCATTTTTAAACCATTTTTACTAATGCAAATAAATATCTTTCTTAATTAGTCCTATTTAGAATTTATAATCATATGCTCTATATGATTTCGAAGAGAGGATACATAATAACTTAAATTTTATTAAATCGTTTTTTTCATCACTTATTAATTTTTTGATAGGTAAAGACTATTAAAACAAACCTATTGATTGAGCATTTTGATGTGCTGATTCCACTAATTTACTCGTACAAAGCTTAATATTTAGATTTTAATATCTATTAATTTTGTATTATCTTATTTTAATTCAACCAAACTAAAAAATGAAAATTATTATAAAATACAAAAATCGTTATAATTGGATTGAATACACATTTTAATTCACATTTTGATACTTTCTGTCGCAAAATATCCACAATATTAATCTAATAATGAATATCACATAAAGGCTTAAACATTAATATAATTAATATTTATTGATCTGTGAAGATATGTAATACCCGTCAATTACAAATATTAAATTTCGAATTATTATGCTTGAATATCAAATTAACACACTATGGGTGTATAGGCGTTCTTTTATATTAACAGTCTGCTTTGGTCGTTATTAAAGTTTAAAAATGTGAATTTTTACGAGGTAAATGTCGATTTTAATCAAAATTAAAAAATAAATGGAATGAGGGAAATAAAAATGATAAAGGAAATAGCGATAAAATCGCAATATAATCCTTTATTCATTCAACTTGATCTTGTAGTAAAAACCAGAATACCAAATTATTTAGCCGAAGCTATGTTAAAAAAAATTATCATTATTTTTGATATAGGATAAGAAACCCCGATTAATTGTACAAACTATAAACTGTGTTATATCAATTTTCTTGCTTTATAACCTAATGAAAATAATGATGTTTTCTTAAAACGAACACCCCATGGAAATGTGGTCTATGCATCAATTTTTAACATTAAGAATATTCCTAAATAACTCATTGCGTGTGTTAAAGTGTGATCAAATCCAAAAAGCCATCGCTAAAAGATGATGTTTTACTCTATTACTTATCCACTAGCAGACAGTTTAACGTCTTTTTGGCAAATCAATCACTCTAATAAGACTAATTTATTTAGCAATTACATAACATAAGGTAGCTGTTTCTATTTTAGTACAACAAATTACCGGTTATGAGACATTAGTGGATAAAAATATTTTATATCAATAATTTGCCATAAACAGATGAGGTCATCCTTACTAAATCTATATGAAGCTATCAAAATATTGCCTCCCCCCTTATGATGAGCTTAATAAGTATTAGTCCTGTTATTACATCGCTATTTAGTTGATCAAATGACAAAAATACGCTGACAACTAGTAGTAATATCGGCTAATTTCAAGAAATAATTAATGCAAAATAGAAATATTATTGGATTGGAACTGTTAGATTGGAACTACAGCAAAATCTTCACTAAGTTTTCGCTGTAGCAGTAATCAAGAAGTGAATAATTGGTTAATGTTCGTTCTGACGGTATAGAGCCCACTCTTCTATTTTCTCACCTGAGGGCAAGATACAGTACCCGAGTTGCCCTTGCTCTGTTCTCTTAATTTCTAATTTCCCACCAATTTGTTCACAATACACCGAAGCAGGGTTGGCCATGCCTACCGCTTTTGACTCAATTGCGGTTGTATTGGAAACACATCCGGAAATAGCAGCAAAACTCACTAACATAAGTGTTTTCTTCATAAGAAATATTCTTTAGTTAATTTGGAACGTTTATTTATTATTATGGAATGAGACGAATATAAACTGATTTTATTAATAAATAAAAGCCATTTTACTTACGCCTTTTGTTGTCAAAAAGGACAATCAAAATGCCAAAAAAGGCAATTAGCAAACTGCCAATAATATAATTCTGCCTATCAAATGCCAGCCCTGAATCCTTCACACTCTCACCATAAACGATAGGAATACTTACATCCATATTGTAAGAAATAATCGCGGTAATGAGACCTATAATTGTGAGTACCACACCAAATGTTTTCATTTCCATCCTCCATGTTACTCTTACAAGAAATAGATTAGCTAAGTATCTTGAGAAAAGCAAAATGAGAGGTCACAAATCATCATTTTTCCTCAAATAAAAATATTATGGTTTTAAGATATAACATAAAAAATTGTGAGAGGTTGGTTTTAAAGATAGATTTTCATGCAGTTAAAATTTTAAGACTGATAAGGCTAATAACTAGAAGGCAATATTGAATATTTATTGAAAACTTCTATAACTAATAGAATAAATAATCACACCTTGTAGTAGTGTGATTATTATTTACTTTCATTTAACACACTATAATGCACCAATTAAAATGAATAAATCATCATCGATGCAACTTGGCTAAATTTTTCAAAAAAAGAAATTATTGCCGGTAAAATAGCAATATTTAGAATGGCAAATAAGCCTACAGTTGAAAGTGATATTTCCATAATAACTTACTGTATCATAGAGGGTTACTACTACCCCCTACCCATCGGCCTATTCATAATGTGTTCTTCCCAATCCACCACATCAATTTCTCTGACCGCGATATGGCGAACAGACACGCCTTCATTATGCATTGCCGCTTTAGAGCCGGTTTTTAATGGGTGCCAGGCCGGGAGAGGCTTCCCTTCTAATAACAAACGGTAAGCACAAGTGCTTGGCAGCCATCCAAATGTTTCTAAGTTATAGCGATTAAGTTTTATACAATCCGTTTCATAACTGAAGCGGTCTTCATAATGCTTACACTGGCAAGTTTTTAGATTTAGCTGATTGCAAGCGACATTAGTAAAATAGATTTCATCTGTATCTTCATCCATTAATTTGTGTAAGCAGCATTGCCCGCAACCATCACAGAGAGATTCCCATTCTTCATCCGTCATTTCATCTAAAGTTTTAAATTGCCAGAACTGCGACATAATACTTTTTAATCCTATACTTAAATAACCCGTGTAGTCAGCGAGTGATCATTAATTGATAATTTTAGCATATCACCAGAAGCTAATGGGCCAACACCTTCAGGTGTACCCGTTAAGATGACATCCCCTGCACGTAATGTGAAAAAGCGGGACATATAGCTAATCAGAGGTAAAATTGGCGTGATCATATCACGCGTTGAGCCCTCTTGGCGAACTTCACCATTTATTTCCAGAGAAAGCTGAACATTTTGTAAGTCATTTGGGTTACTAATAGGAATAAAGCCAGAAATTGGACATGAACCATCAAATGATTTGCTTTTTTCCCATGGCTGACCTGCTTTTTTAAATTTAGCCTGCAAATCACGTAATGTTAAATCTAATGCAACTGCATAACCGGCGATAGAACGTGATACACGATCTTCGTCTGCATTTTTTAATGGCATACCAATTAAGATTGCCATTTCAATTTCATGATGAACAGCACCAAAATCTTTTGGAATAACAATTGATTGAGTAATATCACACAAGGCAGTTTCTGGTTTAATAAAAATAACAGGTTCTTCCGGTATAGCAGACCCCATTTCTTTTATATGCTTTGCATAATTACTACCAACACAAACAACTTTATTTGCAGGGAAATCCAGTAACGCACCTTGCCAGTCACGATGTTGATACATAATAGTACTCCTATTATCGTTATTGTATTTTATTAGCGATACCATCTGCCATCATGCATACACTCAATGCAAAATAATACGAGCGGTTCCAATGCATAATGGTTCGAAAATTTTCGGTCACTAAAAATGTCCTGCCTTCAGGGTCATCCGGAATAACCACCCACGTTTTTACGCCTGAAGGTAACTGAGCGAATGCAGGTAATGTAACACCTAGTTCTTGCCATTCACTAACAGATCTTCCTTGTTCTGCTTTTACACCTTCCAACGTTTTATTAAAATCTACAGGTAAGTTAACTTGGTAACCCCATGGTAATTTAGCTTGCCAACCTTCTGTTGATAAATAATTAGCGATGGATGCAAAAACATCAGATTTATTATTCCAAATGTCCATTTTACCATCACCATCACCATCTGCTGCATAAGACAAATAAGAGGTTGGCATAAATTGACTCTGGCCCATCGCTCCAGCCCATGAACCTTTGAGCTGTTGATCTTCTGGGATATAACCTTTATCCATTATCTCAAGCGCAGCTAAAAGTTGTTTGCTAAAAAGCGCTTCTCTTCGTCCTTCAAAAGATAATGTCGCGAGTGCCGAGATAACATCTTCTTTACCCTGTGAGCGCCCAAAACCACTTTCTAATCCCCATAATGAAACAATAAACTGAGGTGGAACGCCATATTTATCACTTATAGCATCTAGAGTGGATCTGTTTTCTAAATATTTGTCATAGCCTGCATTGATACGCGATTGTGGTAATACGTTTTTTAAATAGCTTGCTAACGTAACCGTCGCCCTTTTCTCTGGTTGGCCTTTATCTGCTTTCACTACACGCTCAATAAAATGGATATTAGCAAAAGCACGTTCAATGGTGGCAGGCTTAATCCCCTGTTCAATAGCATGTTCTTTCAGTAATTCCACATAAGCAGGAAATTGTGATGGTTCACGTTGTTCAATAGGAAATGCTTTATCTAAAGCAACGACTTCTTGCGCTATAGCCGCATTTTGTTCTGCTGTAATCGGTTGAGTAACAATTGATTCGTTATGAGTTGCAGAGCAACTTGTTAAAAACAAACCAGCGACTAATGTATATAATAACGTTGGTTTCATTTGTCTCCTCCAGACTGTCATTGCTTTTCAGGATTTTCTTAATTTGCTCTAGTTATTCAGTTCTTTGTGTTCTGAAAGCAAATTTTCCACCGGAGGTGGGAATTGTAAGTAATAACCAACTTCTAAGAGGTCAGATTTAACCTTTGCCAAGTCAGCATTGGCGAGCTTTTCACGCTTATCTAATGAGACAAGCATAGCAAATTGAGGTGTACCAAATTGGGCTAATAATTCATCAGGAACACGTGAAAAATCATCTTTCTTCTCAATATAAAGATAAGTTTGGTCACGTTTAGGGCTTCTATAAATTGCACAAATCATTATATTTAACTCTTTTTCTTAGTTCATTAGCTTGCTTGAAGTATATAGTAACTATAACATGCTATTGTTTTACAGAATATCTTCACCCGAGGATTGTTTCGGAAATTTTAATTTGCTGAGTCTGGATAGATGCCACAATCGCCAATAGAACTTAAAGGCAGCAGTTTTACTCTTTCAGTTATTCACTTATACAGTGAAGAGCCTAAACTCATCAAAAAAGCGCTGCAAGATAAAGTAAATCAAGCTCCTGATTTCTTTAAAAATGCTCCTGTCGTGATTAACATTGCTGAATTATCCCCAAATGTAGATTTACAGAGCATTCATCGTTCTGTTATATCTGCGGGATTACGTATTGTTGGGGTTAGTGGGTGTACTAACCCGCAAATGCGACAAAAAGCAAACGATGCTGGTTTACCGATATTAAGCGAAGGTAAAAGTCAAAAACCTGTTGAGATTCAGCCTGAGCCTCAGGCTGCTACAGTTCAAACTGAGCCTTTATATCGTAAAACTCGTATTATCAATACCCCTGTTCGCTCTGGACAACGTATTTATGCACCAAATAGTGATCTGATCGTCACAAGTAATGTTAGTGCAGGTGCAGAACTATTAGCAGATGGTAATATCCATATTTATGGCGTGATGCGAGGCCGTGCATTAGCAGGGGCCTCCGGCGATATTGAAAGTCAGATTTATTGTACTCATTTGCAAGCTGAGCTGGTCTCCATTGCAGGTGAATATTGGCTGAGCGATCAAATCCCTGCTGAATTTCTCGCCAAAGCAGCTAAACTTTGTTTAGTTGATAACAAACTTAATATCGAATATTTAAATTAGACCTTATTTACAAGGAATTATTCATGGCACGCATAATTGTAGTGACTTCAGGTAAAGGTGGCGTTGGTAAAACCACTTCAAGCGCGGCCATAGCTACTGGCCTGGCACAAAAAGGGAATAAAACGGTGGTGATCGATTTTGATATCGGCCTACGTAACCTTGACCTCATCATGGGGTGTGAACGTCGAGTAGTCTATGACTTCGTAAACGTTATCCAAGGTGATGCAACCCTGAATCAGGCTTTAATCAAAGATAAACGCACCGAAAATTTATTCATTTTACCTGCTTCGCAAACACGCGATAAAGACGCATTAACGCGTGAAGGAGTAGGCAAAATTCTTGACGAATTGAGCGACGACCTTGGTTTTGATTTTATTGTTTGTGACTCCCCCGCAGGTATCGAAAGTGGCGCTTTAATGGCGCTCTATTTTGCTGACGAAGCCATTATAACTACCAACCCGGAAGTTTCATCTGTCCGTGACTCTGACCGTATTTTAGGTATTTTAGCGTCAAAATCACGTCGTGCAGAAAAAGGTGAAGAACCGATTAAGGAACACTTATTGTTAACACGCTATAACCCTGGCCGTGTAACCCGTGGCGATATGCTAAGCATGGAAGATGTTCTGGAAATCTTATGTATTCCTTTGATTGGTGTTATTCCGGAAGACCAATCTGTACTGCGCTCTTCTAACCAAGGTGAACCGGTCATTTTGGATACAGAATCTGATGCAGGCCAAGCCTATGATGATTGTGTTGCTCGTATTTTAGGTGAAGATCGCCCTATCCGTTTCATTGAAGAAGAGAAAAAAGGTTTCTTAAAACGCCTATTTGGGGGATAAATAATGGCTTTATTGGATTTCTTTCTGTCGAGAAAAAAAACGACAGCGAATATCGCAAAAGAGCGATTACAAATCATCGTTGCAGAACGCCGCCGTGGTGATAGCGAGCCCCCATATCTTGCAGATATGAAAAGAGATATTTTGCAGGTTATCTGTAAGTATGTCCAAGTTGACCCTGAGATGTTATCAGTGCAATTTGAGCAAAAAGGGGATGATATTTCTGTTCTTGAACTAAACGTTACGCTACCTGAAGGTGACGAAATAAAAACAACAACAGAAGAAAAGTAATTTGCAAAGAAAGCCGCTGTCTAATTTTAGGATTAATTCAATAGGTCGCGGCTTGCTTTTATCTTATTAATATAAAACAATAAATTAAGAACTACCCTCGGGCGCTAATTTCAAACAGCTATTCAGGTTGAAAGCCCACCGCTATTAGGCAATTTATAACTCGAATTCAATTGACAATGTTATCTGTTTTTTTAAACCCTCTGGTGGTATGCCAACAGGGCGACTCTTTGCTATAGCCGTCAACGCAGCTTGGTCGAGTTGTGTATGCATAGAAGACTTAGCAATACTCACCCTTGTTATCTCTCCCGATGACGTAAGCGTAAAATTCACCAGAACCTTTCCTTGAATATGGGTATTTCTCGCTTTTCTTGGGTAACGTTTATGGCGCTCTATTTCTCTACGTAATTTATCAATATAAGATTGATAATTCGCACTTATATTATCCCCTACTGCCCTCGTATTTTGCGCACCCTGTTCCCCTGCGGCATTTGATAAAGTACTATTTTGGCCAGCTTGCTGTTCTTGTTTTACATCATCGTTTTTTTTATTTTGTTGTTGTTCTTTCCGCTTAATCACTTTTTTATTTGGTTGTTTTTGTTCTTTTTTCTCGATAACTTTTTTCTGTACATCCGAAACTTTATTTTCATCACTATGCGTACTTTTTTTATTAGCAACTTTGATTACCGCATTTTCATTTTGTTGCGGTTCAGAAAGTAAACCGCCAGTTAGTTTATTATTTAATGTGACATCACTTATTTGCTTTTCAATTACATTTTGCGTCAATGCAATAGAGATAATCGCCGCCTTTATTGGCGTATAAATTTGTGCGTGACGTGTTTTTTCAGCACTTAAGCAATAAAAAACGATACCAAAATGAAATAATAGCGAAACCATAACAGCAAAATTAAAACGTAGAGTAAGCATTTTAATATCCCTAATAGCCCCTTCGCTAATGCCAAAACATAACTACATCAACGAAGGGGAATCCCTTTTAGAAGCGACTTGTTACATTGAAGCGTATAGTTCTACCCGGTGCCGGCATCATACTGCGGGTTAGAGGATCAATATAATATTCATCAAATAAATTTGTAGCTAATAATTCAAACGATAGGTCTTTATTAAACTGGTAATTAACATAAGCATCAGCAGTAAAAACCGCATTCCAGCTCATTGGGCTATTATTTAATGGTGCATATGAGAATGGATATTTATCTATCATTTCCGCCTCATCCTCATTTTTTGCTTTACTGTGATAACGCATACGGCTACCCACTTCCAAGCTTTCATCTAAAAAACGTAAACCTAGGTTGGCATGAATACTGTATTTGGGTTGCAATTGAGTACGTAAATAGCCGCCGGGGAACCCAGCTGTTGTACACTCTGAGCCCCCAAATTTATTATAGGGGTCCATCACCATCAATGAGACTTCATCACAAACTTCATTTTTTAAGCGGTAATCTACCCCTAAGTCACCAAATACCCAGCCATTATCATAACGTGCCAATAGTTCCAAACCAGCTGTGTTATGTTTATCAACCTGCGTAAAGACTAACCTGTCGTTCCTATCAAAGGCATTTGTGACTACGGTGTTGTAGTAATTTATACGTAAGTCAGCATGATTTTCTGCCGCAACCAGTTCTTGGAAATTACGCACATATCCCAGTTCTATTGTATGGCTACGTTCTGGCAAATAAACCGGCGGCACATAGTTTGCTTCACGTCCCCCTGAAAAACCAATAGTGTCTTCAAAGATACTTGGCATTCTAACGGTCTCTAAATAACGCCCAAATATTCGGTCGTTCTCTGTTAGGTAAATAGTTGCTCCTAACGCTGGCGCCCAAGCCGATTCTTCATTTCTTTTTGGCGCTTTAAATTTTTGGTCATCTGTGAACATAACTTCATCTGTTTTTTTATTACTAAGCGATCCCAATCGATATTTTTTCGCTTTTAAACCTGTTACGGGATCTATTATTTCTTCTTTTAAATCAATCTCGCCATTATAGAATGGGTTATTTTTGCGTATAAACCGGTTATTTTCATCGACCTTCCATTTCACTATATTGTTTCTTTCTGTAATTCTAAACTCAAATTTTTTTCTATTTATATCCTCTCGATAGCTAGCATCACTTAATGAATTAGCTTTCATTTTTAGTGCTTTTTCGATAAAAATTCTCTGATTATAAAGTTTTTCTTTTATATCTTCGTATGTATTCCCTTTATCATCAACATACTGCTGTATTGTTTGGTATTCTTCTGCACTTAATAAACGGGATAACCTATAGTTTCGAGCGGTTATATGGCTATAGGGCGCATAATTTACATCTTTGGCCGCAATGCGTCTCTCTTTTAATAAATCCCTTGACCAATAGCTAATATATTGAGCCCCCGCATTCAGGCTTAACCAATCAGTAGGCTGCCAATCAAACCGAATAGTACCATTATATTCCCGACGCTTACCTTCCCTTGGGATAGCACGGAACATGTTCCCCTTGGGGCTAGAATCCGAATTAAAAATATCTTCACGACTACCAATGGTTTCATCAATTAGGCTTCCCATTAAAGTCACTTTAAATTCAGGTGTAATTTGAAACTTATTGGATAATGAAACACCATAGCGATCGTTAAGTTGGTTTAATTTAATGCCATCAACTAAGGTGCCATTAATGGCAGGGTTTTTAGCCACATTTTTATCTCGACCAAATTCATAATTCCAATCTCTTTCCATTGGTTCCCTAGGCTGGCCACCTGCGGTATTTGAGTTTAAATTAGTTTTTGTCAACCAATAACCTAAGCGAAAATCAATCCAACCAATGGACTCAGGTTTGAACGAATAATTGGCGTAAAAAGTATTTAGCGCCAAGTAAGCCAAAGGCCATTGCGGAATTTTCCCCTCAAGATCATGATAACGAATTTGTGATGGCATAATTTCGCCATAATGACTCACTGTACGCATATAACCCAGAGATAAATCTTGCGCATTCGGTAACATCAAATTTAATTTAGTCAACAACGTCGACATTTCATTCGAGGTATTCGCCACCTCTGTATTTGGCCCGTAAATTCTGGCTACAAAGGGTATATAGGGGTCTATCGCCTTATTTGTGTTATTAGGGTCATAGGTAATAATATCATCATAAAATTTATCCGCCCCACGGCGCCCTGCAAAATAGTTGCCTTGGTTGCGGTAGCTGTATGCCAGCATCAAATCAAACTTTTCTTGCCGTGTTCCAACGGCAATGCGTGCTGCGTTATCTTGCAGATTAAAGAAATTGGCGTTACCTTTACTACGAGCATCAACAAGCATTTCGTGATCTTGAAAATAAATTCCACGAAACTTCTGCATGTCTAACGTACTCAATAGGCGCTTATCATCACGATAATCTATACCGTGGTTTAAATGGTTAATCCGCGGCTTTGTAGAGTTACTCGATGTTTCTAATTTAATATCAAAACCAAATTTGTCATTTTTATCCATAACATCGTCAATACCAATGGTGGTTATCGCCACTCCACCGCCTGTCGATGTACGCACATTACGGTCTAGCGTTGCGCTTTTCATTACTTTAATACTGCTAATCATATTCGGGTCGATATAATTGCGGTTATTCGCCCCGTTATAGCCACGCCACACAGTGATAGCCTGTTCTGTGCCATCCACAGTCACCGGAACACGCCCTTTGCCCCTGTATCCCTCGTACATTGGGGTCTATCGCCCCGCTATTACGGGCGTCACCACTATATACCCCTACTGCATGGTTAATGGTGTCTGCGGGGTTAGTGCCTTTATAACGATCAATTTCTTCTTTACTAATATAAATGTTTGATTCGTCTTTATCATATTGGTCGTCCGCCCCTTTTCTATCACGCTCTTTGATAGTGGTCGCTTTATCATTTACCACAATAGAGCCGATGTTTTCGCTTTGTTGGGCGTAGACTAAACTTGCAATACTGCTAATAGATAACCCTGTCACGATATTAATGGCTATCACTGTTTTGATTTTCATTATCTGTTCCGGTGAAAATTAAAATTTCTTGGTGAAATTGACACCGACTTCACTTTGCTTAAAAGAATAAATAATATCTGCCGTGCTTTTATTCACTTGGCTATTAAAATAAATAGAAGGTGTAAAGGTTAATATTTTATTTTTATCAAATGTTACTTGGGCATTTAAATATCTATTTTGATCTTTTCTTTTTACATTTAAATACACATCAAACTGTTCGAAATTTGTTTGCTTGTAACCTACCGCAACAAGTAAATCACACAGTTCGGTGACCTTTAAAAAACCGGCTCTAATCCCATACTGTGAATAACTATCACTATTGCGTTGTTTTTCCCGATTGGCTCCATGTATTCCCCCAAAAGCGACTAACTGAGAATCAACTAAATAGGTCCCAAATAGTGAATAGATCCATTTATCACCATCATTAAAACTATACTCATGAGGATACGTTTTATTTTTATATTCAAAATCACCTAAAATAGTTACTCTATGATTTAACGTATATTCTGTTGCTATTTTTCCTCCTAGGCTTAAATTATAATATTGGTTATCATGCCATTTGGCTTCAAATATGGGCAATATGCCGATTTTTGTATTCGCATTCTCAAATTGATAACCCCCGCTAACAAATATATTTATTTTTCTAGCCGTGACTGTTTTCATCGGTTCTAACCCAAACGCACCGAATGATAATAGCCCTGAATGGTTACCCACGAGAGGAAACCGCTTTGTTGATTTAATATAATAATGCCATTTTCCACCTGCGATAGACTGATTGCTGCTATTCATACATTTACTACGAAAACAGTACATTTCACGGCTATTTGATGCTTCATTTAAATTAAAATCATAACTTGAACCTAGCTTAACCATTCCTTGCCAGCGATTTTTATTCTCTAAATATATTATTTTATTTTCAATATATTCAGCTAACTTACTTGATATTCCCCCGCTATGTTTTGTTTTTATATTCTGATATATCGACAATGCTGCCTCATAATGTTTAACATAAGTTAGTGCTCGTGCAAGTTTTAACTCAACCAAAAGCATATTAGGCTTGTGAATTAAAATTTCATTATATAACCTAATTGCCAAATCATATTCATCATTTAATATCGCCTTTTCAGAGTGAATATATTTAACCAACTCTTTATCATGGTCTTTATGACTAACATAATTATCAATAATTTTATTTATTGCATCAAAATGCCTCTTCTGAATTAGATCATAAAGAATAAAGCCAAGTTCGTCGATATTTTTTTTACTATATTTTATATTATTTATTTCTGACTGATATTTTTTGTTACTATAACCATTTAGACCATTAGTAATCTCCTCTTTTATATCTTGAACTGCCTGTGCTGAGCGTGGAGAAAAAAATAATAATAAAATTATATATATTAAATTTATTTTTTTATTAAAAATAAACATATTAAGATTACCATTTTAATGATACAAATAAAAAAGTAGACAAATTTCCTTTTGCCTACTTTTTTTATCCAATTATATTTTCAGTAATTATTCGTCTTTCTGCCCACCAAATGCCGTGTCTAGCTCACGATTACTCTCATAGAAAAGAATACCTGCCACTTGTTCAGCATTCTCCCCAAAGAGTTGTCCCATACTCTCACCATGATCTGTTCCATTAGCAATGGCAGCACCGATAAATTTACCATCTTCTTCAATGGAGCCCATCATGGAGTGGCTATTCGTTCCTTCTAATGCACCTGTATATGATTTATCCGTAAAATCAGCATTAAACCAACCCGTCTGTTTTGCTTCACCTGCGAATTGGTTAATGCCTGCTATAGTATAAGTCGCTTGGCCACTGGTTGGGACTTCTGTTGTTGCATTTGCACCGGAGAAATAAACCGTGTGCATTGCATCATCGGCTAAGCCAGTTTGTGACCAATCACCGAAATATACCTCGGCATCTGCAACTTGACTAAATTGGAACTTGCCCATGCCACCGTGCGGGCTACCGCCACTTTCCAAAACATACACGTTGTCTGGCTTTTGTGTTACCATATATTTTAAGCCAGAAAATGATATGGTTTTGCCTTCCTTCATAAAGCGAGAACCAATTCCCGGTGCCCCGATACTCCCCCCATGTGGCCCCATAGTTGATTGAGTTTTATCGACAATAATATTTGTTAGGCCATCATTATAATTTAAACTCTGATTTGATACCGTTTCTGCCATAACACCAACAGAAAATATAGAGAAAGATACTGCAACTATAATTAATGATAATTTCTTCATTTGCGCGTCCTTTTCAATAGAAGTTTTAATTAGGTAGTTTTTTAAAAAGACACATTAAATAAAAGTTTATGCTTTCCTTTAATGTTCGAGATTGAGTATATGCAAATGATTTTTATTTACAAATAAGGGAAATATAATTCAATTTTTTATTATTAGGCAATAAGAAAAAATAATCTTTTATTTTTTAAACAGTTAATTAAAAACCCTATAATATCTAATTTTATTTATTAGGGTTTTCATTAAGAATTAATTCTATTTTTAAGAGTAATTACAATTATTGGATAAAAGTAAAATAAATATATTGATTAATAAATAAAACGTATATTTTTATAAATATATTGACAAACAATAAATATAAATGAAATACAGGTGAAGAAAGTAGACTAAGTTATTTAAATGAGATACAAGAAGTACTCTTCTTGTACCTCATAATATGCTATACGCTTGCTAAGAGCTTTGCTATGGGTTCAGCGAGTAATCGCCCTCGCCAGCCAGCCAATAGCTCAGGAGGTGTAGCCGAAGACTTTAACCCCCAATGAATAGACAGTAATTGGTTAATTTGCCGTCTAGAGGCCAATAATTCTGCATTAAATTTTTCGTTTTCAGCAATATCTTTAACTACCGCTTTAATTTCTTTAAACACACTTTTGTATTGGCTCTGTTCAGTAATATTCGCCACCGGCGTTGGGTATTGGCTTTCATCAAGTTGTTTTGCTTGTTCGACAATCGCTAATAAACGCTTACCATGGCGACGAATTTCTTGCCCCGTTAAACCAAGTGCATCGAGTTCACCAAGAGAGCCTGGTAAATAGCGGGCTACTTTCCACAGGTGCTCTTCTTTCACCACAAAGTTGACCGCCATATCACGTGCTTTAGCTTGGTTTAAACGCCATTGTGCTAATAACTGTAGGCAAGCCAGCTGTTCATCACGTAGTTGCCACGCATTATGGATATTCATGTAGGCTTTTTCTGGCTTTAGTGTTTTTTGCCGACGAGCGACAACACGTTGGCACTCATCTTTTGCATCTTCCAAATAGCCAGCTTCAGTCACTTTTCCCATTAAAATTTCAGCTAATGGCAGCAAATACAGTACATCTGCGGCTGCATAATCACATTGTTTTTCGCTTAACGGACGCGCGAGCCAGTCTGTCCGTGATTCACTTTTGTCGAGCTCAATGCCTAAATGTTCAGCAACCAATGACGCAAAACCACAAGAAATTGGGTAACCTAAAAATGCAGCCACAACTTGTGTGTCGATCATCGGCTCAGGTACACAATCGAAATCATGCATAAACACTTCAAGGTCTTCACTCCCCGCATGTAAAAATTTTAGTTGCTCTGGGTTGGTTAAAAGTGCTTTAAATGGGCTAAAATCCGTGATTAATAATGGGTCAATTAACGAAACTTGCTTTCCATCATATAGCTGTAGCAAACCTAGTTGTGGGTAATATGTTCGGGTACGAACAAACTCGGTATCCAAAGCGAGCCATGGTGCATTACTAGCCTCTTGGCATACTTGGGCTAATTCACTATCTGTAGTTACTAAACGATAATTCAAAACAAGTTTCTCTTTTTTATTTTCATCACAATGACGCCGGTTAAAACCGGCGTCATCTATTCTTTGTTTAAGACTAAACCACAATCATACTGGTGATTTTTCTCTTTGCAATTTTTCTTCATCACGTAGGTCTTTACGCAAAATTTTACCCACATTAGATTTTGGTAATTCATCACGAAATTCAAATATCTTAGGTACTTTATACGCGGTTAATGAACGACGGCAAAAGGTTTTTAGCTCATCACCCGTTAAATTCGCATTTTTCGTTACAACGAAAACTTTAACCGCTTCACCCGTACTTTCACTTGGTACGCCAATTGCGGCACATTCTATAACGTCTGGATGTGCCGAAATAACATCTTCAATTTCATTTGGATAAACGTTAAAACCTGAAACGATGATCATATCTTTTTTGCGATCAACAATACGAATATAACCTTCGCTATCTATTTCTGCGATATCCCCCGTCGCTAACCAACCATCCACTATCGTGTCCGCGGTAGAATCAGGCCGGTTCCAATACCCTTTCATGACTTGTGGACCTTTTACCCACATTTCGCCAGGCTCACCAATAGCGACTTCGTTGCCGTCGTCATCAAGGAATTTAACATCTGTTGACGGAACAGGTAAACCAATGCTTCCACTATAACTGGTTAAATTATAAGGATTACCCGTTACTAGTGGTGCACATTCTGTTAACCCATACCCCTCGAGTAAATGTTTCCCTGTCAGCTTCTGCCATTTTTCTGCAACGGCTTTTTGAACGGGCATTCCGCCTCCAACTGAAAGGCGTAAACGTGAAAAATCCAACTTTTTGAACTCTTCATTATGCAGCCACGCATTAAATAACGTGTTAACACCAGTAATTGACGTAACGGGATAACGTCCTAGTTGTTTTACGGTGTCAGGTACATCTCTAGGGTTGGTAATCAATAAGTTAACTCCCCCCACCGTAATAAATAGTAAGCAGTTAACTGTCAAAGCGAAAACGTGATACAGCGGTAAAGCAGTGACAACAAATTCAGCCCCAAATTTCAGTACAGGCCCGTAAGCCGCTCTTGCTTGCTCAATATTTGCTAACATGTTGCGATGAGTTAACATCGCCCCTTTAGCAACACCGGTTGTTCCACCGGTATATTGCAAAAAGGCCAAGTCATCACCGGTAATGTTAGGCTTAATGTACTGCATACGATAGCCATAATGCATAGCGCGGCGAAAGGAAATGGCGTCTGGTAAATTATATTTAGGGACTAAGCGTTTGACATACTTAACTACAAAATCAACGATTGTGGCTTTAGGACGTGAAAGTTGGTCACCCATACGCGTTAAAATGACGTGTTTCACTTTGGTATTGAAAACAATTTTTTCCAGTGTATGCGCAAAATTCGATACAATAACAATCGCTGTTGCACCGCTATCATTCAATTGATGCTCTAACTCTCTTGGGGTATAGAGTGGATTAACATTTACTACAACCATCCCTGCTCGTAATATCCCAAATAAAGCAATCGGATATTGTAATAGGTTTGGCATCATTAATGCGACACGATCCCCTTTTTTAAGGCCAAGTCCATTTTGTAAGTAGGCAGCAAAAGCGCGACTTCTCTCTTCAAGTTTCCGATAAGTCATCACCGCCCCCATGTTAATGAAAGCAGGTTGGTCGGCAAATTGAGAAACCGCATTTTCAAGTAACTCTGCTAGAGAAGCGAAGCTATCAGGATTGATTTCTTCCGGCACATCAGCAGGGTAATTTTTTAGCCAGATTTTTTCCAAAATGTTACTCCTGAATTTAGTGAAGTTATTATACTCAACATCTCTTTTAACAAATTATTAACTCAGCGTACCAGTTTGAAAAACAGACAATGTCAAGGTTGAGAGGTCTATCACTAAATAAATTTTGTTCCTTCAAGAAAAAACAAGGCGGACTAAGCCGCCTTGTTTGTCTTAAATTAGTTAAACAGATATAAATCTGTACAAGATTGCGTAATTATACATGATGTTACGTTGTTTTTGGAGAGCTTATCTAGTCACTTAAGAAAGGATTTAACCTATTACGTTAACTAAAGTCATTTTTATTGAAACTAAATTTTAGTTAATGTTTTTATTACGCACTTTCATCTGTTAGCGCTTATTTAGATAATCTTTTCTATATCAACAAAAAAGCCCCGCTATAAGCAGGGCTTTTAAATAAAGAAAGATAATCATTATTCTGTTAGATACGTTTGTACGGGTACTGGGCCTCCAGGATAACCGTATCCATAACCATAGCCCCACGGGTGGTTATAAAAATACGGGTCACCATAATAACCATAACCCCACGGGCCAGATGGCGGAAGCATGACACTTTGTGCAACATTCCAGCGTTGGAAACCTGTTACATCTAACGTGACATACTTATAAGGAACTTGCCCTACTTTTCCTTGTTGCTCCCCAGTGATTTTCCCCACCACAGTAATATAACGGTTAGTAAAATCACTTGGTTCACGAAAACCATTTAGGTACGCATAAATACGCCCAATAGAAGGGGAATTGAGTTCTGGCGCAGCATCATATTTATTTAATGCCATCACCGCAATTTCTAAACGTGTTCTTGCTGTTTCATTTTTAACTGCAAGCACTTTCCCGCCAAAACGTGCCTCCTGCCCAATATACATTTCAGGAGCATTTTGTACGGATGTTAAGTTATCTGTTGGGTTTTGCACCGAACCTTGAATTGAAGCAGGTATCGAAACACACCCTGTCAGTGCTAATATGCTTGCAACAAAAAGGCCTTTAAGTGCATTACGGCAGTTTAATTCAATGTTCATAGACCACCTCCGATTAGCGACATTATAAATTCAGGTAATACAGTTTTAAATAGCATTTAGCAAACAAAACACGATATGTTAAAAGTAGCCATAAGAATTCTATTACACCCTAATAATATCCTAAATTATTGAATGATTCGATTCGTATTTTTATTATTCAATATTGGATTTATTTTCTGTTTAATATAAAAAATTGGCTATATCACGTGATATAGCCAATTCAAATCAATTAATTTCCCATGTATTATTCACGACCAGGCAATTTTTTCCATGTAACTTCATTACGTAGGTAAGTAGGTTCGACGTTTTCAACGGCAACCACTTTTCCCTGTTGCCATAATTGCGCAGCAATGGGTAACATATCTTGCGCATCAGGCAGCGTAATATGGCTATTGGACAATGAAGCTGAGTCATTCAGCAATGAAGGATACGCTTCCCATCCAGTTCCTGCATAACTCCAAACCCCTGAAAGCCCAGTAAATTTATTTTTAAAATCATCGGGAAGTAGAACAGCTTCGGTTTCTTTACCTAACCAGTGACCTTCAGATGTTCGCTGATATTGGGCACAATAAATTTCTGACATCCGTGCATCAATAGCCACTAATACCTGTTTATGCCCCGCTATACGAAAGGCGCCTTCGGCAAGTGTCATTAAAGAGGAAACGCCAATCATGGGTAAATTAGCTCCTAATGCTAACCCTTGTGCGATACCAACACCAATACGAACCCCAGTGAAACTTCCTGGGCCTCGCCCGAAAGCTAATGCATCTAACTGATTTAACCCCATTCCGGCTTCCGCAAGAACGTCCTCAACCATGGGTAAGATTTTTTGCGTGTGCTCACGGGGAGAAACCGCAAAACGAGAAATAATATCACCTTCACACCAAAGTGCGACTGAACAGGCTTCTGTTGCTGTATCAACAGCAAGAATACGACTCGACATGCCTAAACTCCGGCAAATTAATAGTTTCTAATTGAAAGATGCCGATTATATTAACATAAACGGCCGTAGGAATAGCAGAAAAACAAGGTGGGATTTACCTCGTTCTATTAACTTCTTGTCTTTTCTCTTCAAGAAATGCAATTGCTTTTTGTATACTTCTTGTTCGCGGTGATGGCGGAAGGCTACGTAAAAAAACCTCACCATAAGGACGTGTCACTAAGCGGTTATCACAAATAACGATGACACCATAGTCACTGGTATCACGAATTAACCGCCCGACACCTTGTTTTAAAGTAATCACGGCATCTGGTAATTGAACATCAGAAAAAGGGTCTCCGCCTCGTAATTCACAATCTTCGATACGCGCTCTTAATAATGGGTCATCCGGCGCAGTAAATGGGAGTTTATCGATAATGACACAAGTCAGTTCATCACCTCGCACATCAACCCCTTCCCAAAAACTACTGGTAGCAACTAAAACGGCATTCCCTGCTGAAATGAATTGGGATAACAGTTTATTTTTACTGCTTTCCCCTTGCATTAAGACGGGTAATGTCAATGAGGATTTAAACTCTTCGGCCAATTCACGCATCATCAGGTGCGATGTACATAAAAAGAAACAGCGCCCCTGATTTTTTTCAATCATAGGTCGTAGCATTGTTGCTAATTTTTGTGCTAGACCTCGTTGATTGAGCTCGGGTAAAAAACGGGGAACACATAATAAGGTTTGGCTTTGATAATCAAATGGGCTGGCTAATAATAACGTTTTTGCACTGACTAAACCTAAACGGTCAGTGAAGTGACTTAATTTTTCATTTACCGACAAAGTTGCTGATGTGAAAACCCAACTGCCTGGCGTACTTGCAATCATTTCGCTGAATTTATCTGCAACCGTTAAGGGGGTTAGCGCCAGTAAAAAATGGCGACCATAACTTTCAAACCAATAACTGTAACCCGCAATCGTCACATCTTTTAAACGATTCAAACGATTTCGGTAAATAGTGACGCGCTCAAAAATTGAGTCTAAGCTCTGTGATCGGCCTAAAGTGGTTTTAATCACTTCGTAACAAAGTTCAAGAGAATCATCAAGTAATGTCAATGCTCTTTGCACTTCAGGGCGTTTTAGTAAATCACGTAAATTACCACGAAAACTGTTTTCCCCCAAATTGAGCCGGAAATCCAGTGTACTTTGCGTGAGCCTATCTGCACTTTTTTGTAGTTGCACTTGGTCTTTTAACTCAGTTCGATAGGCCATAATCATATCGCGTGCAAGATCAAGTAGTTGACGACTGCTAAGTTGCTGACCAAAATATTGGCTGGCGATATCTGGAATTTGGTGCGCTTCATCAAAAATCATGACTTCTGCTTGGGGAATTAGCTCACCAAAACCCGTGTCTTTCACGACTCTATCAGCCATAAATAAATGGTGATTTACAACAACAATATCCGCTTCTAAGGCTTTACGACGTGCTTTTAAGACAAAACAGTCTTGGTAACGTGGGCAGTCGCTGCCGAGACAATTATCATTGGTACTCGTCACTAACGGCCAAACTGGGCTGTCTTCAGCGATATCATGGCAGGTACTCGTATCACCTAACTCAGATTCAATTGACCAACTGCGTAGCCTCACTACCGCTGACAATATTTCAGGTTCAAGACTACCACCACCGAGGGACTGTTGGTCTAATCGCTCTAAGCATAAATAATTTGATCGCCCCTTTAACAAGGCTGTACGCCCAGTGTAACCCATGGCATCAATAATTGTCGGTAAGTCCCGGTGATACAGTTGATCTTGTAAGGCTTTTGACCCCGTAGAAACAATGACTTTTTTTCCACTGCGCAATGCAGGAACTAAATAAGCATAAGTTTTTCCTGTTCCAGTACCGGCTTCCGCCACCAGCACATGCTGCTGCTCAATCGACCCAGTTACTGCGTTCGACATCGTAACTTGTGCTTCTCGAGGCTGAAAACCGGGAATTGTTCTGGCTAAAAAGCCATCCGCAGAAAAATCGTCGTGCACTACAAGACCTATTTATTAGTAATAATGAGGACACACTTTACCATGAGTTTATTAACCCTGCTGAGGTAATTATTATCCCCTTGAACAACTGATTTTCATCCAGCCTACAAACTGTTATTCTTGAGCCACATGTATAATAGGGAATAATTATGACTATCAAACGTATTGACCCGGATAATCGTTGGTCTGAAGCTGTTATTCACAATAATGTAATTTACTACACCAGTGTGCCTGAAAACCTTGACGCTGATATTGTTGCTCAAACAGCAAACACGCTCGCGGCAATTGATGTCATGCTTGAACGTGTTGGTTCAGACAAAAGTAAAATTCTTGATGCCACCATTTTTCTTGCTGATAAAGCCGATTTTGCTGGTATGAACCAAGCATGGGATGCTTGGGTTGTTGCTGGAAGTGCGCCTGTCCGCTGTACTGTCCAAGCATTGTTGATGAAGCCAGAATATAAAGTTGAAATTAAGATTGTTGCAGCAATTGATTGATTAGACAGGTTTTGCTTTGCATAAAAATGGGCGCCAATTATTAGCGCCCATCCATGCTCTAAATAGTTTGTGATGTCGCTAGGCGGCAAGTGAGTTAATCCCTTGGGGCATACAAAAGTATGTGACTAGGGTTAACGAATGCAGCCAACAACGCGACAACGCAAAATATGATGAGCATTATGACATCTTAATAAGTACCATCCCCAGCAACAGCAACACAATTCCCCCCCAGCCTTTATAATTTAGCCGTTGATTGAAAAGAATCCAACCTGCTGCTACTGTCGCGATAATACCGAATGCTCCCCATAATGCATAAGCAATTGAAAGTTCGATTCCTTTTACAGCTTGCGCTAATGCACTGAAGGCTCCGAGTACCGCAATTAGGGAGAGAATACCTATCCAATATCGTTTAAATCCATTCGACATTTTTAACAAAATGTTAGCTGCGATTTCTAATATTACGGCTAGGATCAAAAACGCAGCATGCCACCATTCAAAATGACTCGCCATATTACGCCTCCGACTTAGCTTCGCGTCCAACTAAAGCATTTGTTTTGGCAGCATTGACCGCGTTTTGTGTAACTTGTTTTACTTTCTGTGCAGATTGACGAACGGTGGCTTTTTTGGTGCCTGATTTAATCAACCCAATACCGGTGATCAGTAATACTAATCCACCTATTTTCATCGGTGATAGTGATTCTCCAAACCACATGACACTAAATGTTGTGATAAAAAGAATGCCAATACCTTCCCAGAGTGCATAGGCGACACCTAATGCCACTTTTTTAACTGCAATGGCAAGCAAAATGTATGATGTTGCTATCATGACATACATCACCACCATACCGGTGAAATCACCACTAACGCTGGCATGTTTCATTGATAATGTACCGATAACCTCGGCAACGATAGCTAATACTAAAAATATCCAGTAAATCATTATAATATCTCTCTATGTACAGCCACGTAATAGCCTGTTTTTTGTACAGAAC
Source organism: Providencia sp. PROV223 (assembly GCF_028479245.1). Classification (NCBI taxonomy): domain Bacteria; kingdom Pseudomonadati; phylum Pseudomonadota; class Gammaproteobacteria; order Enterobacterales; family Morganellaceae; genus Providencia; species Providencia sp. PROV223. Next base: position 170,271 of record NZ_JAMPNG010000001.1, read on the forward strand.
AAATAGACAAATTACTATTGCGCGATTGTTGAAAATTCAAATAAATAACAAGGTGTTGCTGAGTTTATTCAGCGAAATGAATAATCGAGAGAGACGCTATAATGCACCACACCAGTAGTGTTCACTGGAAAGGATAGCTGAAAGGAAAAGCCTGTGTGTCGTTCTTTTTTGGGACTTGCTGATCTTGCCGCTAGTTGAGCTAAGCATGATATCTTATTCTTTTCATCAGGTAGACATCTACCCAATTTACTCCGAACCCTCATGTTGATAGTTAATTTCAGCTTATTTTTAGCATGCCAACTTTATTAAGTCAATGAATATAAACATTTTTTGCATTGAATAAAAATATGCATAACTATTCATTAATATGCTAATCAACCCTTGAACTATCAACAATTATACGAATAAACAAGCGGCAACGATAAATTTTTCATTGGAATTATTTTATAAAAAAATCTCTTTATTCCACTTTTTATACTCTCATCACACCTAAAATATACTATTCGATTTTTAACATTGACAACCTGATTGAACAAGCTTCTTATAGTAGCCATATGATTGTAATATGCCGAAGAGAGTGCCATGAATACCTTTAGCCTTACCTCCAATAGTTTCCAAAATGCCGCAGATGCAACACCATTACCTTATGATGTCGTATCAATTCAGTCGCAAGTTATTTATGGCAGCGTTGGGAATAGCATTGCCGTTCCAGCGTTGACAAAACAAGGTTTACGAGTAGCTGCAGTCCCTACCGTAGTACTGAGTAATACTCCTCATTATACCACTTGCTATGGTGGGGAGTTACCTGGAGAGTGGTTTCGTGGTTATTTAAACGGTTTTGTTGAACGTGGTAGTTTAGATTCTGTAAGAGCTATTTTGACTGGTTATCTAGGTTCCCCAGAAAAAGCTCAAGACTTAGCTGACTGGTTAACCCTCGTCCGCAAAGAACGAGCCGCACTGCCGGTTATTGTTGACCCAGTCATGGGGGATGAGGACAGTGGTTTTTATATTCCCCCTGAAATTGCCGAGGTCTACCGTGATAAAATCATACCTTTAGCAACAGGAATTATTCCAAACAAATTCGAGCTCATGACCTTAAGTGGCAAACAAGTTAATAATTTGGATGATGCAACAACTGCAGCCCGCAGCTTATTGAAAGGAAATACACAGTGGGTAATCATCACAAGTGCTTTCCAGCCTGATGATGATAATATCGAAGTGGTCTGTGTTACCAAAGATGACGTGGCCGTGATCCGCCACAAACGTTACCCTGTCACGCCAAAAGGAACGGGGGATTTATTTGGTGCAGAACTCACCGCACAATTATTAGCTGGGCTGTCCGTTCCTGATGCCGCTAAAATGGCGTGTTTACGCATCGAACAAGCGATTATTCACATGGCTGCTACAGGACGTAGTGAATTGATTCTTTAAACCACGATATAACACGATATAACAAGCATAGAGAAATGGCGGGATTATCCCGCCATTTTAGTCAATACACCGTCTAATATTTCAAGTATTGATAATTTTATTCGAACTCATTCCACGAACGACCATCACGAGCAATCATCGCTACAGATGCAATCGGCCCCCAAGTCCCTGCCTGGTATGGTTTAGGCGCTTCATTGTCCATTGCCCATGCATCTATAATAGAATCAACAAATTTCCATGCTTCTTCTACTTCATCACGGCGAACAAACAGTGCTTGAATGCCGCGCATTGCTTCAAGCAATAAACGTTCATAGGCGTCAGCAAGGTGAGTTTGGTTGAAAGTTTCGGAGAAACTTAAATCCAATTTAGTGGTTTGTAAACGGTGTTTATGATCAAGGCCTGGTGCCTTATTCATAATTTCAATATCAATCCCTTCGTCTGGCTGCAAACGAATAGTTAATTTATTCTGAGGTAGATCTTGATAACTTTCCGAGAAAATATTTAACGCGGGCTTTTTAAAATAAACCACAACTTCTGAACATTTAGCCGGTAGGCGTTTCCCTGTACGTAAATAGAAAGGCACGCCCGCCCAACGCCAGTCATCAATATCAACACGCAAAGCAACGAATGACTCAGTCATACTTTGCTTATTCGCCCCCTCTTCCTCTAGATATCCAGGGACTTTTTTGCCCTGAACAAAACCAGAGGTATATTGCCCACGTACTGCCTTTTCACGCACATTAGTATGGTCAATGCGACGTAAAGAACGTAAGACTTTCACTTTTTCATCACGAATACGGTCAGTAGTTAAATCTGCCGGTGGTGACATCGCAATCATCGTTAAGATTTGCAATAAGTGGTTTTGCACCATATCACGCATTTGGCCTGCTTGATCGAAATAACCCCAACGACCTTCGATTCCCACTTCTTCTGCAACTGTGATCTGGACATGATCGATAGTGCGGTTGTCCCAGTTATTGATAAATAACGAGTTTGCAAAACGCAGTGCGAGTAAATTTAAAACTGTTTCTTTACCAAGATAGTGGTCAATACGATAAACTTGGCTTTCATCAAAATACTTGGCCACTTCATTATTAATTTCTTGTGATGACGCTAAATCCGTTCCCAGTGGTTTTTCCATGACAACACGATTTGGCTTTTTATTTAATTTAGCATGACCCAGTCCTTGGCACATTGCACCAAAGGTGCTCGGTGGCATGGCAAAGTAATGGATAGCCGGTTGTGCATCTTGTTTTAACATTTCAGCTAAACGCACAAAACTTTCAGTCTGGTTAACGTCTAAGTTACAAAAATCCAAGCGAGAGCTCAATTTTTCCCACAATGCTGAATCGAGATCTTCTTTTAAGAACTTATCTAACGCTTCTTTGACAAAGTGGACATAATCATCTTGACTCCATTCAGCTCGACCGACACCAATAATACGCGTGTCTGGATGAATGTAACCTGCTTTCTCTAACTGATAAAGCGATGGCAACAGCTTACGACGAGCGAGGTCTCCCTTGGTGCCAAAAATAATTAAGTCACAAGCTTGAGCAGCATTATGTACCGCCATATTGGTTCTCCTCAATTTGCGGAATGTAAGACCTAACTAGGATAGGCCTTATTGTAATTTTGTTAAAATTAGCCCTAATTCCGCTAATGTACCCTGTTGCTAGTGCCCAGTAAATCTTCATGATACCGATCACAGTTTTTATGATGAAAAAAACAACATATTCCCTGTTTGCTCTTATGTTACACACTGAATAATTTTTAGTGTATTAAAAAGATGCGATTTAACTGAATGGAGACAGCTTCCGTAAAAAAATAACAAAATATGTAGGATGTTTACTAATCTGAAAATTAGATACGGGTCAAAGTTTCACAAAAAGCTGCTAGTTATCACCTGCATTCAGATAGCTTACATATCTTACATAGTATATTTTCAATCTCTATTACAGCATCACGACAAGAAATTAAAAATCAACAATAGGATAACGTGATGACTCACAAATTTCTCCTTTCGATGAAATAGGCGCTTTTGCTATATGAATATTTTAGAACAAATGAAAACAAGTCTCGATTTTTTAAGTAAATCAGAAAAAAAGGTGGCTGAGGTTATTTTAGGTATGCCACAAAATGCCATTCATCTTAGTATCGCCACTCTAGCGCAATTAGCAGATGTTAGCGAACCAACAGTAAACCGCTTTTGTCGGAAAATGGGCACGAAAGGATTCCCTGATTTTAAATTACGATTAGCACAAAACTTAGCCAATGGAACCCCTTACATCAATCGCCATATAGAAGAAACTGACACAGTAAATACCTATACTCACAAAATTTTCGAATCGGCTATGGCCGGGTTAGATAATGTGAAACACACGCTCGATATTAGTGCAATTAACCGTGCAGTTGATTTATTAACCCAAGCACGAAAAATCAGTTTTTTTGGCTTTGGTGCCTCTGCTGCCGTCGCCCACGACGCAATGAATAAATTTTTCCGCTTTAATATTCCTGTCATATACTTCGATGATATTGTCATGCAGCGTATGAGCTGTATCAATAGTACTGAAGGAGACGTTATTGTGCTCATTTCCCATACGGGAAGAACAAAAGCATTAGTTGATATGGCTCGTTTAGCAAGGGAAAACGATGCCACCGTCATAGCAATTACCTCAGAAAACTCTCCGCTATCCCAAGCCGCTACCCTACCTATCATTATTGATGTGCCTGAAGATACAGATATCTACATGCCGATGGTATCAAGAATGGCTCAGCTCGCAGTCATTGACGTATTAACAACGGGTTTTACGTTAAGAAGAGGTGAAAAATTTAGAGATAACTTGAAGCGCGTCAAAGAAGCATTACGTGATTCGCGGTTTGATAGCATCTAAAGGCAATAAACTGACAGTATAAATGCTTTTCTTTGCTTTTCAGGCTTTAATAGTTTTACAGACCTGATAGCATTAAGAAATTGGCTGTATATAATAGCTGTGCTCGTGTCAGCATCCCTATTTGCAGTAAACAGGTTTCGAAATGGGGTGAAATGGTTTCACTCTTTTATCAACACCATTACAGGTCAACGGAGTAATACATGTCTAGACGGCTTAGAAGAACTAAAATTGTTACAACTCTTGGTCCAGCTACCGATCGCGATAATAATCTTGAAAAAATTATCAATGCTGGCGCCAACGTTGTTCGCCTTAACTTCTCCCACGGAACTCCAGAAGACCATCTATTGCGTGCTAATAAAGTACGTGAGATTGCCGCTCGTTTAGGACGTCACGTTGCTATCCTCGGTGATTTACAAGGCCCTAAAATTCGTGTTTCTACGTTTAAAGATGGTAAAGTTTTCCTCAATATTGGTGATAAATTCATTCTTGATGCCAATTTAGGTAAAGGTGAAGGTTGCCAAGAAAAAGTGGGTATCGACTATAAAGGCTTACCTGCCGATGTCGTTCCAGGCGATATTTTACTTCTTGATGATGGGCGTGTTCAATTAAAAGTCCGAGAAGTCCAAGGATTACAAGTCTTTACAGAAGTTACTGTTGGTGGTCAATTATCTAACAATAAAGGTATTAATAAACTCGGTGGCGGTCTTTCTGCTGAAGCATTAACAGACAAAGACAAAGAAGATATAAAAACCGCAGCCAAAATTAATGTCGACTATTTAGCCGTTTCATTCCCTCGCTCTGGTGAAGATTTAGATTATGCGCGCCGATTAGCTCGTGATGCGGGTTGTGAATGTCAAATTGTTGCTAAAGTCGAGCGTGCTGAAGCCGTTGCCAATGATGAAGTCATGGATGAGGTTATTCTCGCTTCTGATGTCGTCATGGTTGCTCGTGGTGACCTCGGTGTAGAAATTGGCGATCCTGAGTTAGTTGCTGTTCAGAAAAAATTAATCCGTCGTTCACGTCAATTAAATCGCGTGGTTATCACTGCAACACAAATGATGGAATCGATGATCACTAACCCAATGCCAACGCGGGCCGAAGTCATGGACGTCGCGAATGCGGTGTTGGATGGTACCGATGCCGTTATGCTTTCCGCTGAAACTGCCGCAGGCCAGTACCCTGCAGAAACGGTAGCTGCAATGGCACAAGTTTGCTTTGGTGCAGAAAAAATGCCTGGCCTGAATGTATCTAAACACCGTTTAGATGCAGAATTTAGCAGCCCAGAAGAAGCAATTGCTATGTCAACAATGTATGCAGCTAACCACCTTAAAGGGGTTAAAGCTATCATTGCAATGACTGAGTCTGGTCGTACTGCTCGTATGATGTCTCGTATCAGTTCTGGCTTGCCTATTTTTGCAATGTCTCGTCATGAAAAAACGCTCAACCAATGTTCTCTATACCGTGGTGTTACCCCTGTTTTCTGTAGCACCCACACAGATGGTATTGCGGCTGCTAATGAAGCAGTGACACGTTTACGTGATAACGGCTATTTAATGAGTGGTGACGTGGTTCTTGTCACTCAGGGTGACTTAATGGGCACCGTAGGTAGCACGAATACTTGTCGTATTCTAGAGGTCGAATAATCTTTTAGCCCTCGCCTATAGGTGGGGGCTGTCTTTTATATTAGTGCTCTATCTAACCTTGAGCTTGTTTCCATTTGGCATATGCTTCGCTAATTACAGGGGCAATTTTATCATAATTTTCCCATGAGTTTTCTATATGGTAAGTTGTTGGTAAATGGCCTTTAAGGACACCTTCATAATCTTCAAAATAGCCCTTCTCTTCCGCTGCATAGTAAAACTGAGTAAAAGCATTACCTTCATCACTTAAATCTTCATCTATAAATTTTTCATCACACATTGTCATCAAAAATTCACGACCATCCAACTTTCGAGCTTTAACTAATGCGAGTTCTTCCCCTGATTCTTCAGTATGAAATTCTCCTACTAAATTATTATGAATAATCCATGTTAAATAAAAGCCAATATGGGTGCCTCCATTCTCATTTGGTAAGTCTGATGGATAATCACCACCGTAATGCCAATCCATACGATCAAATGCCATAGTCGTCCTCAACTTATTCATCAATAAAAGCTAACTATAACTTACTTCAGGTTAGTGATGAATTAAGATAAAGTGCAAAATGATGGCTAAATAATAAGTAATACAAAACAGTAAAACTCTGCAGTTCACTTCTGTTACGTGCAGAGCAAATAGAGCTTAGTGATATTGTAGATTAAATTGTAGCGTACCGTTTGCTTCCCCAGCAGTTGTTATAGATTGAGTTTGGATATAAGCAGCTTCCAACGGAATGTTATATTGGCCTACATTATTTTGTTCAACGATAGGCATTAACTGATTAAGCTTAATTGGTGCTCCGTTATATTTTACTTGGATTGCATAGCCCTTCGCTGTATTTTCATCAGTTAAATTATTGAGTGCAATTGCCCCCGGTGTTTGGCTTGTGTCTTGCGATCCAATAAACGTAATTTTTATCGGTGATATAGGGTCGCAGTCTAATTGAATTTGAAAGTTTCTTTTACTCACGGAGCTTGTTGAACCAACACCTGTAAACGACGATTTGCTGACTTTACCGAACGGCACATCTATTGACTTATTTTTAACTTCGCAACCACTCGAAATAATATTAATTGGCCCTATAGTCACTTTTGGTTCAATTCTTCCATATGAGTCTGAAGCAATAAAACTATTATTGAACAAAATTAACATCGCAGCATAAGTGGTTGGTAAAGTTTGGTTTTTAACATTATTACCAACTTTATAAAAATCTGCTCTTAACTTTACAGTATATCTTGCTGATGATGCATTAGAACCACAAATTAACCTATTACTAATATTTCCATCTTTCGTATTTACTCCATCAACATACGCAGAACCAGAGCAAGGGCTCATCACTGTTCCATGTAAAGCATAACCAACACCTGAACTATTAACTTCTCTCACATAGCCTACACCAGAAATGTACCTTGAATTCCCAGATACGTTTGGTAAATATATACCAACTTCTGTATTACCAGTTACATTCCACCACACCCAAGGGGAATGCGTACCTAAATCAACTGAACCAATAAAAGTACCTACCGGTAATGTGCGTGAGACATAAAGTGTTTTATTTGAATTAACAAGTTGGTTAGTAAATTCAGCCCTAAATTCTGCAACACCAAATTGTGAATATAAAAGTAACGGAATGCCGATTTTTAATCCTAAATTATTCATGACGACTCCTATTCACAAGTTCGTTCTATAAACTGAATTTTTTCATTTTCTAACGATAATGAAAGTGGAACTGTACATTGTTGATTATGACTATTACCCCATTTTACAATGACGATACTTTGCTCTGGAACACCACTTAAATACACTTCCCCATCATTTGCAACAATACCTCCAGTCACTTGCTCTTCATTTTCTATAACAGAAACTTGTGTGCCAAATGCAATTGGTTTGCCTGCATGCTGCAGTTTTAGTAATACTCTAGCGCCGCGTTTTGCTTGAAAATTAGCTAATACAATAGCTCCTTGAGTAGGAACGACAGTTGTTGTATTAATAGCAACATCATTATTACCACTTAATGTTGCAGTATCGACACTAATTTTATTTCGTTCATAGCGTGTAACCGTAGGAATTACAGCAAAGCCTGAAGAGTTAGTATAGAGCGACTGCGCATTATTCACTTTTAAATTATCAATATCTTCAGCTTTTACGAGCACTGCAGAATCATAAATAGTACGTGATGTCGTTAGCCCTCCAGAATGCAGTAATAATGCTCCTGTTGCACCTAGATCGACAGAATGATATTTAGGATCATCATTATAGCCTACACTGTATTCCCCTGATGAAACTATATAGCTTGCACTAATGGAATTACTATATTCATCATGGCTATGGTGGTATCTTTGTGTGAGGTCATACTGCAAATTATTATCTTCTAATTGCGTACCATTAAAACTCAATGAGCTAATAGAGTCGCCTTTTTTACTGGTATTATAGCTATAATTGATCCAATTATTTCTCCACCCTAAATCAAAAGGAATACTTAAATTTAATGACAGCATTTGGTCATTGGTATTCGAATAATCTTGCTTTGTATAAAAATAAGCAACACTGTAATTCATCGAATTATAATTAGAACTAAAACTCATTGTTAGATTTTTATCTGAACCACTTTTATCCCAATAATATTGCTGGTAACCATTCACTGATAAATAACCTATTCCGTTAAGTGATTGGGATACTGATGCTTGAAACTGTTGTTTTTTCCGATCGATGTTATAAAAGTAATTATTCGAATCAGAGAAATCATAATAATTCTTTGTTGAATAGCGATATGATGCTAAAGAAAAAGAAGTGCCTGTATCTGGAATATATTTTGAATACTGAATTCGGTATGATTGCCCTTCTGCCTTCTTTTTATCAATCAATCGTGCCGATGCTTGTGTAATATCTGTCGATATCGCACCAATATTACCTAAGTTTACTCCAGTACCTATTGTGTAAGCTTGATAGCCTTGGGAAACTAAAAAACCTCCATAAGCGGATAAGTTATATGGTAACCCATAAATTGCTGATGCTTGCGCAAAATTTGGTTTACGCCGTGCACTATCAACATTATATTTACCAATATCTACACTATATTTTAATGCACCTGCCCTTTGCATCATTGGTACCGCTGAAAACGGCTGAATAAAAGATCGGATTGTTCCATTAGCTTCTTCAATGGAGACCTCAAGGTCACCACTGTATGAAGTTGGATATAAATCATTAATTGAAAACTCACCGGGGGGTACAGTTGTTTGATAAATCACATTACCATTTTGCCTAATAGTAACAATCGCATTTGATTGTGCAATTCCTATGACTGTCGGTGCAAAACCTCTTTCACTTTGAGGCAACATACTTTCATCGGAAGCTAACCTTATCCCACGATAAGGGTTGCTTTCCATCACACCATTATCAAAGGATGTTTCACCAATCGTTAATCGACTTTTTAAACTTCTGATATCTCGCTCTATATAGGTTTGTAAGTTATTCCAATTTGTTTCATTGGTTGTATTACTATATGTGCTATAGCTACGCAAACGCCAAGCATTTATATTAATACCGCTTCTTAAACCTAAGAATGTATTATCTCTGTTATCTCTATTTTGGTACCAATGCTTATTAAATCTTGCAGTGTAATTAACAAATGCCACATTAATTCCATCGTCCCATTCTTTCGGTTCAACGTAACCTCGGCTAGTATTTTCTAATCCAATTTGAGGAATACTAACTTGTAGCTGTTGGATTTCGAATTTGTATTGATAATTAGCGCTAGGAATAATTTGAGCAATATCGTTCAAATATTCATCACTTTCAATTACTGAGAATTTTTCGCTTGCTGAGTTTTTTACCCCCCAATCTAGTAGCATTTTTTTTGTTATTTTAGGGAGTAGTTTTTTAGTTTTATCATCAAATAAAAATGTAATATTCTTATTGTCCACCCGTTGATCATTAATATAAATATCAACAAAATAGTCACCTGGTAATTGCCCACCTGTGGATGACAAGTAGCCCAAGCTATTCACATCGGCAACTTGACTTTCAATTCCAGTGTTGATGGCATTGATATCAAATATATCTTCAGCAATTGTATTATTGGCATACAATATCAAGCTGATCGTAGTAAAAACTTTAGAATACATAATTCTATTTTTGGTATAGAGAATTGACATCTTAGATACTCTTACTTGGTTTTTTCTCTATGATAGCGCCATAATCATTAATAAACTGAACAACTATTGAATCACCATTATTTATTTTTTTCTTAAGAATGTAGTCATTTTTAAATGGGTATATTAAGCTAGCGCCATCAATAACCTTGTCATTGATAAGAATATTTTTGATTGATAAATGATATGGTGTTTGGTTATCAATCATAACTCCATCTGATTTTTCAACTAAATTAACCTTCTCAAAATCAAAAGGTTCAATATCTTTCGACCTTAAAAATAATTTAAATTGTGAGTTTATAATTATCTGTAGCTCATTTTCAATACTATTATTTTTCGGTGGTATTGATTTAATATTAAGCAAATAGATTTTTTCTTCATTTGAATTTATAGGTTCACCTATGTATGAAATTCTCGCTGAGCCATTTGTATCTGGTTCAATTCGGAATAATGGTGGCGTAGCAATAAATGGTGCTTTACCCTCACCATTAAATGGAGAAACCCAACTTTGGATTAAAAATGGTTTTTCTTTATCACTATTAAAAATCGGGATATCAATTTCACGTTTGTTTTCTTCATAGACAAAACGTGTTCCACCTACACTAATACCTGACGCTTGAGAGATGTTAGAAATAGAAAATAAACATATACAGATTGAAAAAAATATTTTTTTCATAAAACAGCCATGATATTGATGTGAGAAAGAGGGCAACCATTGTGCCCTCCAAATAATTAATGATATTGAATGCTATATACTGCACTACTATTAGCAGGACCTGCAGTTGCTGCGCCTGTAGCTTTATAACGAGCTACGTAATCTAAGTCTACAGTTGCACCATCGAATTCAATTTGTTTTGAGTCATCAAATAATTTGATTTGTGTTGTTGCGTCTTTTTCAAATAAAGCAATACCGACATTATTTGCAACACCTGCACCTTGGTTGATGGCAAGAATATCCCGGTCTGCAGTATCACGTGTACCACCAAAGCGTACAGTTACTTTCGAGTTTGCTGGACAATCAACAAGCTTAATCGTGAAGTCTTTCAATCCTGCAACTTCACCCTGTGCAGCTAAACTTTTAGCTGATACCTTTCCAAGATCAACATTTAAATTTTTTGAATTACTATCAACTGTACAAGCAATGTCAGTTATTTCCCCGGTAAAATTAATTGTACCTGAAGCAAAAACAGTTGGCGCAGATGTTACAGCTAAAGCAACCCCTATTACTGCTAGGGATTTTTTTAGAATACTCATAATAGTTCCTATAATAAAATTTTTAATTATTAATTACTATTATATGAATAAATAAATTACTCATATTAGATGTTCTAAAGGAATATACCATTTACCTTTAGTTAAGTTAACTAATGGATACATTGAATTTTTTAAAATGACATCTAAAATATTTATGTTTAATTTTGGTTATTCATTAATTGACTCATTAATTTAGCTTTTTCATTATCAATTAGGTAGTATCTTAAAATTTCATTAGCCATTGAATTTTTATTCAGATACATATAAAAATTATAGAATGATTTTTTATTTGCTGTTTTCAGCTCTTTTAATGAATTATTATTCAATTCCTTCTGGACTAAATTTTTTGGTAACCATAAATACCCAATCGAATTCTCTGTTAATTGAATTGCTAAATCCACATTAGGAACATGAATGGTTTGGATGCTTTTTATACTATCCATATCTGTAGTTCCCAAAGCAATCAATGTTGTTTTTTCCATTGATTTCAATACATTATCAGCCTGGCAATGTTGAAGCTTATGATTTGGATTGGATACAAACACCGCCTCAACTTGCTCAAGGAATATAGGGTTTAACGACTCAACGTAATGGTGAGTAATTAATAAATCATAATTTTTAACTTCAAAAACATCTGTTTTTTTTAATAAAACACGTTTCAAATCAATATCATAATCCTTTCTAGAGCGACTTACCCCCCCAATTTTCTTCAGTATTTCATCACTTTGATATAGTGAATCAATAACAATATTAATTTTATTATTTCCTTCATAATTTAATGATTTAGCAACCTCTTCTAATGAAATTGCTTTATTTGTTACCTCTCTCGATAGCGCTAATAGCTGCTCTCCTTGTTTAGTTAATACTGCACGACGTTTTTCTAAAGAAAATATTTCAATTTCCAATGTTTGCTCTAATTTACTAATGGTGTAGCTAATTGATGATTGTGTCCTATGCAAAATTTCAGCTGCTTGAGCAAAACCACCGTAGTCAACCACTACCTGTAGAGTTATCCATTGATCTAACGTTGTTCGAGTTTTTTCCATAGAGTCTCCAAGTATTAATCTGGGAGTCATTTTTATTATATAATTAAAATATAGCAATATATTTTATATATCGTTAATAAGTGATTATACATAATGCTTAGTATTTACTCATATGTTTAAAATTATTTATTCTCTTTTTTTTAGTATGTAAGGAATAATTTTTAATATAAAGATTGATTTTATATTTTAAATATAGCCTTACACTTATCATATAATTAACATAAATAACCAATAAATAATTTCAATTTTAAATTAAAAAAATAATAATTTCATAAAGATGAAAAAAAATAATTTTAGAAGAAAAAACCAATACTCAACTATAATTATTGTAAAGCATACAAATAATAACCATAACTGGCTAGTCATTTAATGATGATTTTGTAATGTTATCTACTGCATGGTTGGCTTTACATTAGATAAATAAAAAGGAATATCACAATACAAACATTGAAATAAAGCTGCTTCAGTATATATACTAAGATCTAATTTCATGATTAATGTTACACTGGCTAATTACTGCTAGTGATAATATCATCAGCATAATAATTACTTAAAACGATACGGTTTGATATTTATTAGTTCTAGTTTATCTGATGTTAGGCAAGTAATAATATGAACCCTCGTTCATTTTATAAATACACACTTTTAAATAAAAAAAGCCATTACTTAAAAAGTAATGGCTTAAACACTATTCTGTAAAACTAAACACTAACGGTAGAGATCTTTACGTTGATAAGGTTCTATCTCCCCCTCTTTACGCGTTTTTAATAGCTTTAATATCCATGTGTATTGTTCTAAATTCGGAGAAACCAAATATTCCAGTTCCTCATTCATTCTTCGTGCAATGTACTTATCATCCTTACCATCGATATCATCCATTGGTTCACGGATATAAATATGCAATTGGTGCGTTTTATGGTCATAAACGGGAAATAGCGGTACAACTTTCGCTTTGCAAACTTTCATTAGCCTACCAATAGCAGGTAATGTCGCCTTATATGTACCAAAAAAATCAACAAATTCACTATGCTCTTCACCATGATCTTGGTCAGGAAGATAAAAGCCCCAATAACCTTGCCTAACAGAAGCGATAAAAGGCTTAATCCCCGCCTCTCTTGAGTGCAAACGCCCCCCAAAATGGTATCTCGCTTTATTCCATAAGTAATCGGCAACAGGGTTCTTTTGGTGATGAAACATTGCAGCCATTTGTTGGCCTTTTGCTGCTAATAACATGGCTGGCGCATCAACAGCCCAGCCATGAGGAACCATAAAAATAACATTACTTTGCTGCTGTTTTAAGCGCTCTATAATTTCTTGATTATGCCAATGTGTCCTCGCTAGCGTTTTACTCGCACCACGAAGACATAACTCTGCCAACATGACAAAAGACTGTGGTGCGGTTTCAAACATGCGATCAACTAACTCTTCTCGTTGATGTTCGGTCAATTCCGGAAAACAATAAAGTAAGTTAATTTTGGCACGACGACGGCCACTTTTAGCAAGCCGCCCAACCCATTTTCCTATTTTAGCAAGTAAAGGGTCACGGATCTTAACAGGAATGAAAGCCAATCCCGCTAAAACACCAGCCCCTAGCCACACCCCCCAATATTTAGGTAATAGGTAAGAACGGTGAAAAGTTGGCACATAGCCTTTTTTACTATCAGTGTCTTGATCTTTATTCATGCTGTACTCAAGTGAATAATAGCCATCTTTCTATAGCTTATAATAATAGTTTACGGGAGCATTACAAAGAAAACTGGCAGATACAAGTACCTGCCAGTGATAAAAATAGAAACTTAAATTACTGTAGCTTGAGTTGTGGTTTCGTTTCTTTCACAAGCGCTAAATATTCTTTACGCTCTTTTCCTGTTAAACCACCAGAACTCGGTAATTTTGCGGTGAGTGGATTTACCGCTTGTTGATTTACCCACATTTCAAAATGTAGATGAGGACCAGTCGAACGCCCTGTATTGCCTGATAACGCAATACGATCACCGCGCTTAACTTTCTGGCCTGGCTTAACTAATAATTGACGTAAGTGCATATAACGAGTTGTATATTGGCGGCCATGACGGATTGCAATAAAGTTACCTGCAGCGCCGCTGTATTTTGAAACAATCACTTCGCCATCGCCAACAGCAAGTACTGGTGTGCCAACAGGCATTGCGAAATCCACACCTTTATGCGGTGCTACGCGCCCAGTAACTGGGTTAACTCGCCGAGGGTTGAATTGTGAAGAGACTCTAAACTGCTTAGCAGTTGGAAAACGTAAGAAACCACGTTCTAAACCATTCCCTTCACTGTCATAATAGCGCCCATCTTCAGCGCGAAAAGCATAATAGCTTTTTCCATTCGTTTGTAGGCGAACACCAATAAGTTGGCTCTGTTCACTGCGACCATTAAGCATTTCCCTGCTCATTAATACACTGAACTTATCGCCTTTTTTCAATTTTTTGAAATCAACCTGCCATTGTAAAGCTTTAATTACCTCACGGCCTTCATTACGCGTTAAGCCCGCTTTATTTGTACTTTGCGCAAATGTGCCGTCAACCGTACCGTTTAAAACACTGTTAGTCCATTCACCTTCGCGAATCTGCTTAGCTTCTTCAAATTTGTTTGTCGTCCCAACACGGGTAAATACACGGGTCTCACGGCGAGAAACTTCCCATGTTAATGACTCTAACTCACCCTGATCAGTTAACGACCAATTTAATGACTGGCCTATCTTCAGATTTCTCAGTGATTTATGTTGGTTAGATAGTGTTGCAACGTCACCAGCTTCAATACCGAATTGAGTTAAAATAGTCGTTAAGTTATCACCACTTGCAACAACATATTCATGGACGAGAGGCGCAGCCACTCCTCCCGTCTCTACGGCTTCTGCTTCAGTATCAGCGAGGCCTTCATCTGGTAGCTGTTCACTACTGTCTTGAATTATATCGTCGGTAGCATCACTTGCAGGTAATAATGAAAGCGGAATGATGGTATCCGGTGTACCATCATATTCAGCTGTTGTTGGTACATGAACTGGCCGCCAAATTGCGACGGCCATAGTCGCTACAGTGAGCGTACTTAATACAATTTTGTGTGTTCTAGACAGGCTACCGTATACCTGAGCCAGACTTTTGGCCATTTGCTGCACTTAAACAATTCCTTCTATTTTTAATCCAGGCAGCTGGCGTATTGCTCTGATAATTGAGTCAAAAACTGCATGTAGCTATCCGGCCCTATCGCCAGCCCAATTCCTAGTGGGTCGAGAGTTCCCATTTTCACCCCCGTATTACGTGCTACACTTTCAATCACAGCAGGCCTGAATTGAGGCTCAGCAAAAACACATTGCGCTTTATGCTCAACCAATTGTGTTCGTATTTGATGTAATTTCTGCGCGCCAGGTTGTATTTCTGGGTTTATCGTAAAGTGCCCCAATGGAGCTAATTGATAGTGTTTTTCAAAGTAGCCATAAGCGTCGTGAAAAACAAAATAACCCTTGTTTTTAGCTGGCTGCAAAATACTAGCAATTTTCTGATCATTTTGCGTCATATTTTCTTTGAATTTACGAAGGTTTACGTCTAGCTTATCTTTTTGTTCAGGATAAAGCTCTACTAAACGCTCATAAATGTCTTGCGCAGCAAAATTTGCAATTTCTGGAGACAACCAGATGTGCATATTATACTCACCGTGGTGATGATGTTCGTGATCCTTGTCATGATTAGCTTCATCTCCATGTTCATGGTCGTGTTCATCTTCATGGGACTCTGCCATAAGAAGTGGCTTAATGTTTTTCTGTTCAGCCAATGCTAGGCGTTTATTCTGTGGTAATGTATTGATTGGCTTCTGTAAAAACATCTCCATATCAGGACCAACCCATACGAATAAATCAGCCTGTTTAATTTTTTTCAAATCAGAAGGTTTAAGTGCATAATCATGGGGCGAAGCACCGTCTGGTAATAAAACTTGTGTCTCAGTGACACCATCTGCAATTCCCGCGGCAATAAAGGCCAGTGGGCGTATTGAGGCCACAACATCAGCATTCGCAGCTGATACCATTGTTGCACTTAATACGGAGCTCGCCACTGCTCCAAAAAGAAATTTGCAGGCAATGTTTTTCGATTTATGTATCATAGCAGTCTTTTTCCGTGATTTTGATTTTGAAATGTTATAATATAACACAACATGAATTCTGCAAGATGTTTTTCACATGCAACCATTACTGACTTTAAATAAGATTTCTGTTTCATTTGGCGAAAAACAGGTTCTCAATGATGTTACCTTTGAACTGAATAAAGGTGATATCGTAACCCTTTTAGGCCCGAATGGAGCTGGAAAATCAACAATTGTACGTGTTGTACTCGGGCTACTTGCCCCTACATCAGGTACTATTACGCGTCCTTCTTCTCTCGCTATTGGCTATGTTCCACAAAAACTTCATTTGGATACGACGCTACCCCTTACTGTTAAACGTTTTATGTTATTAAAACTTGGTGTTCGTAAAGAGCATTTGTTACCTGCACTCGAAAGAGTCAAAGCAACGCATTTACTTGAACAACCGATGCAAAAGTTATCAGGCGGTGAAACACAACGTGTTTTACTGGCTCGTGCCCTACTCAATAAACCGGATCTCCTCGTACTTGATGAGCCAGCTCAAGGTGTTGATATCACAGGTCAAGTTGCACTATATGACTTAATCAACCAATTAAGAACTGAGCTTAACTGCGCTGTATTAATGGTTTCCCATGACTTGCATCTCGTGATGGCAAAAACAGATAAAGTACTTTGCATTAACGGCCATATTTGCTGTTCTGGTGCGCCCGATGTTGTTTCAAACCACCCAGAATTTGTCGCTATGTTTGGTTATCGCGGTGCACAACAACTTGGTGTATACCGCCATCAACATAATCATCAACATGATTTAGAAGGCAATATTATTGTTGGTCACCAGCACAGCAAGGACTGCAAACATGATTGAGTTACTATTACCTGGCTGGATAGCAGGCATGCTACTTGCCATTGCGGCAGGTCCTCTAGGCTCTTTTGTTGTATGGCGCCGAATGTCCTATTTTGGCGATACGCTAGCTCATGCTTCATTGTTAGGGGTCGCATTTGGGCTTCTATTAAATATCAACCCATTCTATGCCGTTATTGCTGTCACTTTACTATTAGCCTTAATTTTGGTTTGGCTAGAAAAACGCCCACAACTTGCCGTTGATACTTTACTGGGTATTATGGCACACAGTTCACTGTCTTTAGGTTTAGTCGTTGTTAGCTTAATGGCTAATGTCCGCGTTGACCTAATGGCTTACTTATTTGGTGACTTACTCTCAGTAAGCTATGAAGATATTATAACGATTTTTATTGGCGTTATTGTCGTTTGTGGGTTGCTTTTTTATCGTTGGCGGGCACTTTTGTCCATAACGGTTAGCCCTGAGCTTGCTTTTGTTGATGGGATTAATATTCAAAGACTGCGTTTATTACTGATGTTAGTTACCGCACTAACAATTGGTATCGCTATGAAATTTGTTGGGGCGTTAATTATTACGTCTTTATTGATTATACCTGCAGCAACGGCTCGGCGTTTTGCTCGAACACCTGAGCAAATGGCTTTCATCGCTGTCTTAATTGGTATGATTGCTGTAACCGGGGGGCTAACTTTCTCTGCTTTCTACGATACCCCTGCTGGGCCGTCAGTCGTGTTGGTATCGGCTATTCTATTTGTACTAAGCTTAGCAATAAAAGCGAAAAATTAATTTAAGCTTTAAGCTACATAATTTCAGTCATTACATACTATTTTTAATGCAAATGGCCCCAACATTGAAAACAATGTTGGGGCCATATTTATTCATTTAATATAATTAAATTTCTTTAGGCGTTAAACCAAAGTGGTTATACGCATGAACCGTCGCCATTCGACCTCTAGGGGTACGCTGAATAAAACCTTGCTGGATAAGATAAGGCTCTAAAACATCCTCTATGGTTTCACGCTCCTCCCCAATGGCTGCTGCGAGGTTATCAACACCAACAGGACCACCCATAAATTTATCAATGATAGCAACTAGAAGCTTTCTATCTAAATAATCAAAACCTGCAGCATCGACATTTAACATGTCCAAAGCTTGGTTAGCAATTAGCCCATCAATCGAACCATCACCTTTCACTTGAGCAAAATCCCGCACACGACGTAACAAACGGTTAGTGATACGTGGAGTTCCCCTTGAACGCATCGCAACTTGTAGCGCACCTTCTTCGGTGATATCTAACCCCATATATTGGGCACTACGCTTGACAATATGTTGTAAATCATCAACTTGATAAAATTCTAGCCGTTGCACAATACCAAAGCGATCACGTAATGGTGATGTGAGCGACCCTGCCCGAGTCGTTGCACCAATTAATGTGAAAGGCGGGAGATCAATTTTAATCGAGCGCGCTGCAGGCCCTTCACCTATCATGATATCGAGTTGGTAATCTTCCATTGCGGGATAAAGTATTTCCTCAACAACTGGGGATAATCGATGGATTTCATCAATAAATAGGACATCATGGGGCTCTAAATTAGTTAGCATGGCAGCTAAATCGCCTGCTTTTTCTAATACGGGCCCTGAAGTTGTACGCAGATTAACACCGAGTTCATTTGCAACAATCCCTGCTAAAGTTGTTTTTCCTAACCCTGGAGGGCCAAAGATGAGCAGATGGTCAAGCGCATCGCCTCGCATTTTCGCTGCTTGAATAAATATTTCCATTTGGTCTTTAACCTGAGGCTGACCAATATACTCATTCAATAGCTTTGGCCTGATCGCACGGTCAATAGCTTCTTCATCTGACTGTAATACTTCAGCAGTTATTAGGCGATCAGCTTCAATCATATTAAAATTCTCTCAATCAAAGTGCGGCACGAAGGGCATCACGGATCAATGTTTCAGAATCGCTATCCGGTTTTGCAACTTTACTCACCATTCGACTTGCTTCTTGTGGTTTATACCCTAAAGCAATCAATGCGGCGGCAGCTTCTGCTTCGATATCCGCCATATTGGGAACTTTACTGTTTACATTTGGCAGATTAATGTCGCTATTTGGATTAAATAAATCCCCATTGAGGCCTTTGAAGCGGTCTTTCATTTCGACCACTAAACGTTCTGCGGTTTTCTTACCAATTCCAGGTAATTTAACCAGTGATGCAATAGCTTCTTGTTCGATAGCGGAAACAAATTGTTGAGCAGACATACCGGATAAAATCGCGAGGGCTAATTTGGGGCCAACACCATTTACTTTGATCAGCTCTTTAAATAATGCCCTTTCTTGCTTATCGTTAAAACCATAGAGTAACTGGGCATCTTCACGAACAACAAAGTGAGTAAAAACAATAGCTTCCTGACCAATATCGGGCAGTTCATAGAAACAAGTCATTGGCATATGGACTTCATAACCGACACCTTGTAGTTCTAATAATACGATTGGAGGTTGCTTTTCTAAAACAATACCACGTAAACGACCTATCACATTGAAGCCCTCTATTACTAACTAAACCTTGAGCAGGTTGGTTTATTATCATTAATACTGTTGTTTATACCACAAAAAATGCTGGATGCATATCCAGCTACACGCTATTTATTAATAAGCAATTCTGTTTAAGATAAACTCGCTATCTTAAACGTCCACGAGTTAAAACTAACCGTGGGTCGCCAACTTTTAAAAGATTTTGATTGAAATGGCAATGTGTAATCGCAATTGCCAAAGCATCTGCTGCGTCAGACTGTGGGCTCGCTGACAATTTTAGAATTGATTTAACCATATGCTGTACTTGGCTTTTTTCTGCGGCTCCCGTACCTACAACTGTTTGTTTGACCTGACGAGCTGCATATTCAAATACGGGTATATTCATGTTTGCAGCAGCAACAATGGCCACGCCTCTCGCTTGCCCAAGTTTTAATGCGGAGTCCGCATTCTTCGCCATAAAAACTTGTTCAATGGATAGTACATCCGGTTGATATTGTGTGATAATTTCCGAGACACCCGCGTAAATTCGTTGCAGACGACTTGGTAAATCATCAACTTGTGTACGAATACACCCACTACCTAAATACAGTAGTTGCCGGCCTTGCTGGCGAATAACACCGTATCCCGTAACACGAGAACCGGGGTCAATACCTAAAATAATCGCCATATAAATTTACTTATACCTCTTTATATTAATCATGTTGTTCTAATAAGCTTCATAATACTATCCATCTCATAATACTATCAATTTCAACTAAATAGCTATTTGAATAGCTGATAAAAACTAAAAGCGAGTTAGCTCGTTGATATAGAAGAAAGTATAGCGGATAAGGGAAAGGAAAGAGTAGAAGGCGTTAGAGAAAACAGGCTGCGCCAGCCCGCTTTCTCTACGCGGATTATGCTAAATGACTATGCCGCCATTTAGTGCCTCACAAATTACAGTGTGGCAGCGACTTCGTCAGAAATATCACCATTGTGGTAAACTTCCTGTACATCGTCTGAATCTTCTAACATATCAATAAGACGTAACAATTTAGGCGCCGTTTCAGCATCCAGCTCTGCTTTGGTCGACGGGATCATTGATACTTCTGCAGCTTCACTGGTAAAACCCGCAGCATCTAATGCGTCTTTCACTTCACCAAAAGTTTCTGGCGTTGTGTAAACATCGATTGCACCATCATCATAAGTTTCAACATCATCAGCACCCGCTTCTAATGCCGCTTCCATTATGGCATCTTCATCAACGCCCGGTGCATAAGTGATCACGCCGCGTTTAGTAAATAAGTAAGAAACGGAGCCGTCTGTACCCAAGTTACCACCTGTTTTAGTGAATGCATGGCGCACTTCTGAAACAGTACGGTTACGGTTATCACTTAAGCATTCAACCATAACTGCTGTCCCGCCCGGGCCATAACCTTCATAAATGATGGTTTCCATATTATCGTTATCATCATTACCAACACCACGTGCGATAGCACGGTTTAAGGTGTCACGAGTCATGTTGTTCGATAATGCTTTATCCACCGCTGCACGTAAACGTGGGTTTGTTGCGGGATCACCACCACCTAAGCGGGCTGCTGTGACTAATTCACGGATAATTTTAGTGAAAATTTTACCGCGCTTAGCATCTTGTGCCGCTTTACGGTGTTTGGTGTTGGCCCATTTACTATGACCTGCCATGAAATATCTCCAAAAAACGTCAATAAATAATTAAACAGCAAATTCTAAAATAGCCTGACTATTGCTCCAGGATTTCGTTAAGCTCGCCGCTTCATCAGGGGCTAGCCAACGATATTCGCTGTGTTCCGTCAGTAATGGCATTTTTTCTTCACTTTGCACCATTTTAAACCAATGTTCTTTGCAATGCGTAACATCAGGTGCATAACGATGCCTGAAATGTGGGAAAATTTCAAAGATGATACTGTGCGACAAATCTTGCAGCTGGTTTTGTTCAACCTCAAAACCCGTTTCTTCTTTAATTTCACGACACGCCGTTTCATACGGCGTTTCATCAGGCTCCAAACTTCCGGTCACTGATTGCCAGAAGTCTGGGTCGTCTTTACGTCGTAACATAAGCACCCGTCCACTACTTTGAGCCACAATAATGACTAATATCGATTCCGGGCGCTTATATTTTTTCATTGAACTTACTCTTCGTCTTTCGCAACCACGGCGATAGCGAGCTCCGTCAATGCATCAGGATTCGCATGGCTTGGAGCATTCGTCATTAAACATGCTGCCGCTGTTGTTTTCGGGAAAGCAATAACATCACGAATATTATCGGTTCCTGTTAACAGCATCACTAAACGGTCAAGACCAAAGGCTAATCCTGCGTGTGGTGGCGTGCCATATTTCAATGCATCTAATAAGAAGCCAAATTTTTCGCGTTGGTCTTCTTCATTAATGCCTAAAATACTAAATACCGTTTGTTGCATTTCATTGCGGTGAATACGTACTGAACCACCGCCAACTTCGTAACCATTGATGACCATATCATACGCATTAGCAACGGCTTCTTCGGGTTTACTGGCCAATTCTTCAGGTGAGAAATCTTTAGGAGAAGTAAATGGATGGTGCATCGCAGTTAACCCGCCCTCACCATTATCTTCAAACATTGGGAAATCAATCACCCACAGTGGCTGCCAGCTATTTAAATCGGTTAATTCAAAGTCACGACCGACTTTCAAACGTAGCGCGCCCATTGAATCGGTTACGACATTTTTTGCACCCGCACCGAATAACAAGATATCGCCATCAACTGCGCCTGTGCGGTCTAGTAACTGGTTAATCACATCTTCATTCAAGAATTTTGCGACTGGGCTTTGAATACCTTCAAGGCCTTGAGCTCGTTCGTTAACTTTCATCCAAGCCAAGCCTTTCGCACCATAAATACCGACAAATTGACCATATTCGTCGATTTGCTTACGCGTCATAGCAGCGCCACCTGGGACTTTCAGAGCCGCAACACGGCCTTTCGGGTCGTTTGCTGGACCTGAGAACACCGCAAATTCAACACCTTTTACGATATCCGCGACGTCCACTAACTCCATTGGGTTACGTAGGTCTGGTTTATCTGAGCCATAACGACGCATAGCTTCTGCAAAGGTCATGATTGGGAAGTTACCTAAATCAACCCCTTTTACCTCTAACCATAAATTACGGATCATACGTTCCATAATTTCACGCACTTGCTCTGCGGTCATAAACGAGGTTTCAACATCGATTTGGGTAAATTCAGGTTGACGATCTGCTCGTAAGTCTTCATCACGGAAGCATTTTACGATTTGGTAATAACGGTCAATACCAGACATCATCAGCAATTGTTTAAACAACTGAGGTGATTGCGGTAATGCATAAAATTTACCTTTATGAACACGGCTTGGTACTAAATAGTCACGAGCACCTTCTGGTGTTGCTTTGGTTAACATTGGTGTCTCAACGTCCAAGAACCCTTCGTTATCCATAAAATTACGAACAAAGCTGGTGATTTTGGCGCGCGTGCGCAGACGCTCAGACATCTCTGGGCGGCGTAAATCTAAATAACGATATTTTAAACGACGCTCTTCCGTATTCGTTTGGTTGCTATCTAATGGCAACGGCTCTGACTTATTAAAAACATTCAGTTCTTCAGCAAATACTTCAATCTCGCCCGTTGCCATGTCTTTATTTTTTTGGCTATCTGGACGTGCGCGTACTGTCCCTGTGATTTGGATACAGAACTCATTACGCAGCTCTGACGCTTTTTCAAATATGTCTTTACGATCGGGATCGAAGAAAACTTGCACGATACCTTCACGGTCACGCATATCGATAAAAATCAAACCACCTAGATCGCGACGGCGGTTTACCCATCCACTAAGAGTGACCTTTTGGCCTTCGTGAGCGATGTTTAACTGCCCACAATAATTAGTACGCATACAATATCCTTTTACTCAGCTTGTTGTGCATTTGCTTGCTGCGGAAATTTGGCATTTTGCTGAACATTGAGCTGAAAATTCAGAATGTCAAAAAGGCAGACATTATACAGGAAATTCTGTTAGACAAATAGTTACGTATTCTACATAACACGTAAACCATTTTGTTTTTAATCATATTTTCATCAATTATTGTTGTGGCTAATCAACAATAACAAGATTGAATGGCGAGATAGACGCCTATCATGATGATCCTATCGATTTTAAGGGACTATCCGCACCATGTACATATTGCAGCAGAGGTTTATTTTGTTAGTTCGATGTCTTTTTGAGCAAAGTAACATCACTTAATGTTTTCCAATTCAACTATTGATTAATAAATACTTCTTTAATCATTAATCTTTCTATTTCAGAATCGTTACCTTTTTCAGTTTGCTATAATCACAACAGACAGATATAACGCTGAATTAATCACCATCTGCAGTTTAAGGATTGCCCATGAAAAAATTGTTACTTGCCACTTCCATGTTCGTACTACTCGCTGGATGCCAAAACATGAAACCCGCAGAGACTGATAATACAAAAACTTTTTACATCGATTCTTCACTTGCTGATTGTATGGGAGTTGCCCCAATGAAGTGCATGAAAGTGAAAGAAAATCCAAGTGATGACTGGCAACTTTTTTATAGTTCAATTCAAGGCTTCGAATACCAACCAGGCTTCTCTTATACCTTGCAAGTGAAGCAATTTGATGTGCCAAACCCACCCGCTGATGCGCCAAGTATCCGTTATGAATTGGTAAAAATCGTTGAGAAAAAATAATTTTTAAACAATATAATTTAAGTCATTAAGTAATTTTATCATTTTACTTAATGACTCACTTACAGCAATAATTCTCTTATCATCGTTAAATAACAGAGTGGCCATATTATGAGTGCTAAAATCATTGATAAGCTTGGGTTAATCACCTTATCAGATCACAAAATTGCGATGGTACGTTCCCATAATAAAAGTTTGTTTTACATCCCCGGCGGAAAACGCGAACAAGGCGAGACTGATGAACAAGCGCTCTGCCGTGAGATTAGCGAAGAATTAAAACTTGAGCTAGATGCCGCTTCTATCCGGTTTTATGGTGAGTTTATTGGCCCTGCTGATGGAAAAACAGATGGAACGCAAGTCCGTATTCGTTGCTACTTTGCAGACTATCAAGGCGAGCCACACCCTGCTGCTGAGATTGCTGAGCTAGATTGGTTCAGCATTGACGATTTACCGCGCTGCTCAACCACGGCGGTGACTATTTTAACTCGCTTAAAGAAAGAAGGTTTGATCAACTAGAGCATGAGGACTACCCAAAAAAAGTTGTGATTTCATTTGTCTAACGGCTTTTTAGGATTTACAATTCACAAAATATTGTTAATACCCATTACTATAACTTATATTTTTAGGTGTTTTCATAGTTTGATTCGTTTTATGGTGGAGTAAAAAATGGTCAGCTCTTTGTATGCTGTACTGGGTGCCTTACTGCTGCTTAGATTATCCTTAAATGTTGTGAAGCTGCGTAATCAATACCGTATAGCTTATGGTGATGGCGGTTTTTATGAGTTACAAACCGCAATCCGCGTTCATGGTAATGCCATCGAATACATTCCCATCTCATTAATTTTATTGCTTTTAATGGAAATGAATGGCGCACAAGTGTGGATGATTCATATTTGTGGCCTGATCTTAATTGCCGGTCGAATACTGCACTCTTATGGTTTGAAAAATCACGATTACTCATATCGCCGTTCAGGCATGGTAGCAACTTACCTTGCAATGGCACTGATGGTTATCGCCAATACTTATTACCTACCTTGGCTGCAAATCGTTTCATTTAATCTTTAGTTTTTACTCTCTGTAACGGCACAAGTTATTAATGTGCCGCTCATTATTTCATTGCTTATGGATTGATTTTCAGTAGACAGCCTTTCTGATACAATCCTTTACTACTTTTGTTTTTGCTTAATACAGAACTTATGTCAAACTCAGATCCAACCTCAAAAGATCGCCTTTTCTCTGCGCCTATCGCTAACCTTGGTGACTGGCAATTCGATGAAAAAGTGGCTGAAGTATTCCCTGATATGATCCAACGCTCCGTGCCAGGGTACTCTAATATTATTACGATGATTGGTATGCTTGCGGGTCGTTTTGTCAAACCCCACAGCCATGTTTACGATTTAGGCTGCTCTTTAGGTGCAGCAACCTTATCAATAAGGCGTAATATTACAGTAGAAAAAAGCAAAATTATTGCTGTTGATAACTCTCCGGCTATGGTTGAACGTTGCCGCCGCCATATTGATGCCTATCGAGCGGATACACCGGTTGACGTTATAGAAGGTGATATTCGTGATGTAAATATCGAAAATGCTTCCATGGTTGTGCTCAATTTTACTTTACAGTTTCTCAACCCAGAAGATCGCCAATTATTACTCAGTAAAATATATCAAGGGCTACAACCCGGCGGTATTTTAGTCCTTTCCGAGAAGTTTAACTTCGAAGACAAAGAAATCGGTGAGTTATTATTCAATATGCACCACGATTTCAAGCGGGCAAATGGCTATAGCGAATTAGAAATCAGCCAAAAACGTAGCATGCTAGAAAATGTGATGCTCACAGATTCTGTTGATGCACATAAAGCGCGTTTAAAAAATGCCGGTTTTACTCACTGTGAAGTTTGGTTCCAGTGCTTTAATTTTGGTTCACTGTTAGCCATCAAAGAGGTCTAGGCATGATTGATTTTGGTCGTTTTTACCAACAAATTGCCGTTGGCCCGCTAAGTCATTGGCTTGTAACGCTTCCAGCACAACTTTCAGAATGGAAAAAACAAGGGTTACACGGTGGTTTTTCTTCATGGGAAAAAATGCTAGATAACCTGCCAATCATGGTTCCTACTGATTTGGATTTACAGCATAGCGTGACAGCGACACGTGAACCCGAGCTCACTGCAGGCGAGACTCGCCGCCTAAATAATATTCTTCAACAATTAATGCCATGGCGCAAAGGCCCATTTTCTCTCTATGGTGTCAATATTGATACGGAATGGCGCTCCGATTGGAAATGGGATCGCGTATTACCCCATATTTCATCACTAAAAGACCGTTATGTCTTAGATGTCGGTTGCGGCAGCGGTTATCATATGTGGCGTATGCTAGGACAAGATGCCAAATTTGTCGTTGGGATTGACCCAACGGAATTATTTCTATGCCAATTTGAAGCAGTAAGAAAGCTATTAGGCGATGATCAACGCGCTCACTTGTTGCCTTTAGGTATTGAACAACTGCCTGAGTTGAAAGCATTTGATACTGTGTTCTCAATGGGTGTACTTTACCACCGCCGTTCACCACTCGACCATTTGTGGCAACTTAAGAATCAATTAGTCAGCGAAGGAGAGTTGGTTTTAGAGAGCCTGGTTATTGAGGGGGATGAGTTTCAGTGTTTAATCCCCGGTGAGCGCTATGCCCAAATGCGTAATGTCTATTTTATACCTTCCGCTAAAATGCTCAAAGTTTGGCTAGAGAAATGTGGTTTTGTCGATGTCCGAATTGTTGACCAAGAAGTAACCTCTTTGGAAGAGCAACGCCGCACACAATGGATGAAAACAGATTCACTGGCTGAATTTTTAGACCCCAATGATAAAACTAAAACTATCGAAGGTTACCCCGCACCACTACGTGCAATTTTAGTTGCCCGTAAGCCATAAAGATAAAATGCCTATGGCAATCAAGTCATAGGCATTTATTGTCATAGTGGTTAAGAAGCGATTACATTGTTATTTGCCATAGATTATAGAAGGCAATTCGGCCAGATAACTCTGCTAAAATAACCGCTAGCGCACATAGGCTTAATAGTACGGATGAATTTCTTCCGCGATATAACAGCGCCGGGTAAACAAATAACATCACCGCTAAGACGACTAACTGGAAGCTCCAAAAACCAGCTTGCTCGGCACTAATCTCTGGCCCTGTCTCGCCTAAAAATGACACATAAGCCGCGCGAGTAGCAAAAATAATAATTGAACCAATCAAAAATACCATCGCCCCTAACCGCTGAGCGCCAAATAGGATAGCTAACGCGCCACCAGCGACTAATAGTGTCATCCACATTTGTAGTGTCGTGAAAACAGTAAACCAATTGGCTACTGTGGCAATATTATAAACTTGAGGAATTGACCATACGAATGCCAAACCAAAAATAACCGTGGCAATATTACACAGTTCACTTAGCGCTTTATTTTTAATCAATAAGGTGAATAATAAAGTTGCGGCCCCAAAAGCGACAAAAATACCACTGAGTAAAGCTTCATTACTCATTGGTGAGCGGCCTACGCCTAAAAGCATATTAAAGAAGCGTAGAGGCTGCCCAACGTGTAATCCTCCAATGACTAGCGCAATGATCATGATGACAAATGCCGCTATATTGGCATGACGTAATTGGTTTTCGCCCAACATACCCAGTTTTCGGCTCGCATACGCCAATAAATATAAACCTGCTGCCGACTGCCCCAATACGGTGAAAAAAACGAGTGGAAGTTCGTGCATGTTATACCTCTGCTGGGTTTTGTAATTTCCCGCTTTTGTCACCACAAGGTTTAGCATCTTTATGCGGCTTAATGACAATATTAGGATTAGTAAGAGATGGGTTTGGCATGGGGGCTACCCCACTAATATTGCCATGTCGCTCGCGAAGGATGTTGATATCATCAAAGTCCAATGCGCGTTGTGGGCAAGATTCAACACAAACAGGCTTCATCCCTTTTTCGACGCGTTCATAGCATCCATCGCATTTACTCATCAATTTTTTCTTTTCATCATATTGTGGTGCGCCGTATGGGCAACGTAACTCGCAGTAGCGACATCCAACACAAATTGTTTGGTCGACCACCACTAGTCCGTCTTGCTCACGTTTGTGCATAGCGCCAGTTGGACATCCTGCAACACAGGTTGGGTTAGAACAATGATTACAGGAAATTGATAGATAGTAGCTATAAACATTCTGTTGCCATATCCCCTCTTGTTGCTGCCATGTTCCACCACCAAACTCGTATACCCGACGAAATTTAGGCCCTAAATCAAGGTCTTTTTCATCCTTACAACTCACCTGACACGTTTTACACCCAGTGCATTTTGTTGAGTCAAAATAAAAACCATACTGTTTCATTCATCGCTCCTTATGCACGTTTCACGTCAACTAAGTTAGTATGTTGTGGATTCCCTTTAACAAGGGCGGAAGGTTGTTGTGTCGTTAGTGTATTGATACAACCGCCAATATCGACCCCCTCCTCATTGACTTCTCGCCAAGCACCTTGCGGGACTGCAATCACACCGGGTAATACGCGCTCCGTCACTTTTGCTTTAATATGCATACGTCCACGGTCATTGAAAATTTCAGTAATATCACCATCCTGAATACTGCGAGCTGATGCATCAATTGGGTTAATCCAATACTGGTGAGGAACGGCTTCGCGTAACATTGCAATATTAAAATATGAAGAATGCGCATGGCCTTTATCGTGATAGCCTGTCATTTGCAGTGGATATTTTTGTTTAGCTTGCTTGTTTTCAACGCCTTCAGCATTTACACAATATTCAGGTACAGCAGGTATTCGCTGGTCAGTTGGGTATTCCCACTCTTTCGCTATCTTAGCGAGCCTTTCTGAATAAATTTCAATTTTACCCGATGGTGTGGGTAATGGCGCGGTTTCAGGTGAGTCTCTGAATGGTTTTAATGCAATATAATCTGCACTGTTTGCCAATTTTCTATCCACGATCCCCATATCATTCGTTTCTTCGAACGTTGGCAAGTGTGGATTTTTTTCTCGCATCAGGTTATAGCAATGTTCTATCCACTGCTCATGAGTACGACCTTCAGTAAATTGGTCTTTAATACCCAGTTTTTCAGCAATATCAGTTAAAACATCATAAGATTGGCGACACTCCCATAATGGGGTAATCGCATTTTGTAGGCGAATAGCGTAGTGATAAGCACCGCTGGCATACGAGTTATTAATTAAATCATTTGATTCAACGCTGGTCACATCGGGTAAAATTAAATCCGCATATTTAGTCGATGGCGTCATATGCGTATCCCACACCAAAATAAATTCGCATAAAGACTCATCTGTTAGAATCTTGTGGGTTTTGTTTAAGTCAGAATGTTGATTACCCGTGACATTACTCGCATAGTGCCATAAAAATTTCACATTCGTTTCAAGACGCTCTTTACCAAGCAGTGTTGAATTTGTCGCCGTCATTTCGGTTCCGCGCGCAATCGCATCTGTCCACATAAAACACGGGATCTTGGTTTTAACTGGATTTGGGATAGCAAAACCTGGCACCGAATACGCCACGTTTCCTCCCCATCCTCCGGCATTCGTTCCTGGACGTCCAATGTGCCCCGTGACAATCGGTAACATCATCACAGCCCGTGCAGCTTGTTCACCCGATGCCGTTCTTTGCAATCCCCAGCCTTGAGAAATCCACGCGGCTTTCGCATTACCTAACTCACGAGCCAGTTGAATAATACGAACCGGTGAGACGCCTGTAATTTGGCTAGCCCACTGCGGTGTTTTTTCAATACCATCCTCACCGAGCCCTACAATATAATCCTTATATGAGCCATTTTTGGGTGCAGACTCAGGAAGTGTCTGGCTATCCCAACCCACACAATATTTCGCTAAAAAAGCCTCATCCGTTAATTGTTCTTTAATCAATGTATGGATAATCGCAGCCACAAGTGCACCATCTGTCCCCGGATAAATTGGGATCCATTCAGCGCCTAGCGTTGTCACGCTATCGGTACGGCGCGGGTCAATAATAATGACTTTAGCTTGGCTTTTTTCTAATGCTTTTAGGGTTTCGTAGAATTGGCCGCCACCGGACATCCGTGTTTCCGCAATATTATGACCAAACATCACAACTAAATCGCTATTGGCTATTTCAGACAACAGTGAATCATCCAACTTGCCATAAACATACGGAATAACGCCGTTTATTTGTGCAGTTGAGTAGGTTCCATGTTGATCAAGAAACCCACCGAGTTGGCTTAGTAACCGCTTACAGGCATTACGCCCTTGTAAATTAGCACCAGTAGATCCTGAACCATACTGATAGTAAATCGCTTCATTGCCATATGTATCAATGGTTGAGCGCAATTTTTGCGCCACAATCGTCGTTGCTTCATCCCAACTGATCCGTTTAAATTTTCCTTCTCCCCGTTTACCTGTACGCAATAACGGGTATTTCAAGCGGTCTGGGTTATAGGTTTTCCAGCGAACAGAACGCCCTCTCAAGCAAGGACGTATTTGATGTAAACCAAATTGCGTGTCGTCATACATGGTTTCATTCGATATACGAGTAATGACGTCATCTTTTACATGTACTTTGAGCGGGCAGCGACTGCCACAATTGACTAAGCATGCGCTGTATTTGATTTTTTCGCTGACTTCATCGGGTTGGATTGTGATGGTTGGTGTTGCTTGAGCGGAAAAAGGGAGAGAGATGGAGCTGATAATAGACGTTGTCGTAGCGACAGAGGCAGAGGCTTGAATAAACTGTCGCCGGCTCAGCGCTTTTTCCCTGATTTTATTGATCATTACATTGCTACCTTATTAATTATTATAAATTGAATTACTTAGTATTCTTATAGTAATTAGATAGTAGCCTTATAAAAATAAGGGTTAATTGACATGCATCAACACAAGCAATAATTAAACCATTAATGATAAATAAATCATATTTTTAGTCTTCTTATTGACTATTTTAATGACATTAAACTAGTTGATGACTAAAAAACAATAAGGAAAACCAACGAATTGATTTTCCTTAAAGAATAACAAGCTATGTAAAATTTCTATATCAAAGCTGTGTATTGAGTCCGGCAGCAATTAAACAGAAACTTTTTCTGTAATAGAAATAAAGTCCTTCATCGCTTCGACCGTAGGACCATCCACACAATAATGAGTAAATTCATCTGATTCACTATTAGAGGCCATTGTCACGCCCACTTTGCGGTAACTCATGGTTGATGGTACCGTTTTCCCCGCGGAACTGTGCACCTCAGATAAGCCGATTTCCATAAATTTACTTAAATTGGCCAAACGTACGCCCGCACCTGCCATTATTTGTGGGCCATTAATTTGCTGGCTTTTTTCATGTAGCTCTTTCAAGAGCGGTAAACCTAACTCCGCGCTTTGTTGCTGCCCAGAGGTTAAAATGCGAGCTACGCCGAGTTCCTTTAATTGTTCTAAAGCTAACAATGGGTTAATACACATATCAAATGCACGGTGGAAGGTAATATTCATCCCCTGAGCTATTTCCATCAACGTGTGCATCCTATTGATATCAATGCGCCCTTCACTGTCCAATATACCGATAACAGCGCCTGAAAAACCCATTTCCTTAATCATAATTAAATCTTCACGGATCACGTCAAATTCACTGATGTTATAGCAAAAATCACCACCACGAGGACGAATAATAGGATGAACTGGAATATGTAGTTTTTCTTTTGCCAGTTTCAGGTAGCCATAACTGGGTGTTAAGCCACCATCAGCGGCGCCAGAGCAAAGCTCGATACGATCTGCACCATACTCTTGGGCCACTTGGGCGCATTCAATTCCAAAACAACAGATTTCCAGTTTTGCCATCACAACCTCCGAAATAGAGCAATAAAATACCTGCTTTATGTGCCCCAAAAATAATGAAAAGATTTAATGTTAAACGTTAACAATTCGGCTAATAATGCCATTTATTAAAAAATGTTATCGGATGGATATCACACCGCCAAAAGTTAATGAGAATTATTGATCAATAACGTTAATTACATCACTTATTTTTCACTTTCAATTATCTTTTTTAGCGGAAATGGATGGTATTTAACGGTTACTTCACCATTTGACACTGCTAATGTTGGATTTGGCAACCTTTCTTGCTGCCCTTTAGGCTGGCTCATCTTCATTCGGTACCCTTGGGGCAAAGGGTCAGGTAGCAACTGGAATGCCGAAGTTTCTAGCTCACTTGGCTCAACATCAATTACCATTTCAATATGTTCCCAGCTTTCTTTCGGGTAAATTTTGTCTTTTGGGAAAGGTAATTCAATCATAAACACATCTTGGCCTACGATGTTTAACGGTTCGCTTAGCTCATATAAACGAATCGGCCGACCATTAATTACATTGTCAGATAAAAGTTGCGCACATTGCAGTAACCCTTGGTGCCAACGTTCTGCAGTTGCAAGATGATGACAACGCACTGAAATGTGGTCTATCGGAAAGGATGACAATGATAGGTTTATCTCCTGCGCCATCTGTTGTAATTTACTAATAAATACAGGTAGGTCATCCCATAAATCTTGTAATTGCGAAATTTTGCTAAACTGTGGCACTTAAAGCCCCCCTTTACAAAAACTTATCTGCTAAACAATGGCGCAGACTGTAGCATGAGAGCCCCAAAATGTGGTATAAAACCTGCCGATTTTTCTCTTCCACCTTTTAGTTATGCGCATGTGATGGCACAATGCGGTAACTATGTTCGTAATTTAAGGTAATTCGGTGAATATTCAGGCGATTCTTTCAGATAAAATTAGTGCTGCGATGTTAGCAGCGGGTGCTCCAGAAGGCAGTGATGCACTTGTGCGTCAGTCCGCTAAAGCTCAGTTTGGTGACTACCAAGCTAATGGAGTGATGGGCGCGGCTAAAAAGATGGGGATGGCTCCGCGACAACTGGCTGAACAGCTTGTTAATCACTTAGATTTGGAAGGGATTGCCAGCAAAGTTGAAATTGCAGGTCCTGGCTTTATTAATATCTTCCTTGAGCCAACTTGGGTTGAAAAGCATGTTGAAGAAGCATTAGCTTCACAGCGCTTAGGTATCGCACCAGTCAAGTCTGAAACGATTGTTATTGACTATTCAGCGCCTAATGTCGCAAAACAGATGCACGTGGGTCACTTGCGTTCAACCATCATTGGTGATGCTGCGGCACGTACCCAGGAATTTATTGGTCATAAAGTCATTCGAGCCAATCACGTCGGTGATTGGGGTACGCAATTTGGTATGTTAATTGCCTATCTTGAAAAAGTACAAAATGAAGATGCCACGGATATGGCACTTGCAGACCTCGAAGAATTTTACCGTGAAGCCAAAAAGCACTACGACGAAGATGAAGAGTTCGCGGTACGCGCACGTGGTTATGTTGTGAAATTGCAATCCGGTGATGAGTATTGCCGCCAAATGTGGCGTAAATTGGTTGATATCACCATGCAACAAAACCAAGAAACCTACCGCCGCTTAAACGTCACCTTAACTGAAGATGACGTGATGGGTGAAAGCTTATATAACAGCATGCTACCGGGTATTGTTGCAGATTTAAAAGCTAAAGGTTTAGCGGTTGAGAGTGAAGGTGCGACGGTTGTTTTTCTTGACGAATTTAAAAATAAAGAAGGCGAACCTATGGGCGTGATCGTCCAGAAAAAAGATGGTGGCTTCTTGTATACAACAACCGATATTGCCTGTGCTAAATACCGTTATGAAACCCTGCATGCTGACCGCTCACTTTACTATATTGACTCACGCCAACATCAACATTTGATGCAAGCATGGACCATCGTCCGTAAAGCAGGTTATATCCCTGAATCAATGGCGCTTGAGCACCATATGTTCGGTATGATGCTAGGTAAAGATGGCAAACCGTTTAAGACTCGTACCGGTGGTACTGTTCGTTTATCAGACTTGCTTGATGAAGCGGTTGAACGCGCTCAAGCATTGATCCGTGAGAAAAACCCGGATATGCCTGAAGATGAATTACTTAACGTCGCAAATGTGGTCGGTATTGGTGCGGTTAAGTACGCTGATTTATCCAAAAACAGAACGACGGATTATATTTTTGATTGGGACAACATGTTAGCTTTCGAAGGAAATACCGCTCCGTATATGCAATATGCGTATACTCGTGTGGCTTCTATTTTCAAGAAAGCCAATTTAACCCATGCAGACTTAACTCTGCCTATTTCATTACAAGACCCTCGTGAAATTGCACTTGCGACACGTTTATTACAGTTTGAAGAAACCATTCTAACTGTCGCTCGTGATGGTACACCTCATATTATGTGTGCTTATTTATATGAATTAGCAGGTTTGTTCTCTGGTTTCTATGAGCACTGCCCTATCTTGTCAGCTGATGACGAAGCCCAGCGCCAAAGCCGCTTGAAATTGGCTGCATTAACCCAAAGAACGTTAAAAACCGGCTTAGACACACTGGGTATTGAAACCGTTGAAAGAATGTAATTCAAATCTATAGGTTGTCTATTAACGGTTCACTTCGGTGAGCCGTTTTTGTTTGCGTTGTTTCGCTAGCTTTGTTGTTAGTTTTTGCAATTCATCGATATATTCATTCGCGCAATTACGGAGTACTAAGTTCCATTTACAAAGTATTTTTGCTTGTTCATAAAGTTCAGGGTTATGCGACAACCGGTTATTCTGTTGTAGCCAATCAGCAACACTCGCCCAGTCCCATAACGGAGATGCCCCTCTCAAACGTTGTACGGGCGCAGGGAAATGACCTTTACCTCGAGCCCCATCTTTCAGCAAAGCCACTGCTTGACGGGTTAGTCCTGTCAATTCTGCAATATCACTTAGCCCAACCAAAGCGGAATCAATAGATTCCACTTTTATACTCATTGATGTACTTTCAATATCTGTAATCGCAGTTTCAATTGCACGATCAAAAGATTCCGCTTCCCTATCAAATTCTAAATAAACCGATTTACCATAGAAGCACACCAATGCATCGCCACAGCCTGCGGCAAATATGGTATCAACTAAGCCTTCCGTATCAGCAGTCACACCCGATAGTGTTAATGTGAAAGTAAATACCGCCATAATTTCCCCATCTTACATAAATAAGCGGCCTAAGCCGCTTGGATTAACCTAAAAGAGCAATACAGTGGTTCACTTTACGTATTATCTGTTTAGCATGCACTTCCATAACTTTTGGCGTTGACCAGACACTCATCATATGTGTTTTGTGTTCACCCACTGCGTTACCACAACGTAACTTGCAAAAAGTATGTGATGAGTTTCCTGCTGTAACCCAGACCCAGCCATTTTCTATCGCATATTCAATAGCAGCCTGAACATGCTTATTTGGGTGTTTTTTCATCGACCTCAGTGATACATAACATAGCCATTTCGTTGACAATAGTCAACAAACAATATCCAATAAATTGAATATTTCCCTGAAATTAGTTGTTGTCACAACAACCCAGTAAATATACTCCAAAAATAGAGTTGGCTATTGCTTTTATCAATGAAAACAATTAATTGAAATTTCATGAAATGATTTTGAAATTAATAATTCAGTTATAAAGAGAATAAATTTGCGTAGATAATTAGAAATTGAAGGGAAAGAATCTATGCCTGCTGGCACCTTAACTACATAGATTGCAGAGATAAAAAAGCCCAATTTTATGAGATTTCCTCATTAAAATTGGGCTTTTAAGGTCATTGACCTTCTTATTAATTAGGTTAATTAGGCAATACTACGTTTCATAAAGTCACGAGGGCGGAACCCAAGCACGTATAAAGCAACGAAATAACTTCCCGCTCCAACAATTACGACGCCTATCAAACGTAGCATACGCATCAGCATATTACCTTCTTGCCAAGATGGCATGAAATGTAAGACACCAAATAGCACGGCTCCCATTACAATTAAGGCTATCAATAATTTAAATATAAACCCTTTCCAACCCGCTAAAGGCTGAAAAATATCTTGCTTGCGCAATTGCCAATAGAGAACCCCTGCATTAAAACAAGCTGCTAACCCAATGGATAAGGCTAAGCCTGCATGTTGCAATGGGCCAATAAAGGCTAAGTTCATCAATTGTGTTAATATTAAAGTGACAATCGCAATTTTTACTGGCGTACGAATATCTTGGCGTGAATAAAAGCCCGGTGCCAAAATTTTCACCAAAATCATCCCCGTTAAACCGACACAATAGGCAATTAAAGCATATTGCGTCATTAATGAGTCATGCGCGGTAAAATTACCGTATTGGAATAAAGACACCGTTAATGCTTCAGAGAGTATTGCCAACCCTAACGCACATGGCAAGGCTAATAACAAACAAAGGCGCAACCCCCAGTCCATCAATTGGCGATACTCATTTTGATTACCGCTCGTGAAGCTTTTCGCGAGAGAAGGCAATAAAATCGTTCCGAGAGCCACACCAAGTACTCCAGATGGCAATTCCATTAGCCTATCGGCGTAATACATCCATGACACTGAACCAGATTGCAAAAAAGAGGCGAATATCGTATTGATAATTAAAGAAATTTGAGCGACAGACACCCCAATAATGGCGGGTCCCATCATTTTCATTACACGCCAAACCCCGCTATCACGAAATGACAAGCGTGGTAACACTAACATGCCCACCTTTTTAAGATATGGGAGCTGATAGACTAGCTGTAAGACACCACCAACCAGCACCGCCCATGCCAATGACATAATGGGTGGATTAAAGTATGGGGCTGCGAAAGCGGCAAAAATGATCATACTGACATTGAGCAATGTCGGCGCGAATGCCGGAACCGAAAAACGGTTCCAAGTATTGAGAATTGCCCCAGCGAGGGAGACCAGTGAAATCAGAAAAATATAAGGGAATGTGACCCGTAAAAGGTCAGTAGTCAGCGCAAATTTATCAGCGTCATCGGTAAACCCAGGAGCGGTGACATAAATGATCCAAGGAGCGGCTATCATGCCAAGGATAGTCACAATCGCCAAAGCAAGGGTTAGCATCCCGGCAATATAAGCGACAAATGTACGAGTGGCTTCTTCTCCCTGTTGGTTTTTATATTCCGCCAGTATGGGAACAAACGCTTGTGAAAATGCCCCCTCGGCAAAAATTCGGCGTAAAAGATTCGGTAATTTAAATGCGACAAAAAAGGCGTCTGCAGCCGCTCCTGCACCAAAAACTCGAGCGATAATGGCGTCACGAATAAAGCCAAGCACACGAGACATCATGGTCATGGAGCTTACTGCCGCCAATGATTTTAATAAATTCATGATTGATAGACTAAAAGAATACAATCGCATCAGTTTAACAGTGTGCACTGCAACTGACTACGATTGAAAAGTAAATTAGGAATTTAGGCTTTATTCAGCGCCCAAGTGTTATCGGTCAGTGCCGTTAATACATGGTCACGCCACTCACCGTTGATTTGTAAGTATTGCTTTGCATAACCTTCCCGTTCAAAGCCAAGCTTAGTCAATAAATTACCACTACGCATATTATGAGGCATATAATTTGCCATAATTCGGTGCATTTTTTGGTGTTGCTGCATATAACGGATTGCTTGGGTTAACGCCTCATGCATTAGGCCTTGGCCTTGCCATTTTTGACCCAATGAATAACCTAGATAGCATGCATGAAATGAGCCACGTAATACATTACT
Organism: Providencia sp. PROV223; assembly: GCF_028479245.1. NCBI lineage: Bacteria > Pseudomonadati > Pseudomonadota > Gammaproteobacteria > Enterobacterales > Morganellaceae > Providencia > Providencia sp. PROV223. The sequence goes on from NZ_JAMPNG010000001.1 coordinate 208,575, forward strand.
AAAGTTCGCTACCCCCATGACTTCATTTTCTTCTTTGTCTAATAGTAAGAAATGGAAAGCGCTTCCTTCTCGATGCATTTCATTCATGACTTGTAACCGATTCTGCCAACCCGCAGGCTGGTAATGTGAGTTATCCCTGATGGGTTCCCACGGAATTAAAAAGTCTTTATTCAGGCTGTAATAATCAGCTAGTCGATAATTATCACGCTCATAAGTCAAACGAATAACCATTCTATCAGTGACAAGGCGCACTTTCGGTACATTTGAACGATAACCAAACATCGTTAACCCTTAATTAATAAAAAGCCAGATATTTTCTCTAGTTCCAAGCCAATAACTTAGAAAGTTAAAGTGTAGCTTACAATGCGCTGACGAAAAATATGTTCTGAAAATTAAAATACATCGTTAAGGCCAGCAAGCACAATCAACACCGTCACAGAGTGAAGTATGACCTCTACCAATTATCAATATTCTAAATAATTCGCGCTGTAACTAGGCGACCAGCGAGGATAGCTTGGGGAGCATACACTCGTATGTGACCCAACTAGCCGAACGCAGTCAACACCGTCACAGAGTGAAGTATGACGAATATTTATTGATAAAAATAAATCATCGATACCTCACGTTACTATGATAAAAAAATATCATCTATTGAACCCTATTATACTGATATTATTGATAACTGATTTTAAGAAACTTTCCCCCTTTGCTATTTTTCTAATGGTGTCTCTCATGGCGCAAGTGTCACGGGCAAGAAGCCTTGGCAAGTATTTCCTTTTGCTTGACAACATGTTGGTTGTCCTAGGCTTTTTTGTCGTTTTTCCGCTTATTTCTATTCGTTTTGTTGATCAACTGGGCTGGGCCGCCGTGGTGGTTGGTTTTGCCTTAGGGCTTCGTCAGTTTGTTCAACAAGGTTTAGGTATCTTTGGCGGTGCTATCGCTGACCGGTTTGGCGCGAAGCCCATGATTGTCATTGGAATGCTATTACGTGCCAGTGGTTTTGCAGTCATGGCGGTGGCCCATGACCCTTGGGTTTTATGGCTATCTTGCATACTTTCTGCTCTGGGTGGAACCTTGTTTGATCCCCCACGAACCGCATTAGTTATTAAATTAACTCGCCCATATGAACGTGGCCGTTTTTATTCTTTGCTGTTAATGCAGGACAGTGCTGGTGCAGTTATCGGTGCTTTGATTGGTAGTTGGCTACTACAGTATGACTTCCATTATGTCTGCTGGGTTGGCGCTGCTGTGTTTATTATTGCTGCTATCTGCAATGCTTGGTTATTACCTGCTTATCGAATCTCAACCGTCAGAACCCCCATTAAAGAAGGCATGGGACGCGTACTGAAAGATAAACGCTTTGTAACTTATGTGGTCACATTGGCAGGTTATTTTATGTTGTCAGTACAAGTAATGCTTATGTTTCCTATTGTTGTCAATGAATTAGCTGGCACACCCACTGCCGTCAAATGGATGTATGCGATTGAAGCAGCGATATCTTTAACATTGCTTTATCCCATTGCGCGTTGGAGCGAAAAACATTTTCGCCTTGAACAACGGCTCATGGCCGGGCTATTTTTAATGAGTCTCAGCATGTTTCCGATTGGCATGACAACCTCACTCAATACGCTATTCGCCCTTATTTGCCTATTTTATTTAGGTACGGTAACTGCAGACCCAGCGAGAGAAACATTAAGTGCATCTCTTGCTGACCCTCGAGCACGAGGCAGCTATATGGGTTTTAGTCGCTTAGGCCTTGCTTTAGGTGGAGCAGTCGGTTATACCGGTGGCGGCTGGATGTACGATATTGGTCACCAATGGAACCTGCCTCAACTTCCTTGGTTCTTATTAGGACTCATCGGTTTTATCACTTTATGGGCGCTGCATAAGCAATTTAACCGTAAAAAAATTGAAACAGTCATGTTGAGTGGGCAGTAATGCGCTAAACTAGCGGTATTACTGTAAAAGGAGTCTCTATGAAGAAGTTTTTAATCGCCGCTATGGTAGGCTTTCTCACTCTCTTATCGGGTTGTAATCAATTATCTGAGTTTAGTATTAGTGAGTCACAAATTAATAACTACCTTGCTAATAAAGTAAAATATGACCATAAGGTCGGTATTACGGGTTTTGCTGATGCGGATATTCAGCTCGCTAATTTAAAATCAGAAATTGGCCGCAGTGAACCAGGAAAAGTTGCTTTAACGGGGGATGCAACCGTTAAATTAGACTCGTTGATTGGTAAAGCAGAAGCGCAAATTAACCTGACACTCACTGCTCGCCCTTATTTTGATGCCAAAACAGGTTCAATTTACTTAAAAGAATTGAATATTAGCAGTTACAAAGTGATGCCAGAAAATATGGATACAGCGATGTCAGCGGTTATTCCTTACTTGAATAGTTCCCTTGAAACTTTCTTTGAAACCCAACCTGTTTATGTGTTAAATCCTGATAATGGCGCGGCTGAAGCAACCGCGAAAAAACTCGCTAAAGGGCTTGAAATCAAACCGGGTAAACTGGTCATTCCATTAGTTGATTAATTTTAACCATAAATAATTTCGATTGATAAAAGCATTAAAGGCAACAAGAAAATCTGTTGCCTTTTTTATTCAATCAAAATTATTAATCAATACCGCTAACTAAAACAACAGTAACATCGCCACAAAAAAGTGACAACGTCATAATTATTCAGTTTCTGAGTCAAGTTCATCACGCAGAGCAATGACTGCATCACGCGTAATTTGGGCTAAAGTCCGGTAAAAGGTGGTGGTTGCATGCGCTTCAACTTTACCTAAAAAGCTGCCATACCAACTAAGGATATAGCTATCAAATAATTCTTCTTGAGCGGCAGTTTCATCTTCTGCCGCTTGGTCTTCTAACCAAGAAGCCGCGAGTAGCAATGCGCCAAAAGCGTCAGCAGACGCATTCGTCAGGGTCATTCCTCTAACGGTTAAAAATTCGCGAACTTCTGCTTCTGTAATTTCAGAATCGTAATCATTCGCTAACATTGAAACTGAAGGAGATTCCCCTGCAAATAGGCCTTGGTAATCCGCATTAACTGCATTGACGTCGAGGTCTTTTGCCATGCGTGACCACAACTCATCTTGTTCTAATGGCCATGATGCTTTTAATTTATCTTGAGCAATCATATCAATAAGCGGTTTTACGAGGCTATCAGAGGGACTACGTTGAAATAGTGTCCCTAAAATACGGCAGACGATTGAAAATTCGTTCATATATTATCCTATTTTACAGATTCAGTAGTCACACCTCGTGACTGAAGCAGTTACTTTCAGTATATCGAAAAAATAGGAAAGATATTAGGGGGAGATAATTACAAGTGGTCATAAAGACCACTTGCAACAAAGAAGTGACTAATAACCGCGTTGCATATCAACGACACCAACAGGCGCTTGCCCTGCTTCGATGCGTTGGATATTACTGACAATCATATCCATCGCCTCTTTCGGTTTTGTAAAGGCGGCAACATGAGGTGTGATAGCGATGCGGGGATGCGTCCAGAACGGGTGCATTTGCGACAACGGCTCACTCGCAAATACATCAAGTGCAGCACCTGTAACTTGTCCTGATTCAAGGGCTAAAAGCAAATCCTGTTCAATCAGATGGGCGCCACGTGCTAAGTTGATAACATATGCCCCTTGCTCTAACTGGCTAAATAGTTGCTGGTTTAAAATTCCCACCGTTTCTGGAGTACTTGGTAACAGATTAATAATTACACGAGTACCAGAAAGGAAATTAGCTAGTTGGTCATGGCCAAAATAACTTTTTACGTTATCAAGTTGTTTTTCAGAGCGACTCCATGTTCTTACATGAAAACCGAAACTTACTAAGCGCTTTGCAACTGCTTGTCCTAATGCCCCTGCGCCCATCACACCAATGACAAAATCTTCGTGTTGGTAGGCCGGTAACTGTTTCCATTGGCGCTGTGATTGTAATTGGCGATATTCATCCATACGACGAAAGTAACTTAACACTTTTGCACAAGCGTATTCTTCCATTTGAATCGCCATGCCCGTGTCTTCCAGACGCATTACGGGAACCCCTGCAGGCAGGGTCCCAGGTTTATCTTGTTCCTGTTTTAAAATAGCATCCACACCTGCGCCTAAAGCGAAAATTCCCTTTAAATCACTGCGACCAGCGAGACATTCATAAGGAGGTAACCAAACCATGGCGTAATCCGCACTTTGGTTATCCCCTTTTTCCCATTGGCGAATATTCACTTGTGGTAAGCGTGCTTTCATGCCGTCAATCCACTGTTTCGAATCAAAAAATGGATGGTAAAATAAAATATTCATGGCAACTCCTCTTTGGTTTCTAACAGAGTGTGCCGAATGGGATTTCTTTTCAAGTTAATCAAGCCGATACACTGTAAACAATCAGAATTTTGTTAACTAGCTAACGGTTTTTACTTCTGTTACTTGCCGTTTTAAATTAACATTAAAAATATTGTTTACCTTAGCCGATAACATTTGAGGTTAGATAATAATCGAATTGTTTTTTATTTAGCTAAACAGCAACAAAAGTCGGAAAAAGGATAAATAGGGAGTTGACGTAAGACGCTATTTTCCCTATAGTAGCGCCCCGTTGCAGAGCAGGTTTTTATTCCCTACTCCACAACAGATTTAGAAAAACGGTGAGGTGTCCGAGAGGCTGAAGGAGCACGCCTGGAAAGTGTGTATACGGCAACGTATCGAGGGTTCGAATCCCTCCCTCACCGCCATTTTTCTTCTAGTTTTTACCTTCTTCTTCTTGATATACCATCCCTTTATTTTGTTTCTCTTTCGGTTCTATACCTATTCCTTGCGCATGGTATTCACGGCTAATATCTTCCCAAAGTTCTGCATTTTCTATTCCAGCCACTTTCGGGTCAAACACTGGATCAACACCTAATTTTTCCTGCCGTTCAAAGTCACGAAGTGCCCGTAGCGCTGGTTTTGACAAGAAGACAATGGCGATAAGATTAAGATAACTCATACTACCGAACCCAATATCGCCAAGGCTCCACATTAAACTGACAGACTGAACACTTCCCATAAAAACAATAATCAAAAATACAAACTTTAGTATCAGTTTTAGAATGGGGTAACGTAATTTTCTATCAAGGTAAACAATTGTGGTTTCTGCAATATAGTAATAGGCCATCAATGTTGTGAATGCGAATAAAAATACGGCGATTGAGACGAATCCCGACCCTGCGGAAGTAAAGACTGTTGATACCGCCATTTGTGTCCATGCGGTTCCCGCAGCAACCCCTGGAACGTACTCAACTAAGGCCGTTGCCGAACCGTCTGGAAAAACGTTATACATATTCGTGACAAGGATCATTAGACCTGATGCTGTACACACAACAACAGTATCAATGTAAATTGAAAATGCTTGAATTAACCCTTGTTTTACAGGATGGCTTACCTCGGCTGCCGCAGAGCTAAATGTAGCTTCACCCGCCCCTGCTACGTTGGAAAAAACCGCACGGCGTACACCCCATGAAACAGCCGTACCAACAATACCGCCGAATACGGCATCCATTCCCATCGCGCTGCGGAAAATTAAACTGAACATTCCCGGCACTTGTTCGTAATGGCTACCTAAGATGATCACCATCATGACGATATACGCTAACGCCATAATTGGCACGATTTTATCCGCAGCACTCGCAATACGTTTTACACCGCCAAAGATTAGCCATGCCATCAGCACTGTCACAATGCCGCCTGTCGCAATTGGGGGTAAGTTGAATGAAGTTTGAAAGGAGTCAGCTATGGTATTGGCTTGAATACCCGGAACTAGTACACCATAAGATAGGCAAATAACAGCAGCTACCATAATGGCAAATGGCTTCAATTTTAACCCTTTCTCGATATAGTAAGGCGAACCGCCACGGTATTGACCATCAGAGCGCTGCTTGTATATTTGAGCGAGTGTTGATTCGATAAACGCACTTGCTCCGCCTAATAACCCCATGACAACCATCCAGAAAATCGCCCCAGGACCACCCGCAGCAATGGCCGTCGCTACACCGGCGATATTACCCACCCCAACTCGCCCTGATAATGCTAAACAGAATGCTTGGAAGGAGGAAATTCCTTCTTTTGACGCTTTATTTTCCTTTAACAAACAGACCATTTTAATAAGATAGCGAAACTGCACACCACGAGTTGCTAATGTAAAATAGAGCCCAACACCTAGCGATAATACTACTAATGCATTACCCCAGATGTAACCAACGATTGTATTAACGATGGCTTCCATTTTGTACTCCTTCGTTATTGTAATTGTTTATTTGTATTTGCAGGGTAAAAAAAAACCTGAGCCCACTAGGGGACTCAGGCCAACGTTTTACTGATGGATAAACCAGATAACCTTCGTTTGAGTATATTGTTCAAATGCCTCTAACCCGTTGTCTTTACCGCCAAAACCTGATTGACGAAAACCACCAAACGGCGTTGTAATATTGCCCTCACTAAAGCCATTGACTGAAACAGTACCCGCATTAATACGCTGTGCAATTTGCATGGCTCGGTGAATATTTTGGCTATAAAATGAAGCCGCTAAGCCATATTGAGTGTCATTAGCTAAAGCAACCGCTTCATCATCAGTTTTAAACGATGTGACGGCTAAAATAGGGCCAAAAACTTCATGCTTAAATAGCGACATTTCAGGCGTGACTTCATCAAAAATTGTCGGTTCGATATACCATCCGGCCCCCAACTCATGATGAATTTTTCCACCCGCAACTAATTTTCCTCCCTCTTTTAACGTGATATCTAAAAAGGATTTTACTTTCTCAAAATGAGCCTGTTCGACCATTGGCCCAATTGAAATATCTGCTTGCCTTGGGTCTCCGACTTTCCATTCTTTAATGGCGACGGCAAGCTTCTCTAATAGTATTTTTTTGATGCTTTCGTGCACAATTAAGCGAGAACCACAGCTACAGTTTTCACTCATATTCCAGAAAGCCGCCGCCATAATATGTGGAATTGCGGCTTCAATATTCGCATCTTCAAACACCACTTGCGGGCTTTTACCGCCACATTCGAGTACAATTTCTTTTAAGTTACTTTCGGCGGAATATTTTAAAAATAAGCGTCCCACATCTGTTGAACCGGTAAATGACACCATATCAACATCATGATGGCGGCCAAGCGCTTCCCCGACTTTTTCACCTAATCCACAAACTAGACTTAATGCACCTTTAGGAATACCCGCCTCATAGGCCAGTTCCACCATACGATGCGCGCTTAATGAGGTTAGTTCGGCAGGTTTCACAATCACCGAATTGCCTACAGCAAGAGCTGGAGCTACTTTCCACGCAAACATTTGAGCAGGGAAATTCCACGGTAATACCGCCCCCACCACACCAATAGGCTCATGCACTATTAACCCCAACTCTTGATGACTGGTTGGTGCAATTTTGCCAAACAGTTTATCAATCGCTTCGGCATACCAATAAAAGGTGTCAATCGTTGCGGGCAAATCGGTATTTAAGCATTCGGTGATAGGCTTACCTGCATCAATACAGTCTAGCGCCGCAAGTTCTTCACTGTGTTTTTCAATCAGATTAGCCCATTTAAGCATGATAGCTTTACGTTCTTGCGGCGATAACCCGCGCCATTCACCTTGATTAAACGTGTCACGCGCCACCTGTACCGCGGCATTAATATCGCTCTCATCACCATCTGCAATAAAACCAATAATGCTGTTGTCGATTGGGGTCCGGTTTTCTAGTCTATTTTGCTGTTCTGGGTGCCCTGCAATTAAATTGCCCGCCCACAGTTTTCCTTGTTTTGCGCGTTCAAATACCTGCTGCTGGGTAAGAGTCATATTCCCCCCTAGCGCTTAATTAATTTAATAAAATCATCGCGTTCTTGAGACGCTAGATTTGACAGAGGCAAACGAACCGGGCCGACATTGAATGTGCCATTCAAGCAACCCGCCTTGGCTTTTTGGTTATAATCACCTGATTCCATTGAGTAAATCGCAGGGTAAATTTCATTCATAATCTGCTTGGCTTGTTGCCAGTCACCCGCTTGCGTGGCATTAAAAATAGCAACTTGCTCTGCTGGGTATACATTACCAGCTCCCGCAATCCAACTTTTGGAACCCCAAAAGAAGAAATCCACTGGTTGGTCATCACAACCACAAATGACCTCAAAATTTTTGAATGGTGTTTGTAATAAGTGCAGTGCTCGGCTAAAGTTTCCACTGCTTTCTTTGATAGCGACAATATTGTCAATTTCGGCTAGCTTAATGACCGTTTCAATGTCAATTTCAATACCAATCCGAGCTGGAAAATTGTACATAATTATGGGTAATGGTGTTGATTTTGCGACTTTTTCATAGTGGGCAAATACACCTTGCTGGTCCGGCAAACTATATGGCGGTGGAGACAGCATTAACCCTTCATAACCGAGTTCTTGAGCTTGTTTCGCACGTGCAATAGCCCCCTCAGTTGATAAATCATTAATACCCGCAATTAATGTCACTCGCCCTTTGGCAATTTTGCAAACGGTTGACAGCACGGTCTTACGTTCATCTTCGTTTAATGCGTAATACTCCCCAGTTGTCCCACAAACCACTAAACCCGTCACACCCCGCTCAATCAGTTTTTCAGTTAATTCAGCAAGCGCACTGACATTTAATGTTAAATCATCATGAAATGGGGTCACTAATGGAACAAGAATGCCATGGAAATTCATTTTGAATTCTCCTCAAAATTAAAGAAATCGTTCAATGGAAAAAGGGGTACAGTCGATACTTGTCGGCTGATGATGGATAAAACTATTCACAATATCTGCGGTGATCGCCGCTTGGGTTAACCCCAAGTGTTGGTGACCGAATGCAAAAATATAGGGGCCTTTATGGTCTAAAATTGGTAATGAATCAGACGTAGATGGGCGAAACCCCATCCATGATGTAGATTGTTGGCTATTTAATGTTTCCTTTAGCATAGGTTGTGCTAACGGGAGAAAATGTTGAGCTCGCTGCATATTCGCAGGACGTTTTAACCCTGCGTATTCTACGGTTCCTGCGAGGCGTAGCCCTTGAGACATTGGCGTCATTATAAAACGCCTATCCATACTTGATACTGGTATCGATAATCGACCTAATTCATGGGGCAACATCAAATGATAACCACGCTCAGTTTCAAGTGGCACTTTGATACGACTCACCATTTTGACTAGCGATTTAGAGAATGCGCCCCCTGCAATCACTATTTTTTGTCCTGTAAACTGCCCTTGAGTGGTTGTCAATATCGCTTGTTGATTCGACGTTGATGTGATTTCTGTTACTTCACAGTGGGTTAATATCTGCCCACCCGCAGCGATAAAAGCTTCTGTCAGTTTTTGGTGTAATGCACATAAATTCACAACATGGCCTGTATCGGGATAAAAAATGCCACCGATTTGGCTTTCAGATAAAGCAGGTTCGCGCGTTAATAGCGTATCTTGATCAATCAATTGATTAGCCATACCAATACGTTGCAGGTACTCACTGTGCTGGCTTAGCTTATCGAGCGTCTCTTTTTTTTCTGCCACCAATAGTGAACCCTTCATTTTGACAAGCTCATTTAATTGCCATTTCTGAATAAATGCTTGCCATGAATCGAAAGCGGCACTATTTAGTGTCATCAATGTGTGATGAATATGGGTAAAAGGCTTATGGCGCATGTTACCCAATAATTTTATTAACCAAGGTGTTAGCGGTAATAAATAGCGCCAATCCAGACGCAAAGGGCCTAGTGGATCAAATAACATTTTCGGAATTGATTTTAAAACGCTCGGATCCGCAATCGGAAAAACTTGTTCTGTCGCAATATGCCCTGCGTTACCAAATGAAGCACCTTGGCCAATTTCATGTTTATCAAGCAACAGCACTTGTGACCCATTAGCTTGCACTGTCAGTGCAATACTCAGACCAATAATGCCGCCACCCACTACAATCACTGGATATTTGCGTTCCATTTCATTCCCCTATGCCACTGAAATTCCAAAACGAAATGGATCTTGTTCATCTATCAATAAGGTATTTTTCCCACTGATATAGGCATGCCCGCGAATAGTCGGAATAATGCCTTTTTCATCAGCCTGTTGAAAACTGGCCTGAAATTGGCTGCCAATCACACTGGCTTGATGCCAGATTTCACCAGCCGCCAGCTTTTTATCCGCGGCTAAACAGGCAAGTTTGGCACTTGTTCCTGTTCCACAAGGGGAGCGGTCATAAGCGCCGCCTGGGCATAAAACAAAACTTTGGCTATTGGCTTCGGGGTGTGTACCGAATAATTCGATATGGTCAATTTCTTGGCCATCTTTACCGTAAATACCTTGATCGGATAAGGCTTGTTTAATCTTTAAACTGACTTCTGTCAGTAATTTAATGTTTTGGTAATCAATAGCGACTGGTGACTTATCAACAAGAAAGAACCAATTTCCGCCCCAAGCAATATCCCCGGCAATGGTACCGAGTTCTGGAACATTAACTTGTACCGCTTTGCGATAACGGTATGAATAAACATTCTGAATACTCACACTGCCATCTTGATGCAAATGAGCCGTAACATCCCCTACCGGGGTTTCGATAAGATGTTTACCAAAAGTGATATGACCGAGAAAATGCAATGAAGCCACTAAACCGATAGTGCCATGGCCACACATTCCCAAGTAACCTTGATTGTTAAAAAAAATCACACCGGCTGCTGCTGCTGGGTTTTGTGGTTTACACAATAGTGCCCCCACTAAAATATCGTTACCTCGTGGCTCTAAAATGGTGGTTTTACGCCATACATCATGTTGATGGCGTAATATCTCCAGTCTTGATGCTATGCTTTGCTGCCCTAAATCAGGGAATCCGTCGATAACGAGCCGAGTTGGCTCACCTGCAGTATGGGAGTCGATAACTTCAATTTTGGTATATTGATATTGCATTGGTTAGCATCCTATCTATTATCATTGTTAATAGAATGCTTGATTTTTGTTAACAACTCTTGATATCTTTCTAACAAACTTATGCGCTTTTCTGCACAATCTAAAAATATTTAACAGAACTAGTAAAATTAATTTAATATCTCGGAGCGCAGCATGATCAATCTAAATAAATTGTTATTGATTAGTCAGGAGAACATGCTGTTTCCTGTTGATAATATTGATGTTCTATTAAATCATTTAGGCTTAGTGATGCCCCTCATTAATACCTTGCCGAATGTGACTTTCTTTGTGAAAGACCATAATGCAAAGTATGTTTTGGCCAATGATAATTTAGCCACCCGTTGTAAAATCGATAGCGTTAATCATCTAGTTGGTAAATGTGCTGAGGATATTTTTCATTCGGAACTAGGCCAAAGCTATAGTTCTCAAGATTATTTAGTGATGGAGAAAAAAATTAGCGTCATTAATAAACTTGAACTTCACCTGTATAAAGCGGGTTTGTTGGGATGGTGTTTAACAACTAAGGTTCCTATTTTTAATACACGTAACCAAGTTATTGGAGTTGCAGGTATTTCAGTGGATTTACAAGATGTGAAATCGGTCAGCCCTAAGCTAAACAACCAACTTAGCCGTGTTGAACGCTATATTAGTGAGCATTTCGATACCGCAATAAAAATGACAACTCTTGCTGACATATCTGGCCTCTCGCTTTCTCAATTAAACCGCCAATTTAAAGCTATTTTTTTGATAACCCCTCAACAATATATTCAAAAAATGCGGCTTGAACATGCGATTGAACTGCTCGAAGATGATTTTTCAATTACTGAAATTTCCAGTAAGTGTGCTTATGCTGATCACAGCGCTTTCTGCCGAAAATTCAAAGAAATGACCACCATGACACCTAGCCAATTTAAACGAATGCGTTCAAAAATCGATAAACAAAGGATATTGGCCTGACTGAGTATCATATTGGTTAACCCGTTTTTCCTTAATACCGATAAATTCATTCTCTTTAGATTTTATGAAGTGCTTTTTGGCCGTTTATTCAAATAATTACCGCAGTACCTTCGATATAATTACTAAATAACTTCCCTTGGTTATTTCCTAACTTAAGATAGCTCTTATTGCAGACATCCATCAATCGGGTATTGATATATCCCAATGCTGCATCTAAGTGCGGTGACGAGAAAGGAATACTCAATGACCATTTACGATCTGAAACCTAAATTTCAAGATCTTCTTCGTCCAATTGTTCGTAAGCTATTTAGTGCGGGTGTGACGGCTAATCAAGTCACTTTGGCAGCTTTACTTTTGTCTGTGATCTGCGGAATGCTATTACTGTTCATTCCAAACCCACACCTGTTTATTTTATTACCTTTCGTACTGTTTATTCGTATGGCACTCAATGCGATTGATGGCATGTTAGCAAGGGAGCACAACCAAAAAAGCCACCTTGGTGCAATCCTGAATGAGCTTGGTGATGTTATTTCAGATATCGCACTATACCTACCATTTGCGGTTATTTTCCCTCAAGTATTTTGGCTTATTTTATTCATTCTATTTCTTACGCTACTTACTGAATTTATTGGTGTTATCACTCAAGCAATTGGTGCGTCTCGTCGCTATGACGGCCCTATTGGTAAAAGTGATCGAGCCTTTATTTTCGGTGCGTTAGGGCTGCTTGTCAGTATTTTCCCGCAAATCATATTTTCTAGTTGGATAAGTTATCTGTTTATCCTTTTAACTTTGTTGCTGTTTTATACTTGCTATAACCGTATTCGTCGTGCACTTTGTGAATTATCTACATCGGCGAATAATAATTAAGGAAGAATTATGAATGCTCAGACAGATTATCTGACGCAACGTCCCGTTATTGAGTCCCAATTTACCACCAGTGACCATACTTCTCTTTTTTATCGACATTGGCCAACAGAGACTTCGACCAACAAAGCGATTATTTTATTTCATCGTGGCCATGAACATTCTGGCCGTGTCGCCCATTTAGTCGATGAACTCAATTTACCTGACTATGCGATGTTTGCATGGGATGCCCGTGGTCATGGTAAAAATGATGGCCCGCGAGGTTATAGCCCTTCACTAAGCACATCTGTCAATGATGTCGATGAATTCGTACGTTACATTTCCTCCCAATATAATATTCCCTTAGAAAATATCATTGTTATCGGACAAAGTGTTGGTGCCGTCCTTGTCTCCGCTTGGGTTCATGATTACGCCCCCAAAATTCGTGGGATGGTACTCGCCTCTCCTGCATTTAAGGTTAAATTGTATGTCCCATTTGCCCGGACAGGGCTTGCTTTAATGCAAAAGGCTCGCGGTTTGTTCTATGTGAATTCCTATGTCAAAGCTAAATTTCTGACTCATGATGAACAACGAATTGATTCGTTTAATCGCGATCCATTGATCACTCGCCCTATTGCCGTCAATATTTTACTTGAATTATATAAAACAGCTGAACGTGTAGTGGCTGATGCAGGTGCAATTACCTTACCAACTCAATTATTTATTTCAGGTAGTGACCACGTTGTCGACCATCGACCTCAACATCAGTTTTTTGAAAGATTAAATACCCCAATAAAAGAAAAACATATATTACCCGGTTTTTACCACGACACATTAGGTGAAAAAGAACGCCATATCCCAATTGAAAAAATCCGTGATTTTATTGGGAAATTATTCGCCTTACCGCGCTACCAACATAATTATCAATATGAAGATATCTGGAGTGTCAGTGCTGAAAAATATCGTTCGCTCATGACTCCTTTGCCTAAATGGTGCCCTAAAAATCTTGCTTATAAAATTATGAGCAAATCAATGAGTACACTAGGTAAAGCTTCTGAAGGTATTTGCATTGGTTATGACAAAGGGTTTGATTCAGGTTCAACTCTCGATTACGTATACCGCGACAAAGCCCAAGGTAAAGGCTTATTTGGCCGTGTGATTGATAGGCAATATCTCAACAGTATAGGCTGGCAAGGAATACGCCAACGCAAAGTGAATATTGAAAATATTATTCGGCAAGCGATACGTGACCTCACGGAGACAGGTATCCCTGTTCGAATTATGGATATTGCCGCAGGCCAAGGTCGTTATATCTTTGATGCAATTAATGATTATAGCAAAGTTGAGTCTGTCCTATTAAGAGACTATAGCCCTATCAATGTTGAGCAAGGACAATTACACATTAAGGAACGTTATCTTGAAGATAAAATTCAATTTACTGAAGGTAATGCTTTTGACGCCGATGATTTAGCCGCGGTTTCACCCTCTCCAACAATTGGCATTGTCAGTGGTTTGTATGAACTGTTCCCCAGTAATGAAATGATAAACGCTTCATTAAATGGACTTTCTCGAGCTATCCCTCCTGGCGGGCTATTAATTTATACTTGCCAGCCATGGCACCCTCAAGTTGAAATGATTGCTCGGGTACTACCAAGCCACCAAGGTGGCCAAGCATGGGTTATGCGTTGTCGTAGCCAAGGCGAAATGGATACTTTAGTTGAAGAAGCGGGCTTTGAAAAACTAAACCAATTAATTGATAACTGGGGAATATTCAGCGTATCCATAGCTAGACGACGTTAGTCTATTTATCTCGCATTGTGATTGATGCCACATTGTTGACATCAATCACTAACTTCAACTTTAGGTGATAGCCATTGTTTATTGCCCGCAAAGCACCTATGCTGCTTAGCGTTATTTGTTTCCCTAATCATTTACTGATATCACCTGCCATTTAAAGGAATAGGATAAAGGATGATAACCGCAACTCGCAAACCTCAACAGACTGTATCTCGACGCCAAATAATACGCTCTGGTTTGCTATGGCTAGTTTTTCTAGCACCTTTTTTCTTCCTAACTTATGGCCAAGTCAATACGTATACCGCAACGTTAGGCCAGGTTCCTTCTATCGTTTTTTCTTGGGAAACCCATATTCCATTTCTCCCTTGGTCTATCATTCCCTATTGGAGCATTGACCTTTTTTATGGGTTATCTTTATTTATTTGCACAACCCGTAAAGAACAATCGATCCATGGCTTACGGCTCATCACGGCTTCTATTGTCGCTTGTATTGGTTTTTTACTATTTCCACTTAAGTTTAGTTTCCCTCGACCAAGCACTGATGGCCTATTTGGCTGGATGTTTGACAGCCTAGAATTATTTGATCTTCCCTTTAACCAAGCTCCTTCATTACATATTATTTTATTGTGGATCTTATGGTTACGTTTTCGAGCGCATACACCAACAAAATGGCGCTGGTTGCTTCATAGTTGGTCGATACTCATTCTCCTGTCCGTATTGACGACTTGGCAGCACCACTTTATTGATGTCGTCACCGGCTTTGCCGTTGGCATATTAATTAGTTATTTACTTCCTATACAAACTCACTGGCAATGGCATTACACAGGCTCACCACGCAGTTTTAAAATGAGCAAAAACTATGGCATAGGCTCTCTTGCTTGCTTTATTCTTGCGTTTATCTTCCAAGGATTCGCTTGGTTACTATTATGGCCCGCTATCGCCCTCTTTTTTATTACCCTTGGCTATTTAGGCGCTGGTGCTAGCGTTTTCCAAAAAACACCTGAAGGGAATATTTCCCCTTCTGCCGCTATTTTGTTACTACCATACCGGCTGATTGCTTGGGGAACCTATCATTACTTCGCTAAGCACTGCGCACAACCCAGTATTGTTAATAAACATATTGTTTTGGGAGGACGCCCACTTTACGCTTTGCAAACTCAAGCTGTGTTAGATATGACTTGCGAATGGCCTCGCAATTCTTACAGCAAAGAGCTGAAATATTGTAGCCAACCGCAAATTGATTTGTTACCACTAAGCACGGAAGATATCGAAAAGTCAGTCCATACTATGGATACACTAGTAAAACATGGGGCGGTATACATTCATTGCAAATTAGGTTATTCACGAAGTGCAACTGTTGCTGTTGCATGGTTGGTACATCATGGCGATGCAAAAAACATAGAAGAAGCCGTAGCATTAGTTGAACATGCTCGCCCACAAGTAATTTTAAATGCAGCAACGATACAACAACTGAATAATTGGTATGCCGATTACCATATAAGTCGAGTGAATAATGAATACATTGATGAATAAACAACAAGGTGACGTTATCACTATTTTAACGCATAGTTGGCGTTATTTTGCTACTGGGTCTGTATTGGCATTATTTTGTCAATTCGCTTTGTATTTCTATTCTAATTACCCTAAATATATTTTATTCACCAATATAATTATATTTATAATTTGCCAGTATTATATATATCGCCTGTGGCTAGATAACCATTTTTTTAAAATTATCTACACGCATAATGAAACAGAACATTTTGATAATACATTAAATTTTTTATTTCCGAACAAAATCAAACACCGCACGATGCAGCAAAGGTGGTTTGGGACTAAACGTCTTTTCACCCATGCACTTGGGTTAGTACTACTGCAATGGATAGGGTTATTGGTCGCAATAATAACTAGTTAATTAATTAAGCATTAACCAGTACTATTATTTATATTTACAGTTCAAAAAATAAGATTACTATTGCATATATGTATACCTAAAACTAAAAAGTAGCCATATAAAATGTATTCTAACTGTTTTTCTTTATAATATAACGGTTTTTTACTTTTGTTACTGAAAACGTTATGATAATTGCAGATTCATTGATACATAACAGATTTTTTTCAAGTTACTAAGCGTATCCTTATAGGTACATATTTCGTTTATTTTTCACCCTGTTATTTGGTAGGGTATAATGAGTACAAAAAAAATTAATAGGTTGCGCCCTTTTAGTGCGCTAATAGATTCTTGTTGGAAAGAAAAATATACGGCTACTCGCTTTATTAAGGATTTAATCGCGGGTATTACCGTGGGTATTATCGCTATTCCGCTCGCAATGGCTTTAGCTATTGCAAGTGGCGTTCCCCCCCAATATGGGCTATATACCGCGGCTATTGCAGGTATCGTCATTGCGATAACAGGAGGGTCTCGTTATAGCGTTTCTGGCCCCACCGCAGCTTTTGTGGTGATCCTCTACCCTGTTTCACAGCAATTTGGGTTGAGTGGGTTATTAGTCGCTACCCTAATGTCCGGTGTCATACTCCTTGCCATGGGGTTTGCCCGCTTTGGTAAGTTTATTGAATATATCCCTGTTTCAGTCACATTAGGCTTTACTTCGGGGATAGCTATTACCATTGCCACAATGCAAATTAAAGATTTCTTTGGTTTGCAAATGGAGCATGTCCCAGAAAACTATGTTGATAAGCTAATTGCTATTGGTAATACATTCCCCACATTTCAATACAGCGACACACTAATTGGGCTTTCAACTCTTTTGGTGCTTATCTTCTGGCCTAAATTAAAATTAAGATTTCCCGGCCATTTACCAGCCCTTATTGTCGGGACATTCGTCATGTGGGTGCTTTCATTATTTGGCATGGAAGTCGCGACTATTGGTTCTGAATTTAGCTATTTATTGCCTGATGGCACTGAAGGTAATGGTATTCCCCCTATCCTACCGCAGTTTATTTTGCCATGGGAACTCCCTGGAAGTGCGCCAATTAATTGGGCGATGATCACCGCATTAATGCCCGCTGCATTTTCTATGGCAGTGCTTGGTGCGATTGAATCACTACTATGTGCCGTAGTATTGGACAACATGACAGGAACCAAACACCATTCCAATAGTGAACTTATTGGCCAAGGTGTGGGGAACATTGCGGCGCCTTTTTTTGGTGGGATCACAGCAACCGCTGCAATAGCCCGCTCTGCAGCTAACGTCCGCGCAGGCGCAACATCCCCCATTTCTGCGATTATTCACTCAATATTGGTGATACTTACATTATTAGTTCTTGCTCCAATGCTCTCTTATTTGCCATTAGCCGCCATGTCTGCATTATTATTGATTGTAGCTTGGAACATGAGTGCGGCGGGTAAAGTCGTTTACCTGATTAAACGCGCGCCAAAAGATGACATTATTGTATTAGTGCTATGTATGTCTCTAACTGTTCTATTTGATATGGTTATTGCTATTACTGTCGGGATTGTTCTCGCGTCATTATTGTTTATGCGACGTATTGCCAATATGACCCGTTCAACACAATTAGCAGAAACAGATGAAGAGCGAAGCCGTTTAGTCGTAAGAATAAACGGCCCATTATTTTTCGCTGCTGCCGAGCGTATTTTTGATGAATTACGTGTCAAAAGCACAGGTTATGAAACCATCATTATGCAATGGGACGCAGTACCGGTCTTAGATGCAGGTGGCTTAGAAGCTTTCGAAAAATTCATCGATGCCGTACGCAAAGATACCCATGTCTTAGTTTGTGACATTCCGTTCCAGCCATTAAAAACTTTGGCAAGAGCGAAAGTGACACCGATTGAAGGCGTGTTAAGTTTTTATAATTCAATAGATCATGCACTTGAAGCTGTTAAGGCTATCGAACAGGCGAGTTCTATCGACACAGAAAAGGCAACAACAGCGTCTTAATTTAAGTCCCTTAACTAAACCGCCATGTTATTTTACATGGCGGTTTAACTGTTACTCATTGAAGCAAAACATTTCATTCCCTGCTTCTTTCCCTTTTTCGCAAGCTATTACCCTTAATTTTTTTGCTTTTGCTGGGTCGATAGCCACCGTTCCTGTGTTATCTTCAGAAAATCTAAATGCTGCCATCCATTCTGCATACCCTGGATAAGTCATCTCATTAGCCTTATCAAACCATTGTTGTGCTTGCTTTTCATCTTTTGCGACACCTTGGCCATCTAGGTAGATAACGCCAAGCAAAATTGGAGCAATAAAATAGTCTGGGTTATTTAGCGCGTTAACTTCATTGAGAAGTTCTATAGACTGTTGATAGTCCGTTTTACCTGCAATTGGGTTTATCAATGACTCTGCTAAACTGATTTTTCCACGTGTACTACCCATTTCAACCGCTTTAATCGCGTATTTACGTGCATCAACTAATTCCTGTGAAAAGTAACTATCACTTAATAGATTAATATCCGCTAATAACGCATAAGCATCTGCATTACCATTTTTTGCGGCTTCGTTTGCCCATAAACGCGCACTATTAAGATTTTGTAGAACACCTAAACCGGAAAAATACATTTGAGCCAGCTGATACTGAGCAAGGGTATCTTTCTTCGTTGCTTTTTGATGAGTTTGTACAAATTTTTGTTTATCTTCAGGGGTAATATCAAGTTGAGCGGTAGCTTGAAAAGAAAACGTAATGAGGGATGAAACGATAATAGCTTTATAAGAGTTTGATTTCATAATTATTCTCATTAAAGAAGTCAAAGCGCAGAGCCTTGGCCACCCCATTTTAAGAAGTATTGATATAAGTTATTCATTCCTACCCAATGGTTTTCACACCAGCTCGGGGCGAGTAACGTAGGTTTTCTTGCACTGGCACTAATACGGTGGTAGACAATGTCAGTTGGTGTATGACGCACCATTTCACCGGCAATTTGGGTATATTCATCAAGAGAAAGTGTTGCCAAGCGCCCTGCTCGCCAACTTTTTGCCATTACACTACCTTCAACAATATGTAACGGGTGAAGTTTGATGCCATCCGTTCCACACTCAAGTACTTTATCCAATGTTTGCATATTCATTTGGGCATTTTCACCGGGTAGCCCACAAATCAAATGCGTACAAACTTTTAATCCAAGACTACGCGCTTTTTGCGTTGTTTGTTGGTATGCATCAAAACCATGGCCGCGATTAATACGATGTAGCGTTTTATCATGAGCACTTTGTAAACCTAGCTCAAGCCATATTTCATAACCTTGTTGCTGATAACAACTCAATAAAGATAATACCGCGTCAGGAACACAATCAGGGCGCGTTCCAACACATAAACCAATAATATCAGCCTGTTGTAAAGCATCTTCATAGAGCTGTTTTAGCAGACTCACTTCTGCGTAAGTACTGGTATAGGCTTGGAAATAAGCTAAATAACGTTTTGCGCGGGAAATTCGGGTAATCTGTTGGTGAATTTGTTCACTGATGGTTTTAGAAGATTGGCTTTCATCGGCAAAAGAGGCCACATTACAAAAGGTGCAGCCGCCTCGCCCAAGGGTGCCATCACGGTTTGGGCAATTAAAACCACCATGTAAGGTAATTTTATAAATTTTTTCACCATATCGGCGCTGTAAATCAGCGCCGAACATAGAAACGACTTCGGTGAGCTGCATAAACCGTCTAACTTAGCGACTTGTATCTAACTCAGGGAAGCTTTTTACAACTTCGTCGATTGCTTTCATTTGCTTTAAGAATGGTTCTAGCTTATCCAATGGTAATGCTGATGGGCCATCGCAACGCGCGTTGTCTGGGTCTGGATGGGCTTCAAGAAATAACCCTGCGATCCCAACCGCCATTCCCGCTCTTGCCAGCTCAGCAACTTGACCACGACGACCACCAGATGCGGCACCAAATGGGTCGCGGCATTGCAATGCGTGGGTTACGTCGAAAATGACAGGACAGCCTTTTGATGCTTGAACCATGACATTAAAGCCAAGCATATCAACAACTAGGTTGTCATAACCAAAGTTTGCGCCACGGTCGCAAAGAATAATTTTATCGTTACCACCTTCGATAAATTTCTCAACGATATTTCCCATTTGCCCTGGGCTGATAAACTGAGGTTTTTTGATATTAATTACCGCATCTGTTTTAGCCATTGCTGCAACTAAGTCCGTTTGACGAGCTAAGAACGCTGGTAATTGAATGACATCAACGACTTCGGCAACAGGGGCTGCTTGTGCTGGCTCATGAACATCCGTAATGATTTTTACGCCAAATGTTTGTTTCAACTCTTGGAATATTTTCATTCCTTCTTCAAGACCTGGACCACGGTAAGAGTGAATTGATGAGCGGTTAGCTTTATCAAATGACGCTTTAAATACGTAAGGAATCCCCAACTTTTGTGTCACTGTGACATAATGCTCACACACTTTCATCGCCATATCGCGAGATTCTAATACATTCATCCCACCAAATAACACAAACGGCAAGTCGTTCGCGACATTGATATCACCAATATTGACTACTTTCTGTTGCATACTCTTACCTTTAATATTGAAACAGGAAAATCGGCCTGTATGTTAATTAATGTAATACGACTGGATGGTTATCCAGCGAATAAATTTGTATTTTAATCATTTCAGAGACAGGGTCTTCTGGGCAATGTTCAATAAAATAATTGAGATCGCTCAATGCCACATGATTACAATCTAAGTGTGCAAGAATTAACCCTCTGTCACGAATTTCGTAAGGGTCTTCAGGATCAAGAGTCAAAAGCGTTTCACAAACCCGTAACGCTAACTCCATCTTTTTTTCTTCCATTAATGCAGCTTTGAGTGTGTCAAAAATTTTACGAATAACAATGCTGTTTTCTGCTGTCTCAAGTTGGTCGTAGTAAAATTCAGAAAAAGGATCAACGGTTCCTTTGAGCCACAAATTTAACGTGTGTAATGATAAAGACTCGCCATTTACAGGGTTAATAACCCATTGGCTGCCATCATTTCTTTCACTAATAA
Organism: Providencia sp. PROV223; assembly: GCF_028479245.1. Classification (NCBI taxonomy): domain Bacteria; kingdom Pseudomonadati; phylum Pseudomonadota; class Gammaproteobacteria; order Enterobacterales; family Morganellaceae; genus Providencia; species Providencia sp. PROV223. The sequence goes on from NZ_JAMPNG010000001.1 coordinate 230,088, forward strand.
ATAATAATTGAGTAGGGAAAATAGCGGGATAAATCGCAATATCAAGGCGTTCGGCAATATATAAAAAAATAGCACCGAGTGTTACTGGCGTACCTTGCTTAGATGACAATACTTTGTCTAGCCACAGCATATCCGATAACAAATAGATCCCTTCAGCTGGGCCAAATGACCACTCTTGGTAAAAAAGTGAGGCCAATTGCTGAATTTTTGTTTCGTTATCAGCGGTTAAATCGATACGAGACTTGGCCGATGAGACTAAGCTATCTAACTGAGCTTGCACTTTCATCAGCGGGAAATCATGACGGATACATTGTGAAACAGTCATGATCCCTTCACTTAAAGGGAGTTGATTAAATTCTATATTCGCTATGGTTTTCATTACATTCCCACTGCTATGCCACTTAACCATTCCATTGACCGAGTGAAATTCGCTCTCTTCCACCATAATCAAGACAGGTCTCAATTTTGGTGTACCCATGTACTTCAAATAAATCACGCACTACAAGACCTTGTGTCCAGCCATGCTCAAGAAGCAACCACCCTTGATTTTTAAGATATTTTTTAGATTCTTGAATGATATGCATTAAATCAGCTAAGCCTTCATTCTTAGCCACTAGAGCGGTTAATGGCTCAAATCGCACATCACCTTCGCTGAGATGCGTATCATTTTCATCAATATAGGGTGGATTACTGATAATCATATCAAATTGTTGAATTGATAGTGAAGCAAACCAATTACTTTGTATAAAATTGACATTTGAAATATTCAAGCGCTGCTGATTTCGTTGTGCTAAAACAACTGCATCAGGGTTAAAATCAACACCGATAACCTGGCTTTGCGGCATTTCAGATGCCAAGGCTAGTGCAATTGCCCCAGTCCCAGTACCTAAATCTAAAATTTGATTTTTTTGCTCTGTTAACCTGGATAAGGCTTGTTCAACAATGCATTCGGTATCTGGCCGAGGTATTAATGTCGCAGGAGAGACGTAAAGAGGAAGGGACCAGAACTCACGTTCACCGATAATATAGGCAATAGGCTCACCTTTCTCACGGCGTTGCAAAAGACATTCAGCTTGTTGGCATTCTTCAGCATTGAGTTCTGTCTCACCAAATGCAAAAAGATAGGTACGGCTGCGACCTGTGACATGCTCCAGTAAAATTTCAGCATCTCGCTTCGCGCTGTCACTTGCAGACAGCCGATTGACTGCCTGCTTGACCCATTCGATATACTGCATTATTCCTGCTCAGACAACGCAGAAAGTTGGTCTGCCTGGTATTCATTGATGATAGGTTGGATAAGTGAATCCAATTTTCCTTCCATCACTTCATCCAAACGGTATAACGTTAAGTTAATACGGTGGTCAGTTACTCGACCTTGCGGAAAATTATAGGTACGAATACGGTCAGAACGGTCACCAGAACCTAGCAGATTACGACGTTCAGATGCTTCTGCAGCTTGGCGTTTATCCATTTCGGCTTGGCGAATACGCGCACCTAATACAGACATCGCTTTCGCTTTGTTTTTATGCTGTGAACGTTCATCTTGGCACTCAACAACAATGCCTGTCGGAATATGGGTAATACGTATTGCGGAATCGGTGGTGTTAACGTGCTGCCCACCCGCACCCGATGAGCGGAAAGTATCAATACGTAAATCCGCAGGGCTGATTTCAGGTAATTCAGCTTCTGGCAGCTCAGGTAAAATCGCTACAGTACAAGCGGATGTATGAATACGGCCTTGAGATTCCGTTTCGGGAACACGTTGAACACGATGACCACCTGACTCAAATTTTAAGCGACCATAAACGCTATCACCGGAAATTTTCGCGATGACTTCTTTAAAACCGCCATGTTCGCCATCGCTCGTGCTCATTAATTCAACGCGCCAGCGGTTGTTTTCTGCATAACGGCTATACATACGGAATAAATCACCCGCAAAAATTGCCGCTTCGTCTCCCCCAGCACCCGCACGGATTTCAACGAAACAGTTATATTCATCATCAGGATCTTTCGGAAGCAGCAACAATTGTAATTGCTGTTCGAGCTCTTCATTGCGCCCTTTGGCTTCTTTAAGCTCTTCTTGAGCCATTTCTTTCATTTCAGGATCGTCTAACAACATTTCAGCTGTTTCTATGTCATCCTGTACTGTGCGCCATGCACTAAAGCATTTAGCGACATCAGATAATTGGGCATATTCTTTTGATAAAGCACGAAAACGGTCTTGATCGGCAATTACACCTGCATCAGCAAGGTGCGCTTCAATTTCTTCGTAGCGTTCTTGTAATGCTTCTAGTTTTGCGACAATAGAAGGCTTCATTCGTTATATAAGACCTATGATTAAAATGTGGTTATTGATGGTCCAGCCCTAGGCTGTCCCTAAGTAGATTTAGACGCTCGACATCCCCATTACCTGCAGCTTGCTGCAAAGATTTGGTTGGAGCGTGAATAAGGCGGTTGGTTAATTGTTGCGATAATTGCATGATCACTTGCTCAGGGTCTGCGCCTTGACGGATAGCGGTCAACGCTTTTTCAGTCATGTTTGCCCGAATGGCCTCAGCTTGTTCTCTATAATCGCGAATTGTAGACACTGCCGCTTGTGAGCGCAACCAATCCATAAAGTGGCTACTTTCTTGCTCAACAATATATTCAGCTTCAACGGCTGCAGCTTTTCGCTGAGCAAGGTTCTGTGCAATGATAGATTCCAAATCATCCACAGTATAGAGATAAACATCTCTTAATTTTTCAACATCTTGTTCGATATCTCGAGGAACGGCAATATCAATTAATAACATCGGTTTACTACGACGTATTTTCATTGCCCGCTCGACCATCCCTTTCCCTATGATGGGTAAAGGACTTGCCGTTGAACTAATGACAATATCCGCTTCTGCTAAGCGGTTATCAATATCCGATAACGAAATGACTTGTGCATTGACCTCATTGGCCAATAACTCCGCCCGTTCACGTGTTCGGTTAGCTATCATCATTTTTTGTACGCCATGTTCACGTAAATGACGCGCCACAAGCTCAATTGTTTCCCCTGCACCCACTAACAAGATGTTTAAATGTTTGAGTGATTCAAATATTTGGCGAGCAAGTGTACAAGCCGCAAATGCAACAGAAACTGCATTCGCGCCAATATCGGTTTCTGTGCGCACACGTTTTGCAACAGAAAACGATTTCTGGAAAAGACGCTCAAGCTCGCTCGATAACGAGTGGTTACCTTGTGAAAGCGCAAACGCCTTTTTTACTTGCCCTAATATTTGTGGTTCACCCAAAACAAGTGAGTCCAAGCCACTAGCGACACGCATTAGGTGACTCACCGCGCGGTCGTCTTGGTGCCAATAGAGACTCGGTTGTAAATCTTTTTGGGTTATACCATGAAAATCACACAGCCATTTTACTAGCTGTTCTTGAGCTTGTTCTTGCGATTCAAGGCTCAAGTAAAGCTCAGTTCTATTACAGGTAGACAGCACAACGCCACCATTCACTTGAGGCTGTTTGAGAAGTTCCTCAAGTGCATGGTCAATTTTTTCAGGACCAAAAGTCACCCGCTCACGCAGGGCTACTGGTGCTGTTTTATGGTTGATGCCTAAGGCTAATAAGGTCATTGTGCTTTACGACTTGCTCACATTGCTTACAGTGCTAATTATTTTCAGTCATGCTCGATGGGTATTTCCTACCAATTTTGCAATACTGTTATTTATATTGTTCTATTGTAGATGATCCGCGTCTCTCTTTCTACGGTTTGCATAAGCCTATCCTTCAGAAAGATGACCCATGCCAAAAAATAAACCGAAATAACAGACGTAATAGCGATTTTATCAGTCAAAACTGATCGTAATTTTATCGTTTATTTATACTATATAAAACTGATTATCAGCCATATCATTATTAACAATGATAAATTAACTGCGATAAGATGCATAGAGGATGCAATTATTTCGCACAGAAAGCAAATGGTGACGAGCTTGGATTGGTTTAATAGCCACTTTAGAAAACCATTCCCGCTGTCAATGCACTATGTTATTTGTATACAAACAGTAAATCACTTACAGATTTTTATCGGTTAGGTATATCATCGAGTGCAATAGATGACTCAGATAGCCATATCGCGCTAAACTAAACCTCTTTAAATGCAAGTAACTCAATAGAGACTGCTATCAGCGCCCAATACAACTTTGAGATTTGATATGCAATTAACTCAAGCTTTACCGTTTATGCACATAAATAAGCACTTTTTTCGCCTCTTACCACTTTCATGCGTCTTGCTAACTGCTTGCGTGACAACGTCACAAACAACCACGAAAGGAACCAGCTCCGCATCGGATGCTAAGTGGAAAGCACATCAACAAGAATTAAGTCAGTTACGTGACTACCAAACACGTGGCTCCTTTGCCTATAACGGAGGAGAAACAAAAACGTACGCTAAGTTTTTCTGGCAACAATATACACCGGAAAAATACCGTTTATTGTTAACCAACCCATTAGGTAGCCGCGAACTTGAACTTACCGTTGAACCTGATTTAGCTCGATTAACTACCAAAGATGGTCAAACCCATATGAGTGACGTGCCGAGCGAGTTGATTTATCAGCTCACTGGTATGGAAATCCCAATTGATGACCTAACCGCTTGGTTAACTGGCTCGCCCGGACGTGCAACAGATTTCACCTTAGATGAAAACCACTTGCTAAAAAGTGTTACGTTTAAAAGCAATGGTGAAACATGGCAGCTCAACTATATTTCCTATGACAGCAAAACAACACCAATGCTGCCAAACTATCTCGAGTTACGCCAAGGGGATAGACTTATCAAATTGAAAATGGATAGTTGGACACTGAAAAAATGACGTTAACATGGCCTTCTCCGGCAAAATTAAATCTTTTTTTGTACATCACCGGCCAACGCCCTGATGGCTATCACGAGTTACAAACTCTATTTCAATTTGTCGATTATGGCGATGAAATCACTATCACAACACGTGATGACGACCAGTTGAATTTATTGACGGATATGCAAGGGGTTCCCCCCGAAAAAAACCTAATTTTACGGGCTGCTAGATTATTACAATCCTATTGCCGCGATACGTTGCAACACAGTGGCCCACTAGGTGCCGATGTCCGTATTCATAAAATATTACCAATGGGCGGTGGTATTGGTGGAGGCTCATCAAACGCAGCAACTACCTTAATTGCGCTTAACGAACACTGGAAAACACAGATTTCTGATGAAGTCCTTGCGCAATTAGGCGCATCATTAGGAGCAGATGTTCCTGTGTTTGTTCGTGGGCATGCAGCTTTTGCCGAAGGGGTTGGTGATATTTTAACCAAAGCTTCCCCTAAAGAGAAATGGTATTTGGTGGCTCATCCCGGAATTGAAATATCAACCCCGATGATCTTCACAGATCCACAATTAAATCGAAATTCTCCAAAACGCTCCCTAGCCGCATTATTACTGGCTCCGTACGCAAATGACTGCGAACCAATCGCAAGAAAACGTTTTCGTGAGGTTGAACAGCTTGTTTCTTGGCTGTTAGAATATGCTCCGTCTCGCCTTACAGGAACAGGCGCATGTGTTTTTTCTGAATTTGAAACACAAGCGGATGCCCTGCAGGTGTTAAATAAAGCCCCATCGTGGGTGCAAGGGTTCGTCGCTCAAGGCGTTAACGTTTCCCCACTGCACAAGTTCCGCGCTGGGATAACCCGTGTATTGCACCAATAAGCCTTGTCGCTGTTGGTCAACAATATCTCTCTGGACGCAAGCCTGAGGTTTTTCTCGTGCCCGATATGAAGCTTTTTGCTGGTAACGCTACACCGGAACTAGCACAACGTGTTGCTAACCGCCTTTACACTAATCTTGGAGACGCGGCTGTTGGTCGTTTTAGCGACGGCGAAGTCAGTGTTCAAATTAATGAAAATGTTCGCGGTGGTGATATTTTTATCATCCAGTCAACTTGTGCACCAACCAACGATAACCTGATGGAACTGGTTGTTATGGTCGATGCCCTACGCCGTGCATCTGCTGGTCGTATTACCGCTGTTATCCCTTACTTCGGTTATGCAAGACAGGATCGTCGCGTACGTTCTGCCCGTGTACCAATCACCGCTAAAGTTGTTGCCGATTTTCTGTCAAGTGTAGGTGTAGACCGTGTGCTCACTGTCGATTTACACGCAGAGCAGATCCAGGGCTTCTTTGATGTTCCTGTGGATAATGTATTTGGTAGCCCTATTCTTCTGGAAGATATGTTACAGAAGAATTTGGAAAACCCAATCGTTGTATCTCCAGACATCGGCGGCGTGGTACGTGCTAGAGCTATCGCAAAACTCCTGAATGACACCGATATGGCCATTATTGACAAACGCCGCCCACGTGCGAACGTTTCTCAAGTCATGCATATCATTGGTGATGTTTCAGGTCGTGATTGCATCTTAGTGGACGATATGATTGATACCGGTGGTACGCTGTGTAAAGCAGCAGAAGCACTGAAAGAACGTGGTGCGAAGCGTGTATTTGCATACGCTACACACCCGATTTTCTCAGGTAATGCTGTAGACAACATCAAAAATTCAGTCATTGATGAAGTCATTGTTTGTGACACTATTCCTCTTTCTCCTGAAATCAAAGCGCTGAGCAATGTTCGCACCTTAACGCTTTCAGGTATGTTAGCTGAAGCTATCCGTCGTATTAGTAACGAAGAGTCAATTTCAGCAATGTTTGAACACTAATTCTCCAATATTGGATTTTAGCGTTCAACCGTGATGAAAAAGTCACAAAAAAATATAAGCCCCTGCAATGTCATTTGCAGGGGCTTTATGATTTTGGCAGAAAAAGCCACTGGGGCTCATTTTTATATTTTATCACCGATCATAGTGGTGATTTCACATTATGAAACGACAAAAATAGCCATCTAAAATAACTAACAATATTCACGACAAAAGAGCAAAATTCTTTGGGATTTCACTCTTCTTAATGCCTAATTATCAAACTCGTTCACCATTATCAGCAATTAATTGCTCTAGACTATTTATGTTATGGATAGCGGTGATTATCTCTGCGTGAATGATATTGTTGTTTCAATTGCCAGTAACGGTCTGCAACTTTTTCACGGCCGCCGATCCTAGCACCGACTAACCATACCATCGCACCGATAAAAATGCCGAATAAGGAACCGTTCGTGATAAGTTCTGAAAGGCCTAAGTTAACGATATGAGAGAATAAGTTGACACCGATACTCCCGATCATCAACACCATTCCGATTCCCATGAAGACATTACCAAGAAGATGAGCGCTTTTCCGTTTCATATATACCTCCAGTACCAGTAAACTGATAAGCAAGCATGTGTAAATAAATTCGGTCATACTTTATATTTATGTAATGATTATAGTGCATTAAGTAAAATTTTTTGCGATAGACATCACAAGGAAGGAAGTTAGCAAGAATATCTGTACAAAAAATGCTTTTCATCAAAAAATCAGAAAACCCGAATAGTTTATTAAGCAATTATAATCATAGTTACTTTATCCATCACAATTTTGTACATCCTGCATTTCACAAGGTAAACTAGGGCATTATTTTCATAACTGATAGTGAAATCACCACCGTGAGCAAAATTAAGTTAATTGTTGGACTTGCCAATCCGGGTGCTGAATATGCACAAACGCGCCATAATGCAGGTGCATGGTATGTTGATTTACTGGCTGAGCGCCATAATCAGCCATTGAAAGAAGAAGCAAAGTTTTTTGGTTATACCGCACGTATTAATATGGGCGGTAATGACATCCGTCTGCTGGTTCCAACCACATTTATGAACCTAAGTGGTAAGTCGGTTGCCGCTATAGCCAATTTTTATCGCATCAATCTCGATGAAATTTTAGTCGCCCATGATGAACTCGATTTACCCCCCGGTGTAGCTAAAATGAAATTAGGGGGCAGCAATGGCGGCCACAATGGGTTGAAAGATATTCAAAGTAAATTCGCCAATAACCCGAATTTTTATCGTTTACGCATAGGTATTGGCCACCCGGGTGATAAAAACAAAGTGGTTGGCTTTGTTTTGGGTAAGCCACCGTTATCTGAGCAAAAACTCATTGATGATGCAATTGATGAAGCGGCTAGGTGTACAGATATTCTGCTAGCAGACGGAATGGACAAAGCCATCAATCGTCTACATGGCTTCAAAGCAACTGCATAAGAGTTCATTTCATCCGAATCGACTTTTTGTGTATAATCAGCGCCAATTTCTAAACATTGGGTGCAGCGTATGTCTGCCCCTCGCTATTAAGGTGAGAAACATATGGGTTTTAAATGCGGTATCGTTGGTCTGCCTAACGTGGGTAAATCCACTCTGTTTAATGCATTGACCAAAGCCGGCATCGAAGCAGCCAACTTCCCTTTCTGTACAATTGAACCAAACACGGGTGTTGTGCCAATGCCAGACCCACGTCTTGATCAATTAGCTGAAATTGTGAAGCCACAGCGTATTTTACCAACTACGATGGAGTTCGTGGATATCGCGGGCTTAGTCAAAGGGGCATCTAAAGGTGAAGGCCTAGGTAACCAATTTTTAACGAATATCCGTGAAACCGAAGCCATTGGCCACGTTGTTCGTTGTTTTGAAAATGACAATATCATCCACGTTGCAGGCCAAGTTGACCCTGCCGCAGATATTGAAGTCATTAATACTGAATTAGCACTTGCTGACCTTGATACCTGTGAGCGCGCTATCCATCGTGTCCAAAAACGCGCAAAAGGTGGCGATAAAGACGCAAAAGCAGAATTAGAAGCATTAGAAAAATGTTTGCCGCACCTAGAGCAAGCAGGTATGTTGCGTACATTAGAGTTATCTAATGAAGATAAAGCCGCTATCCGCTACTTGAGCTTCTTAACATTAAAGCCAACGATGTACATTGCTAACGTTAATGAAGATGGTTTTGAAAATAATCCCTTCTTAGATGTGGTGTATAAAATTGCAGAAGCCGAAGGCTCTGTAGTTGTTCCCGTCTGTGCAGCGATTGAGTCTGATATTGCAGAACTTGAAGACGAAGAGCGCGATGAGTTTATGGCTGATTTAGGTATTGAAGAACCGGGTCTTAACCGTGTTATTCGTGCCGGCTATCAGTTATTAAACCTGCAAACTTATTTTACTGCTGGGGTGAAAGAAGTGCGTGCATGGACTATCCCTGTCGGTGCAACGGCACCACAAGCCGCAGGTAAAATCCATACTGACTTTGAAAAAGGCTTTATCCGTGCGCAAACTATCGCATTTGATGATTTTATCCAGTACCGTGGTGAGCAAGGCGCAAAAGAAGCCGGTAAAATGCGCGCAGAAGGTAAAGACTATATCGTTAAAGACGGCGATGTGCTGAACTTCTTGTTTAATGTGTAAGCCTACACTCTAGTCTCATACTGTTTCACAAAGTATCACTTAATAAGAAAATAGCATAAAATTCATGACATTAACTGGGTTTTATGCTTTTTTATGTCTCATTAAGTTTCATAAAAGCTCGCGATTAAATGAGTACGCAACTGAGTACAATTTATTTATCTTCCCTTTTTAAGTGAGTATAATAATATCAACTTACATAACTCGTTGAACTCATTATGCTTACTGATACAAAATGCCGAACTGCAAAACCTAAAGAAAAACTTTATCGAATCAATGACTTCAACGGTTTGTACCTTGAAGTGAAACCTAATGGTAAAAAAGCATGGCGATTCCGTTTTCAAATAAATGGAAAATCAAGCATGCTTGCATTGGGCAACTACCCATTGGTAACACTAGCTGAAGCCAGATCTAAATGTGATGATGCCAGAAAACTCGTATCAGAAGGAATTAATCCAACACAAGCTAAGCAACTAGATAAGATTAGAAAAGCGAACGAATCTGCAAATACATTTCAAATCATCGCAAAGGAATGGTTGCAAATGAAAGATTGGGCTGATGTGACCAAATACCGTCGCCTTGATATGTTGGAGCGCATTGTATTTCCTTCTATCGGCACATTACCAATAAGAGAAATTACATCTCACCATATTCTCAAAATATTGCAACGTGAGGTTCAAAGAGGTGCTCCAACAGTTGCTGCTGAAGCTAAGCGGACTATATCCTCGATTTTTGAATTTGCTGTTGCCACATTAAGAGCTGATAGTGATCCAGTATGGGCAATAAGAAAAGCTCTCCCAGCAAACAAAACACAACATAAAAAAGCCCTCACTACGGATCAAATAGGTCAACTACTCAATAACTTTGATAATAGCCGTGGCACCTTTCAACTGAACTATTGTATGTGGTTAATGTGGTGGACGCTTTCTCGTCCATCTGAAGTCGCTGAGGCTGAATGGTCTGAATTCGATCTTGATAATGCACTTTGGACTATCCCAGCTGAGCGTATGAAAGCACGAAGAGAACATATTGTTCCTCTGCCTACACAAGCTATTACGATTCTAAGATCTCTTTATGGTTTTACTGGTAACCGCAAACATTTATTTCCCGGTCGTGATTCTTGCCATAAACCAATGTCTACTAACTCGCTAAGGCAATTTCTTAAAACGAGAGGTTGGAGTGGTATATATAGCCCTCATGCGACACGTACAACAGGCAGCACACGATTAAATGAGTTAGGATATCGACCTGATGCTATCGAAGCACAATTAGCCCATATGGACTCAAATAGCGTTAGACGTTCATATAATCATGCAACTTATCTTGAAGAGCGCAAAATCATGATGCAAGATTGGGCTGATAAACTTGATATTTGGGTAAAACAGGCCAACCTAGAATCAAAATCATGATGCATGGGTGTGTTAGCTTTGAAATATAACGATATTTATTAATTTTTCAGCAAAACCTATAATTTAACCTACACTTAATTAATCCTTTGATTTATAGGTAGTTATTATTTATTTGATGTTTTTAGCATTATAACGTACAAAATTCATACCCACACCACAAGAACACGCTTATATGAATAAATACGATGTGTTTAACAGCGAAGGAAAATTTGCTGATGGTTCTGATGAAGAAGTGCTAGCTAACAAGCTAGGGCTTTCAAACATTGATGATATCAATGATGCTGAGCTTGTCCTGTTAGAAAAACTGTATCAAGTCATTTTTGAAGAACAATTTCCCACTGAGCAAATTACCGTATCACTTATTCAGCGTTGGCACCGCCAATGGTTAGGGAATGTTTACGAGTGGGCTGGTCAGTTACGTACGGTGAATATTAGCAAGGGTGGCTTTATGTTTGCCCCTGCGGGTCGTGTTGCAAAGTTACTTGCTCAATTTGAAAAAGAGTTTCTAGCGAAGTACACACCCTGCACCAGTATGAGCCGAGAACAAGTCATAGAAGCTATTGCAACAGTACATGTGGAATTAATTCTGATACATCCGTTTAGGGAGGGTAATGGGCGCTTATCGCGTTTACTCGCGGATGTGATGGCAGTACAAGCAGGTTTCCAGCCATTAGACTATGAAAGTTGGACTCAACACCCCGAGCAGTACATCGCAGCAATCCACGCAGGGTTAAACCTTAACTATGAACCCATGAAATATTGGGTTAATGAAGCCTTAAAAGAAAACTAAATCGCCAGTTTCAAGTGTCCAAACTTCTCACGCTTAGCCTTCATCTCTTCTTCAAGGCGACGAGACTCCTGCCCTGTTTCAATAGCTGTAGAGGTTGCTACCGATCGAATGAGTTGAGTACGAGTTGGTCTTGTTACTTGAATTAATTCATTCTTTTTCATGGTAGTCTCATTTCAAACTGGCGATAGTGCATTTTATCATCATTGGTTTATATGGCAACATAGATCACTTTTCTAGTTAAAAATTTTACAGCACAATGTCACTTCATTTCCGTCTACCTTGAGCTATTAGGCTAGCTTAAAACCTGTTCACAATCTACTGCAGATATTTCTAAATTATTTAGGGATATTTAAAAAGCTGCCACAATCTCTATTTGATATTTATGCCTTAACATTGTCCTGTGGTCATCACTTAAGTAGTACTCCACCAATTACAGCATACAAAGTAAAGTTATGATAACTTGTCATATGCTGGTATAACTTATCTAAAATTTAGTGAGTTATATGGTGATTACTGAAGTAGACCTTCTTTCAAAAATTTCATAAAGGGGAATGAAATGGATGTCAATAAACTTAGAGAGATGCTCATCCAGCATAATGGTCTTCAAAATACTGATGAAGTCTATACATTTTATTATGATGAGACGAATAACATCCGAAAATTATATTTAAAAGATTCTGGCTTTAATGTTAACAAGGCAGATAATTTTATCCTTGCAGGCATTCTGCATAAAGGGCGAAACACTAGCTGTGATTATTCAACCCTATTTCAGATGATTAATCTTCAAAAAAGCACCCATGAGCTAAAGCTAAAGCATGTTGCTAAGGGTAATTTTTTAAACATGCTTAAATCTGATAAGATTTTAATTATTCTAAACTGGCTCATCGAAAATAAATTCTACATCCATTATTTTAATCTTAATATCGTATACTGGTCTGTTATTGACATTATTGATTCTATTATTGATGAGTTACATCATCCTTTTTATATTGTGAATCACATGTCACTTAAGAGCGATTTCTATGAGCTTGCTAATAGCAATTCTGCTGTTTTCCTTAATGCTCTATATGAGTTTAACTACCCAGATATTCCAGAAGAAAAAATTCATGTGTTTTGCAGATGGCTTATTGATTTTACATGCATGTACAGTTGTATGCTGCCAAATGTTCAAGCTAGTGTACTCGAAAATTTGATTAAAGAATCTCTGAAAGTCGAAAAACTACCGTTTATATCGGGATTTCATGGTCGAGAACTGATCGATAGCTTTATGGTGTTTTATTTAAGAAACTTATTTTTATTTAAAAATTCCATTCATATCTTTGATGAAGAAAAAAGCATTCAAGGTGATGTTAAAAATTTCCCGTTAACTGACAATGATATGCCAATACATAATCATGAGTTCGTTAAATCCCACAACTCAGAGGCTATTCAACTATCTGACGTTATCGCGGGATTTTTGGGTAAGTATTTTTCTTACTTAAAAGATGTAAATGATGAACAATTAGCGCTTGATAAGGTAAATTTAACTAGCCAGCAATTTAAGACTCTTTCGGCATTAAAACGCATTATTGATATTTCTGATAATGTAAGCAGAGGATTTTTTAATGTAGTTAGCAGTGAGGGAGAACAGCGAAGACATAACTTGTTCTTACATGGTGTAAAATTATAAAGGTTAAAAACTACTTTTTGCACTAAAGTGCCCTCAAATAGTTTTCAAAAGTCAGGTTTGAGCTCTGAGTTCAACAGGTGGATGCAACAGCGACACACTGGTTAAAACGTTTTATGTAAACCTGCGGGGGCACAAATTAGGCATCTTACTGTATTCTTGGTTTAACATTTATACTCGTCTAACAAACGTTGTGAAACAAAATACACATTACCTTTAGCTCTTGTACAAGCTACGTATAGCTTATTTAACGTCGAAGGTGCCAACGTAGCCAATCGTCCTTTTTTATAGGCTGTGAATGTGGTTGGGTTTAGAACTATGCAGATGTCAGCGAAATCATCCAAGCCTTTTGTATTTCCCCAATTATCAGTCCTTCCAAGATACTTGTAGCTTTCTTTAAAAAACAATTTAACGATAGAGTCGTCGGAGAATAGTCTCTTAACATGCTCATTATCGTCAATTAGGGCAATATTGACCTCATCTTGTCGATGGGAGCTTATTGTGATGCCAATTTGTTCGGTAACAAATCTACAAACTGTAGGGCTACATCTATAGCTGTGGGAGAGTGTATCTAAGTCGATTGTGTATCCAGAATCTTTGAGCTTGGTAAGATATGCTTCATAGTGGTTATGTAAGTTTTTTTGAATATTACCATCTCTGCTAGTATCAAAAGTATGTTGGAAAAAGTCACCAACGAATAATATCTCCACATCCATTTTCGACAACTGACAAAGTAAATTAAAATCATTAGCTGCGAAATCTTGAACTTCATCTACGCAGAAGAAATCAAAATACTTTTTAATACGCTCAGAGATGTCAGATACACCATCACAATCCATCATCATCTTCGCAATACGGTTATGGTAAAGCCGGTCTCCTTGACTAACGTAATGTTCATGAGTGTTGCGTTTCGCAAATCTAGGCGGATCACTATAGCTAACCCCCTTTATCTTCATGTCATTACCAACAATTGGTCGCACGCAGAACGATATTAGGAATGAAAAATAAGTGTAAACACGTACACCTTTAGGCATTACTCCAAATTTTTTTAAAATACGTTTCTTTAGATTAGTAGTATTATTTACAGTATAAGTAATAATCAACGCACGACTATTTATGTCCAATTGATCAATTATATGTTGTGTTTTGCCCGATCCTGCAACTGCTAGTACTACTCGCTTACCCATTCAACGGCCTCTTTAATGTATGGAGGTACAGCGACTTCATTCGCCTTCTCCTCAAGTAACCTAAGTGCTGCAGTAGTTTTGTTATTCAGCATATACTGTTGCGGTGTTAATTGTATCCCCCCACCGGAAAATAAGTCGTCGCAGATTTCTTTATTATCTTGATACATGCATATTTCAAAAGTTGTTCTTGTGTTATCTGTGTCTGAGCACACAGTTATACAGTCTGACTGATAATCATGATAATTATCTATACAGTTTTTTTGATAGTCACTGTCATTATCACGGATCACCGCGGTCCTAATATTCAATAACTTAGAAACTTCCATATATCGTTTAAAGCTAGTACCACCGACTGAGATGATATGAACTCCATCTTCGCTTGGTGGATGGCCTTTAGTTCGCTCGTATAAGCACTCCATCAGAATATATTCAGCATCCCCCTCAACAAGAATTACTTTTTCAGAAAGGACATGCTCTAAGATGTTATGATTAGGGGCTTTCGCAAAAAACTTAGCTGTATCCCTCGTGAGATCTGTCAAGGTAGCAGGTCTGGTTGCTGCACTATTCAGCAAAATCGACTTTCTTAAATCTAATCTAGAGCTAATTAGACTGCTATGGGTTGCAATTATCACCTGATTATCATGTGATTTCTCTACCTGACTAATCAGCTTATACATGTTAGTGTGGCTAAGGTGGTTCTCAGGTTCTTCTAGTAACAAGACATCGATTCTCTTGCCTTCATCACGCTCTCTCAATGCAAACGCAGTTTTTATAAAGCACTGCTTTCCTTTTCCACGATTTTCAATAGGAATGCCTTCCTCTGTTAGGGTTAGGTCAGTTTCCAAATTGAACTTTGAGCCAGAGCGAATAGCAAAATCGTATCCCTCTAAATTATCATTAATCACATTTAGTTGAGTATCCCTGAAGGCATTTTTTTGTTGTCTATATTCATTCATTAGACTGTAACGGACAGATTGCTCCACAGTAGCTTCATACATGGCTTTTACATACTGACTGTTTGCGTACTCGTTGTTAATTTGAGTGCTATCAATAGACAAAAAACGCAAAAATTTCCGATAATTCGAGTATGCGTCCCCATTGAATGTAATAAACTTGGCAACGTAAAATTCGAAGGGAAAGTTATCACCTTCAGTATCCAAAACTTGCCGTATCTCCGTGCTTAACTCTTCGTTCGGCTCACAGATCAATTGAAGCCCGTCAGCATAAGTTCCATCACTATTGTTTCTACCGTTGAGATCTGGGTTATCCGCTTCGTTTAGAAATAACTCAATATGAAGACTCGGAAGGCGGTCTATATTCTTCTCACCCGCTAGAAATTCTGAAACAACACTGGCATTAAGCAAAGCTTCGATACCCAAGCTCTCTACCTTGCTTCTACTACCACTCAAGACAAGTTCAATAGCCGTCAATATAGTGCTCTTTCCTGCTTCATTATCCCCAACCAGAATATTTCTTTTGGGATCAAAATGAATCTCATACTCTCGAAATTTCTTAAAGTTTTTGATTTTTGCCTTCAAAATATGCGTCATTATAGTACTTGCCTTACGATGTAAATTATTAGCTAGAATATTATATAGACTTCATAGTGATAAGAATGCTGTTGCAATCACGAGTTACAACTTTTAAAGGGATAAAGGTGAGTCAACAGGTAAGGATTTCTTACCTGTTGCTAATACGTTTTGAGGTATAACTGCTCCCCCGTTGAACAACACTGATGGTTGTTAACTACTCCCGCTTATGCCACAGAACTGTGTCTTAATTAAGCATGATTCTGTGGCATGGAGATAGTGCCCACTCCCCAAAAACTAATTTTAATTTCGATTCACCACTAGCAACCATGCTTCAACACTATATCCAAATACGGGTGTTGCCAATCACCATCAGACAGCTCATGCAAACTCACAAATCCATCATGTTCTAGCGCACAAACACCGTTGTGCGAGCTCACATAATCATAGACTGCACGGCTTTCTAGCCCTTGAATCATGTGAGCAAGTAACTTACGTCGCATCACATCACGACGCCACTTTTTCCATTCCCCATTTTTTGTTTTTCGCTTTGTCGTATTAAATGGTTGCTCAACCTCATTCACGACAGAAAGCCCATGCCTATTTTTCTTTCCTATTTTTAGATACTCGTCAATGAGTTGATTTATGCTTTCGCGTAGCTCTGTTGTCTCTAATTTCCAATGTTCCAGTATTTCTGATACATAATCGTTGGAATAGAGCTTTTGTAGCTTTTTCACCATACTTCCCTTCGCTGACAAACTAACAGAGCCAGCATTAAATATAGTACCGTAGCGGATAGTTTTAACGAGATTATCATCGACCCCTAGCGTATCTTTAATAAAGTCAGTTTCTAGTACAGATAGTGAATCAGTGCTAATTCCATATTTCTTGAATTCTTGCTCTACGATAGCTAACTGACAGCCTTTAATATCATAATTATACCCATTGGCTAAACATGCCCATTTCATCTTGCTGGGTAAATATTGAAAGCCTGTACCTATCTCAAAAGAACGGCTACCCACTTTGGCGGTTTTATACGCTTGTCGATACTCAACGATTAGCGGCGTTTCACTCATCACCTTGACACCTACCTCCATCAAATGAGAGATAAAATTAAAATAAAAGCTCTTATTCTTTGCAGTAGGATGGTCATTACAATATTCTTGTAGTTTATCAAGGTTGATCGGTAATGCTTCGAGTTGTTGATACACACCGATAATACGCTGTCTAAAATTGACATTTTCGATGGTTCGTTTCGATGTTTTATGCTTAGGAGGCTTTACATTATAAGAGCTTTTTAACATCAATTCATACAGTGTTTCGGGTTTCTTACGTTTATCAAAAATATTCGTCAAATAGGTATAGCGATCTGTACGTTTAAGATAATCCTTTCGTTTACCGGGAAATAAGGCTTTAAGGACACTTTTAGATAAAGCAAATTCTCGGCACTTATGGGTTCCATAACTATGTTGGATAATCTTAATAATTTTAGCTTGTTCTAAGCACTCTAAGCCGCGTTCTATGCCTAAATCGCGACTTTGCTTAAAAATCATAGGGAATTTCTCTTTCCCCAGTTCAGCGGAAAATGGCACAGAGTACGTCCATTTTTTATTTCCTTTAAACCTCGCTTTTTTCTTCGTATTTTTGCTAACCGTCGCACTACAGATAATATGCTGTAAGAATAAGGCAATTTCACTGTAATATTGAGGTTTTTGACGTTGATCGACGGTATTATCAAAGGGAACGCTCAGAACAATCGCTTTATAGGCTTCGACTGTAGCTTCTGTAACAAGAATGTTATCTTTGGTGATATATGCTGTCATTTCAATTTACCATGTTGTTAATAGTAAATTGAATTACGCAAATACCTTTTTTAGTGGGGTTACCGCTAACCCCATTTTTTAGTAGGTAATTAGAAAAACCGAGAAAGCGTCAAATACCCGTGCCAGCTACTCAAAACGATCCGTTAAGACGAACAACTCGCGGTCTAGGCGAAAATAGCTAATCCCAATATCCCCACGCTATAGCCCATATTAGATAGCGTTATTATTCACAGCCATTATGCTTATGATGCTTACTAAACTTGATGTTATGCTGGTAACCAGCATTGATATATATATATATTATTATGTTGAGTCGTCACACATACCGCTGCAGCGACCCAACACCATTACCCGTGATACAGGCTACTAATAACCGTGTTTGCGAGCCCACTCTTCACGCAAACTCTTCTGCCAAAGAGCTGGAACTCCAAGAATGCCGAGCTTCTCAACCAATAAATGAAAGTCGCACCAAATTTCATCTTTATCGAAAAGATCAACTTGATTGTTTTTCAATCTATTATCTAGACGTTTTAAGATCTTTTTAGCCTCCTTTGGGTTGGTTTTATTTACATAATCGCGTAGCTCAGGTAATATCATGCCCGACAGTAACAACTCCCAATCTAAATCCCCTTCTTTGGTACACAGTGGCTTTTTATAGAACCCAATACGTTCCAGCAAATTGTGAAGATTGCGAATATCTCGTAATAATAGCGCTTTACATCTCGGTTTATAACGAACTTCTAAGCGTAGGAAGCGGCGGTAATCCTGTATTTCGCGCCAATTAGTGATTATCAGTTGTAATTCTTCATCACTAAGAGAGTCTAAGTCATCACCAACATCCAGCTTCTCATAGCAAGAGGCGTGATACTCTGATTTATTGCTACCAAGCCGTTGCCCTTGAAACTCGCCTTCACTTGAGTAACGTTCGCCACAACATGCCCCCTTAAAACCAATATGATAGTCTGAGAGACGCATATCATATATGTCTAAAGCATAATCAATGCGAGTCACCCATGCGCTTTTCAATAACTTATATAGATATTTACCTAGGCGCTTCTTCTTTCCTAAATAAAGAACTAATTTATTAATATCATCAACAGTAAAATGTTGAGGACTAAATTCAAACCTAACAGCACCTCTTCCTTCATATTTATCTGTTTTCTTAAAATCCATTTCCGTCGGCTTATAATAGATCATAAATGCTTGCTTCGGATTATATTTGTTTTTCACCTTAACTTGATAGCGATAAAGTTTCTTAATATATTTACTTTTCGTTTTTCTTCTTCTAATTGAATAAAAACGACTGCCTTTCATCTTATTTAATCTATCGAACAATTCATCGGTATCATCAATTTCAAGATCACCTACAATACTAAGTTTATCAATTCTATGCATCATTTCGTAATGACCTAATTCATGAGGAATAGCAATTGATTTCTTCAAATTATCAATATTAGGTTTAAGGGTAGACATAGCTACCCCCATTACTCACTTGTTCACTATTACTCTGTATATCATCATATAAAGGGGTTATAACAGGCTTATAGAACCACATAATTATTGCCCCTCCTTTTTTACGCATTTTTCACACCATTGAACTATTTCGCTACTTTTCCAACGAACCGAGCGTCCAGATGCAGTCAATGAATATTGCGCAGGAAAATCGCCTGCCTTTATCCAACGATATAGGGTCGCGCGTGAAACCTGAGTGATTTCTAAAACTTGTTTGAGAGTCAAAAATGTATCTTGTTGCATAACTAATCCTTAATCGTAATGCATCACGACGATGCGATTAGGGATTTACAACTTCCAATACGTACCTTATGACGGTCACAACAATCAAAAAGTTAGACTTAGTGACGGTCACAGTGATTTTCTGGAATAAATTTGCTAAAATTTTTTAAAACTTTAGTGACCGTCACAAAAACATTAAGTTTTCTATAAATTATGACAGTCACAATTACTAGTGTACTTTTAGTAAGTCACTGAAACATTGAATGACAGTCACAAAGAGGATTCGTTATGGCAAAACCAATGAAAGGTAAAAAGAAAGATGATCGTAAAAGAGCGGAAAAAAGCAGAAATAACAGGAAAGAGGATTTAGGCGCACCATTCACCATTAACATGCATGATAAAAATAAAAAAAGATTGAGAGAAATATGTGTTCATTTTGGTCATGATGGAATGATGGAAAGAGAAAAAGGTACAGGGCGAATTTTCAGTCAAACAATTATGAATGTTGTCGACTACTATTATATTACTTCAATCATTAACCCTAAAAATGAAAACAAAAAATTATTAATAAAAACATTTAAAATCATCTGGGAGCTTTCCACCTCAAAAAACAATAATTTAATTCTTAAACACAAACACTTACTTATTAAGGATAAAAATCTTGATGGAAACATCAATCTCATAAAAAAGGAAAAAGAGAGAGAAAAAGTTGAAGAAATACTGAAATCAATCGCAAAATACATGACTGAAAATAAATATTACATCCCTCCATATTTATTTAATAATAAGTTTGATGCAAGAGATAAAAACAAATGGGAACCTAAAGATGTTTTATATTTATTAGATACTCAAGGTGTTATCAGTAAAATACAAAAAATGTAAAAGCAACCTACTTATAAAGGTGATATTTCAACCCAATATATTGATTCACTATACAACCGCCGTACCTTGTTACCTCGTAAACCATAACGGGTGCGGCTTACCCTGTCTTGCTGGTGGCTATCAAAGAAATAGAGATAGTCACTGTCCATATGTTCCACCAGCGACCAATGCCACTGATCACCCAGAAGAATAAGCCGACGTGACGTTGTATGAGCGCCTAAGAACGCCTGACAAGCAGACAGTATTTTTTGTGTAGTAAGCCCATCTTTGTAACGAAATGGCGTGGTGATGCGTAGAGGGGCTTGTGATGGGTATTTTGAGGTTAGGCGCTTAATCAAGTAATCCATTTCAGGAATATCAATACCTTGGGTTAAACACTTGTACAGTGACCAGTATTCGCTGTATTCACGCAAAAGATAATTAAATAACGGGCGGGGCTTAATGCGGTCGCCATAGAACCATGTACTCATATTCACCAGACTGTAAATCCCACAGAGGCAATCTAAATCCCCTTGCTTGGACGGTATCAACATCAACTCAAACCTTCTATTGATTGTACTGTACTTTATGGAATAACCAGCGCTGGTATTATTTTTTACTTAATTAGTGTGTTTCCCACTGAATACTGACTTCATAACATTTCATTTTGTTATATTGAATAAAATTGCGTTGCCACAGTTCAAACAGTGCTCCCCCCTCTTCTTCATCAATATCCCCCATCAAAAAATGATAAACATAACCCTGCGACCAACAAATATCGAGTTCCTTTTCAAGCTCAGGATAATAGCTCCCCATGAATGAAAAATCGGTCACATAATCAAACTGCCATTGCTCATGCTGCCGTAACAAACGTATTTCGACAGGATGGAAGCCGCCTGTTTCAGCACTATACAATGGGTCTCGAAAATTCATTGTAACCGCTCGAACAGTGGTTAAATCAATCGCTGAGTTAATCACTGAATTATCCAGTTCATGTAATAACAATTGGCTAAAAGCTTGTGCGATAGGCAAGCGTAGCCCTGACTGATGAATAGTCATATAAAGTTGCCTTTAAATAAAAAAGTGGAAATAAACTGTATAAGCACAACCCAATCATATTTTGGGTATAGTGCCATGCTAATATTTTACCATAACCACTAGCAAAGTAAAGCTATTTATTATTAATAATCAGGTAGTTACATACATTTAGCCATCATTGCTATTTTGATATATCTACCGTAATTTTTATTTATGGCGGGGGAATATTGACGTGGAAAGTGAATGAAAGAATAGAAAAGTCAAAGGGTAAAATGCCAGCCTAAATAATAGGCTGGCATAGCGATTAACCGTTGAGTAACGTAACTACAAAACTTTTTTTATCATCGGTAAGTTGCACGGAATAAATTACCGTGACAGAGCCTGCTTTTCCTGTTGCTTCCGCAGCACAGAGATAAACGCCTCGTTGTGTATTTTGACGTTGCGTTCGCACATTCACAAGCTGCTCATACATCGCCCAACCGACATGTTGATTGACCACTTGTAACGCTAATGCTTTTGCACCATCACTATTGCAATTAATGGTACTCTCATTACATCCCGTTAAACCAACCATCGCAGTTAATATGCTTGATTTCATCCATTGGCTAAGTTTCGTTTTCACATTGTCACCTTACAGCAGAAAATTCACGGTGATCCCTGCTAATATATCGAGTGAAATCACAACCAACGCCACGTAATACCACGCGCGACGATTCGGTATTTTCACGATAAAGTAAAAACAGCAAACATCCCAAATAAGAATCAATGCTTCTACTTTATTCAGTGTCACCTTTTTAGTAATAAAAAACTCAACGATATTTAAGAATAAAATCGGAAAAAACCAAAATAGCCAAAAGGTTTTAGCTAATCCAAAGCCCCCGTTGAGCAAACGCTGTTTAAATAAAGCTGGATCATTTAATCCTTTCGCTTCGTTTTCTTCTCGGATTTTTTGCAATTTATTTTTGATAGACATGACTGTTCCTTCAATTAAATGAATTAAGGGTTTTTTCCATGGTGTTGACGTTAGAATGGGTGCAATGCCTTACCGATAAGCAAGGGTAAATATTTAGGCTATTTCAATGACCTTCTATGATTATTAGAGGATGGCTTATTGATGTAACGACTCGGCCATATTGTTTCAGGAGCCGTGCCAATCACATCCGCAATAATCTGTTCAGCTCTGGGGTAAGCTCTCTCTAGCGCATTATTCAACGTCCGAGAAGAAAGACCATGCTCACGAGATAATTGCGCTAGTGTGACCCCTTTTTTATGCAAAGCCGCCACAATATCCGCACGGTGCCAATCCGCAGCGCTTCCTTTTCGGGGCTTTTTTTGAGATGCTACAGGGTTAGACATAGTAATAACTCCACTGTTTAATTCCTCGTCTATTAAAAACCAATTAAAGGGAATTATCAATAGATATCTTTATGATTTTAACATCTTTCTAGTGCGGTTATTTTATCCTTTTGATATATATGAGATTTATAAAAATCATGACTGATAAAAAACAACTAACTGAAATGGATAATGCGCCCAAGCTCTGGTTTACCAGTGGGGAGCTTGCGGCTATAGGAAAAGAAAAAGCTGACGATCCAACACGTTACCCTGAATATAAAGAGATGGATATCCCTACCACCGCGAAAGGCGTTAGAGTCCGTCTAGAATCAATCACAGCCCTTCATCCCCACTTTCGCAAGAAGAACCCTAATAAGCGCGGCGACCTCTATCATATTGATGCATTTAAGGTGATCCTAAACACGGATGAAAAAGAGCTCATCAAGCAAAACACACTATCTTCTGAAAGTGCAGATCTTAACCTTTTACTTGAAATCTATAAATCACTGTCAGTTGAGAAAAGAAAAGTACTATTAAAAAATGCGCTCACAATGAAACAGGAAGAATTGGATTAGTATCTTTTGATATCTTTTGTTATTTTAATAACTGTATTTTCGTCACTAACTCAGAGGCACTATGCAGTTATCTCATCACAACACGCTAGACAGCAGCTATGACCCATTGACAGCTAAAGCTATTGATTATGTCATTCTCATTAACAGAGCGTCACCGAGACGTTTACAGCGCCATTTTCGGATAGGATTTCATCGTGCTGAGCGCATTATTCATCAACTTGAATATTTGGGTGTGATTACGCCCTTGAATCAGTATGATTATCGTAAAGTGCTGGGATACCCAACTCACTACCGATCTTTTGATGCATCAGCCTTTGCAGCAGCTATTGAGACAATACAGACACCGTTATTCACTGAATTACCACTAGATACACAATCCTTAGAATACCGTTGCTTGATTCAGGCTATCGTCTGGCAGCGTATTGTGGTCTGGGTTGAAGAAATCGAGATCGAAGGTGGTACAACCAATATCTTGAAATCTGTCTCACCGTTTGAATACCTGATTGATACCCACACCGATGACATTTATCAGGATACGCTCCGCAACAACGCCAGTTCTTACCGTTTCCTTGCCACGCTGCGTCCTGAAACTCCATTGGACGTGTTACGACAACATGGGCGCATTAGCTATCAGCCCTGATGGAAGCTACCTCGAATAGCACAAAAAGAATGGCAAGGTTTATGGGTACCGAATGAGGATGGATGGGAAAACCTATCAGAGGAAAATATTCATCAGCCAAGAGGGATTGGTGAGTGGCCTGATTTACCTCATAAAAGTATGAAGCCATTGGTGCACGGGCTGCAAGAAGATGGCGGGGATTATTTGCGGTACTTGATTTATTGGAAAAGTCAGTTTTAGCCTCACGTTATTCAGAATTGTGCTAACAGTTAAACTATTAGCACAATTAAATCTGACAGTCTGGTTTGAGCGAACTGCTGACATTCCCTGAATATCGTTTCTTAACTTTTAGCTACTGGATGGGTCAGCAGGTGCTCATCACAAGTTGAGTGGCATTTTTCCAGCTGATTCTGAAAACAGGGGCATTATCTGACGAAGGCATATCGGATATTGCATGCTCCGTAATAACGCCTCCCAGCTTCAGGTAAAGTTGTGAGGCTCTGACGTTATCTTCAAAAACCCACAGATAAAGCGGTGAGTTAGAATCTTCGCTACATATCCATTCTGCCGCATGATGGAGCAATTTTTTTCCTGCTCCCTGACCTCGCAGTGCGGAACTTACATGTAAGCTGTCTATGTAACTACCCCACTGAGCGTCCTTATTGAGGATTGCACATATAAATCCTTCAACGTTACCTTCTTTCTCTGCGACAAAGACAGCCACATCCTGGCTACATTGTTTCAATACAGACTGCCAGTGGGAAAGTCGCTCATTCTGCGCATGATTTTCAAGGAAGTCTGAAGACATCACATTTTTATATGTATCTCGCCATCCGGCGGCATGCAGATGTGCAATTGCATTGGCATCACTGTACTGAGCTTCTCTTAACTGAATCACACCTGTTCCTTTTTATGTTATTAATATGAGGAAAACGCTAATGTCATCTTACTTTTCGATGAGTATTTATCGAAGAAAACAAGTGCGCAATATAACAAATCTCCGCGGATCTGGGAACGCCCGCTTCTGACACATGGCTGCCGAAACAACACAAAGGGACTGCTATGAGCGAGGAGCGGAAGCTTGAATTATAGTTGCCCCACTAAACGAAAATTTTTATTCACTGAAACATATATTTTACATGTTGGTATTTAGCCCAGAATTAATTAACTCTGGATAGATTTTACTGGGGTTCGCGTTTAAATTCCGTACTAAAATTTCGTTTATACATTAAGGCTCCTTTATTGTTCTGAGGTGAATATATCACCTCGATTCAGGTGGACAAATTTATTAAACCGCTACATGTATACTTAATTTTTCTTAGAATTTCGCAACCGTAAGTTGTAAATTGCTTTTAACTTAAAACTATCTGATAGTCCCTTTAAACGCCCCCTTATTACTATGGATATAACGGTTAAAGTAAAAAATGCAATTATGAGCGGGTATCTTTCATTAATGTCTAAAACGAAGATCATACTTACCCCGATCATAAGTGAATTAAGCGCCATTCCCCGTGCGATTCTATCTCGACTAACATAAGACTCCATAGTCCGAATTGTGTCACTTATAGAGTAGGATAATATCTCAGAACTTTTTTCATATGGTTCTGGGGAATCATTTTCATCATCAGGTGTATTTTTTTCTTTTTGATTCCCTAAAATATTTTTTATTGTTTTGAATAAGAACGAAGATATGGTGTCTATTTTTTTGAATAAAAACGAAGATATGGTGTCTATAAATATTCCCGCAATGTAGGCCAAGGGGAATATTATAATTAAGAGTACCTCCTTAAATTTATTGTAATCAATAGTTAAAAAATCAATGTTCATACTTAGGAGTAAGGCTATCCATATGAGCGAAATCAAACCTGTTATTACATACTCTATCAATGCTGCCGTATATTGCATTTCAATACCCTTAAAATTAATGCGTTATTTGAAGGTGGAACGTTAGTAATTAGATACTATGAGTGATATTGGCTGTATAATCTAAAAGAAAATATGGATACCCACAATAAAATCGTAAATTTTACACAGCTAAATGTGCGTACAACGCCTCGGTGAGCTAGAGTTTACCTATTTAAAGTTCAACTATGTCTGCTTTTGGCACCAAGCTGCCTGTCAGATTATGTTATACTCTATGCAATAGATTAGTGTTTTATACTGATGTAATTTTACTTTGATAATCTTATAAGTACTATTTTAGCAGACACCTTGTTCTAAATGAGTACACCGCTGAGTACAAAATAAATAACTTAAAATTAAATCATTATAAATCAAAATTATACGACATAAATTTAGGTTTAATGTGTAGTACCACAATTGGTCTATAACGTACCTTAAGTTTATTGAAACAGCATAAAGCTCAGGTGTTACCTTGGTTTTATGCTGTTTTTTCTATATCAGCCTATCACAAGGTTAATTTGCGTTCCTATCTTCTATAATCATCGCTGCGGCGCGTTCTGCAATCATTATCGTTGGTGCGTTGGTATTGCCACTTGGAATTTCAGGCATCACAGAACAGTCCACGACACGTAAGTTTTCAATACCATGTACACGTAACCGCAAATCAGTCACTGATGTTGTGGTATCCGTTCCCATACGACAAGTTCCCACAGGATGGTAAACCGTTTTACAAAAATTTCGGACAAACTCTTCAAGTTGAGCGTCATCATGACGTACAGAAGCAGGTGGCATTAGAACCTCTTTGCTTAGCACTTGTAATGAAGGGGAGTCCAATACATCTAAGCCAAACTTAACCGCACGTTTGCAACCTTCCATATCTTCGGGTGAGGCAAGATAATTAGCGTGAATTTTTAGTGGGGCTTGTGGGTCTGTGCTGCGCAATAAAACTTCACCACGGGACTTAGGTTGTAAGTACCCGACCTTTAATGAAAAGCCGTGGGCTGCGGGCAGAGGCTCACCAGGAACATCATCCCAGCTATCTAAAATAGGTAAAAAGTGAATTTGTACATCAGGACGGCCTTGGTTGCAGCTGTCTTTAAATGCAGCGCCTTCTAAAACGTTAGAGGTGAGCAGTCCACTGCGAAATACCATCCACTCGACCCCGTGTTTAACTGCATTTAAACCTTGGTCTGCGCCGAATAAACTTATTGGCTGCTTAGTCGTGACGTTAATTGACATATGTAGGTGGTCATGAAAATTTTTACCAACAGGTAGATTCGCATGAGTATGGATCCCCAACGAAGACAAGTGCTCCTCTGGCCCGATACCTGATAGCATCAATAATTTTGCAGAGCCCATCGCACCCGAACAGACCAATACTTCGCAACTGGCAAATGCCTCAACTTCATGGCCATTTTTCCCTTGATAGGCAACACCAATCGCGCGGCCATCGCGAATGATGATACGGTTCACTTGAGTGCCAAGCTTTAATGTCAACTTATCACTCTTTTCCACTGATTTTAAATAGGTTCTTGATGTACTGGCTCTTTCTCCATTATGCGTTGTCGTCTGGTAAAAGCTTGTTCCTTGCTGGCTTTCCCCATTAAGGTCATTGACATAAGAAAGACCATGCTCTTGCGCTGCACGAATAAATGCCATTGATAATGGGTGCCGGTATCTATTTTCACTGACAGGAAGTGGGCCTTCTGTTCCATGGTATTCTCCTGTCAGGCTTTCATTACTCTCTGCCTTTTTAAACCATGGCAATACATCCGAGTATCCCCAGCCTTCACAGCCGTAATTTAGAGCCCAATTATCATAATCTTGTTTCTGGCCTCGGATATAAATCATTCCATTGACAGAACTACTTCCCCCCAACACTTTCCCTTGGGCAATTTGCATTTTACGGTTATTCGCGTGAGGCTCTGGCTCAGTTTCATAAGGCCAACTTTTTTGGGCAATAATTTTCGCCACGCCAGCTGGCATACGAATAAACAAGTGGTTATCGCTACCACCCGCTTCAATAAGTAATACTTTGGATTGCGTCTCTTGGATCAACCGAGCAGCAAGAACACAACCGGCAGAACCCGCACCTACAATAATATAATCATATTTTACTGCGCTCATTTGTCACTCCGTCAAATAAAACAAACAATCTATTTTCATTTTTTTAACAATAGCGCTTTTAATTCATTAATGTATGAACAATATTCCACATATGTGATTAAAATCAAAAATAATTTCTTATGTAATTATTATTGGCCCTTAATAAACATTGTTTATTCAAGAAAAATTTTAAGCAAAGTCAATACTTAAACCTAATCCAATCTTTATTAATAAATGAATGTTTATAGCTAGCTAATAAGTAATCTGTCATATAGAAATATCTTATTTTATCGTGTTTAAGCGAGTCACAATCCCCTTCGATGTTATCAGCGCGACTATAAAGCTTATTTCCATGCAGGAGTTGCAAGATAATAGATGAATGCTATAGTAATGACCGATTAATATTCTTTCGGCTTGAGGACGACCTCAAGTGCGTATCAGCAACAGGGACGGCCCTTTCTTCTAAAGGAAAACAATATGGGGCGCTTCTGTTTCAATAGTCCACTCATCCCGTTAACAACTTGGAGCCGGTTAATCGGCTCTTGGTTAGTCGTCATTTTCTTTATTTTAAGTGGCGAAACATTACTTAATGACAGTCTTTCTGCATTTAGTGCAACTTGGATTTTTTTACTGCTGTTCATTACAATTCTCACCGCTTCCTTTGGTGTCGTTAAAGAGGCTGACCATCTTGCTGAACAATTGGGTGAGCCATACGGAACGCTGATCCTGACTTTATCTATTGTCTTAATTGAAGTCATTCTTATTGCCTCGGTTCTACTAGGTCCCGGTGATTTTCCAACTATTGGGCGTGATTCCATATTCGCCGTGATGATGATTATCATGAACCTCGTCGTAGGTATCTGCTTACTCGCAGGTTCAGCTAGAAATGGTGAACAAGAATATAATACGCAAGGAACCAACAGTTATCTTTCAATGATCGTATTACTGACTGGTTTAGCGTTAATCCTACCAAATTATACCTCTAGCCAAGGGGAGTATTCCCATACGCAAGCCATTGGTATTTCAGGTATTACTATACTTATCTATGGTGCTTTCTTGTGGATGCAGATGCGAGGTCACCGACGATTTTTTATCCAGCCGCCTAAAGGGCTGATGAATGTCCCAGAACAATACATTTCAGCTAGCGATGCTTTGGCAGACAATAATGTCGAAAAGAAAGATAACCACGCTGA
Organism: Providencia sp. PROV223; assembly: GCF_028479245.1. Classification (NCBI taxonomy): domain Bacteria; kingdom Pseudomonadati; phylum Pseudomonadota; class Gammaproteobacteria; order Enterobacterales; family Morganellaceae; genus Providencia; species Providencia sp. PROV223. The sequence goes on from NZ_JAMPNG010000001.1 coordinate 259,239, forward strand.
GTCAAACAAAAAAACGATTATTATTCGTTCTTGTGTGTTAATTGGGCTGATACTCCCTATTGTGTTACTTGCGCATTATTTAGCCATCGTGACTGATTACGGAATTGAAGCCTTAGGAGCACCAGCAGCAGTCGGTGGTGTCCTGATCGCCATTATCGTATTTACACCTGAATCAATCACAGCAGTAAAAGCGGCAATGAATAATGAAATGCAACGAGCGATAAACCTTTGCCAAGGCGCATTTGTCTCAACGGTAGGTTTAACTGTGCCAGCAGTATTAATTATCGGCATTATTACCGGTAAACAAGTCATTATGGGGATTTCTAACGCGGAAATTGTTTTATTCGCAATCACCATGTTACTGACTATGCTTTCATTTAATGGTCAGAAAACATCTCCCATTCAAGGTTGGATACACCTTGCCATCTTTGCTGTATTTGGGCTTATTCTATTTTATCCGTAGTGGCTGACAAAACGTGAAGGCTGCATAAGAAAATACTCGATTGGGTATCAAATTTTATGTTAGCCTCGCTCACACTTTCCTTATTCTTAACATATCCAAAGCCAAATCATGCCATGCTTGTGCACGACGGCTTTGATGGTGATTTTTTACTGTCGCTAAAGCAATGTCGTAAGCCAATATTGGCTCAATAACTGGAATAACGGATACCCCTACTGAACTGGTGTTCTGCCACATACTGTCCGGAAGTAGCGTTATCCCTACCCCAGCTCTTACCATGGCTGTCACCAAATCTAAATGACTACTACGCCCAGAAATAGTGGGTTTTTTACCATAAACACCGCAAGCACTAACAACAAGTTCATTAATTAGAAAATCATCAGAAAAGAAAATAAAAGGCTCATCGGCTATTTCACTAAATTTAACAAATTCACGTATTGCAAGTGGATGTTGGTTGCTAACCAATAGCATTAATCGGTCGGTTGAAAAAGGGTGTACTTCAAAGCGGTCATCAGCAAAAGGTAACATCACGGCGGCAGTTTCAACTTCACCATTTAGCATTGCCTCTCGCATTTTGCGTGTACCCAACTCAAGAATTTTCAGTTCCACCTGTGGATAACGTCGGCTAAAAGCCATAATAATATCAGCAAAATAGGTCGATGCTATCACGGGTGGTAGCCCCACGGGTAGTACTCCAGATATAGGGCCTGACCTTTCCAGTAACGCTTTTTTCATACTGCCAAATTGTGAAAGAATTTGTCTAGCATGAGCCAATAAAATATCCCCTTCCTCCGTTAATTTAACGCCATCGACTTCCCTAATCAGCAAAGTATAACCAAGTTCATCTTCTAATTTTTTAATACTACGGCTAACCGCTGGTTGCGTTACAAATAAACTTTCTGCCGCGCGGCTAAAACCATTGAGCTGCACAACTTCAACAAAATAACGTAATGAACGAATGTCCATTTCGCCCCCTATAATTTTTAGTTATAGATAGAATGAGTTTAAGTGATTTCCTTTAAAGCATAATAAACGATAAAAATAATTCAACTTAGAACTATAAGCTAGACGATTAATGGAGATCAGCATGATGAATAAGACGGTTATCGAATACGTATTAGATAGACTTTACCAAATCGGTATTCACAATATTTTTGGTGTTGCTGGCGACTACGCATTCCCTATTGAAGATGCAGTATGTGAAAGTGAAAATATGCGCTGGATTGGCAACTGCAATGAACTCAATGCCTCATATGCTGCGGATGGCTATGCCCGTGTGAAAGGTGCCGCAGCGTTATCAACCACTTTTGGTGTCGGCGAACTCAGTGCCTTAAATGGTATTGCTGGCGCTTATGCCGAACATCTTCCCGTTTTTCATCTTGTTGGTATGCCAGCAAGCGGAGTTCAAAAAAACTACCGTTTAGTTCACCATACCCTAGGAAATGGTGATTTCGATGTGTTTTATCAAATGAGCCAACATTTAAGCTGTGCTCACGCTATTTTAACGCCTGAAAATTGTATTGCCGAAACAGAACGTTTAATTACAACCGCTTTACAAGAATCTCGACCCGTTTATTTAGGTTTCCCTTCTGACTATGCTGTTATGCCAATTAAAGCAGATGAAACACCTGAAACTATCACTATAAATAAAAGTCATAGCAAGTCATTATCAGCTGCGGTTACCGCTATTGTCGAAAAGCTCATATCGAGTACAAAAGCCTGCATTATTCCTGGGATTTTAACGGCTCGTTTCGGCTTAACGACTGATGTTGAGGCTATTATTCAGAAAACTGGCCTACCTTATGCCACCATGTTTATGGATAAAGGGGTATTAAGCGAATCTAACGCTCAATATATGGGGATTTATAATGGAAAACTAATGAACCCTGATGTGCGAGAATTCGTCGAGAGCTGTGACTGTGTTATGGGGATCGGTGCAGTATTAACGGACTTCAACACCGGCAGCTTTACCGCAACGATTGCCCCTGAAAGCTGTATTAACATTCTTTCTGACCATGTGAAAGTGGGTTCCGCTATCTACCCGAATGTATTGATGAAAGATGTGTTAGATAAATTAAAAGAACTTGCGCCCTCACTTAACCATGCCGGGCTCAAAGCTCAAGGATTAGGATCACCGCAGCAAGGTGAAAATGGCCAAATTACCGCCTCATATTTGTACCCTCGCCTAGAAAAAATGTTCCGTAAGGACGACATTATTATTGCAGAAACGGGAACAGCATCTATGGGGTTAGGTTTTGCTTTATTACCTGAAAATGCACAATTTCACAACCAAACATTATGGGGATCTATCGGCTGGGCCACTCCCGCAGCCTTTGGTGCAGCAATTGCAGAGCCACAGAAGCGAGTTATTTTAGTGACTGGGGAAGGTTCTCACCAACTCACGGCCCAAGAGATTAGCCAGTTTGCCCGCTTTGGTTTAAAACCGATTATTTTCGTCCTAAATAATGATGGCTATTTAATTGAACGACTTCTGTGTAAAAATCCTGAAGCCTATTACAACGACTTACCCCAATGGAATTATGCACAGCTCCCCGCCGCATTAGGTTGTAATGATTGGTATTGTCAGCGTGTAACCAACTGCAATGAATTAGACAATGCGATTAAGCAGGCCGAACTATCGAACCATGCGGCCTATATTGAGGTAGTTATGGATAGATATGCCGCATCTGAGCTTGCAGAAAAACTTGGTAAATCAGTAGCATCTTTATATTCATTTTAAATTGACAAATTATGGCAGCCATTGCGCTGCCAATGTCTTTATGATGTAAATACCAGCCCTACATCGTTTCGTGATTGGTGCAATATTTTTGAGACAATTAATGCTAATTCAAGCAATTCATCGCATTTAGCATGGTTTTTACTAGCAATTTGCTCACGAAAGAATGCAAACTCATAGACCATATGATTGATTGTTGCATCCCGAGATACGTTGGATATTTCCCCATCAATACAAACCTCGACTGACTGGCAAAGGCTTGGGGCTCCAGTGATACGAATATGCCCTTTGGTGCCTTGAATAATAAAGTAACCGGGGCTCGCCGAATCTTTCGCTCCCACACAAGATGCAACTGAACGCTCAAAATGGGCCGTTAGTACCCCTGATGTATCAATTCCATTAAATCCTTTATTACAAATATAGTGGCTACTATTGGGTGCTCCCATCAAGGCTGATAACAAATAAATGTTATATAAATTAATATCATAGAGCGCACCGCCTGCTTGCTGTGGGTCAAAAGCAGCATGAATACGGCCTTGCAAATAGTCATTGTATCGACTTGAATATTGGGAATAATTACCGTGAATCACTTTGATTTCACCTATTTTATCAATGTGTTGCTTGATAAAGTGAAATTCAGGGGTATGAATAGACGTAATGGCTTCAAACAAAAAAAGCCCCCTAGTCTGTGAAATGGAAATTAACGCCTGTAACTGTTGCCAATTTGGTGTAAACGGTTTTTCGCATACCACATGTTTGTCAGCCATCAATGCATCAAAGGTATACTGATAATGTAAATGATTTGGCAAACCTATGTATATCACCTCAACATCAGGGTCTTGTAACAACTTTTGATAATCAGTATACAACTTTGCTATACCAAATTGTTGGCAAATAACCTGCCCCTTTTCAATACTTTCCGCCCGAACACACAGTGCGACTAGCTCTATTCCTTGCACCTGTATTAAAGCATCAAGAGCCGACATGATTATTTTTCCAGAACCGACCAGCGCTAGTTTCATCTCTGTTATCCATTAAGAAAAGTGAATTTCATTTTGCCATAAGGCTCATTATTTAAGAAATATCTTCGATGCTTTTTGATAATCTCTACCATTCCCGTATTTTCTCCTTAAAAATTCAATAAAAATGACACATTTTTTCACTGGAGGTTCTTTTATTTATTACTGATGTACGAGCCAATTTCACTAGGTGAACCAAATAACCGCCATAAATGACGATTAGCTTCCCATTTACAATAATTTCTATTCACGTTGTCAGCAAAACTCTCTCATTTTACGTTTTATATAACCAATTGTTTTATCTTATAAATATTTCATTTCTCTTTTTTTTCACTGACATAAACCTTTTTAAAACCCTAACTCACATCACAATTTATTAACAACTCTCTTGAATCATTTTTTATTATTCTCCATGCTAATTTTACCAAATAAACCAATGGTTTACTGTATAAACCAATCGAGGTTAAGATGAAAGAGAATATTGTCACTGCCGTTGATGATGCTTTATTGTTATTGATGCTATTAGGTGAAAAAAACAATCTTGGATTAAGTGAACTTGCACGCTTATCTGGCATGAATAAATCCAAGGTATACCGTTTATTATGCACGTTAGAAAACCGTCATTTCGTGCAAAAAAATGAAAACCCAGTGACCTATCATTTAGGCCATCAATTATTAAGCTTGGGGAATTGCGCTCGCCAGCAAATAAACTATATCCAAGTCGCAGAAGTTGAAGCAGAGCAACTCCGTCAACGTTTTGATGAAAACATTCAAATGCGTATACGTGACAACGGTGAAATTTTACAAGTTCTTCATAAGCCATCAGGGCAATCACTTCAAGTACGCAGTGAAGCTGGCAATCGCCGGCCGTTAGGATCTGGAGCGTCAGGTAGAGTACTATTGGCTTACTCCCCTAAAGATGTTCAAGCACATTTTATTGAAAAGAATCCCTCAATTGAAAAATCAATTGCCACCATACGCTCACAAGGTTTTGCCATTACCCGAGGCGAATTAACCGCAGGTATCGGTGCTATTGCCGCACCTATCTTTTCACAACACGGGGAATGCATTGCTTCACTGAGCATTAGCTTACCACTAAGCCGTTTTTCTGATGAAAAAGAACAAGATATGACTGAACAACTGCTTCTGTCTGCTTTACGCATATCAAGGCAGCTCGGTTACGACTCATAATTAATACAATAAAAGAGACAACACCATGCAACCAACAAACAACACTATACAAACTCCATCGTCACCACCAGGCTGGCAAATGAATCCAGTTTTAGTAATGTTAACTATTGTTATCATTGCCTTTTTAATGACTTATTTTGTTAATTCAGGCCAATATGAGCGCGATGGTAAAAAAGTCATTCCGGACTCTTACCAAACTATCACTAAAGACATCACGTTAGAGCAATTATTAGGTACTGAAAAATCAGCAGAAGGTACTGCCGCTCCCGTCAGTTTACCTCAACTGTTTAAAGCGATCCCCGAAGGAATTGTTAAACAATCACCGCTTATTTATATGGTTCTATTCATCGGAGGAATGTTTGGAATTCTCAATAAAACAGGGGCAATAGAATCAGGGTTAGAACGGTTGCTTCACGTCACCCGAGGCAATATCTATTTGTTGATCCCTTTCTTAATGATTGTATTTTCCATGGGAAGTACCTTTATGGGGTTAGCCAAAGAGTATCTTTTGGTTATTCCCATGGTTATTGCCTTAGTGAAACGCGTTGGATTGAATGAACTTATTGGGCTTGCCATTGTAGCGATTGCGGTTAAGGTAGGATACCTCGCCTCCATCACCAATCCATATGCACTTTCTATCGCACAACCGCTTGTTGGTCTACCGGTTTTTAGTGGTTTAAGTATGCGGATTGCAGCGTACCTTATTTTTATTACACTCGGTATTTTATTTATTTTCTATAGTATTCGTAAAACGACACTCACAAGCTATGTGGTTGAAGAACATAATCAAACCACACAATTAACCCATCGTCATAAACTTATGTTAATTGTCTTAGCTATCGGTGTTGCATTTTTAGTCTATGCATCTAATCGCTGGCATTGGAAAAATAATGATTTATCTGCTTACTATTTATTCTTAAGTGTCATTTTAACTTTTTGTAGTGGTTTAACCGCAAGTGCTGCTGCTAACGCATTTGTCAGTGGAATGAAAAAAGTCCTTATCGCAGGAGTGTTAATTGGGTTAGCGACTGCGGTCGAAATTATTCTTTCTCAAGGTAAAATTCTCGATACCATTATTCATCAATTAGTTGGACTAGTCGGTAATCACGGTCCTTATGTTTCATCATATAGCATGTTTATTTCTCAACTATTATTAGACATTGCCATTCCATCAACTTCTGGGCAAGCCGCTGTCACAATGCCAATTTTAGGCCCCGTTGGTGAAATTTCTGGTGTTTCTCCTCAAACAACCGTTTTTGCATTTTTAATGGGTAATGGGCTGACTAACATGATCACACCAACATCCAGTGGGTTATTAATCTTCTTAGCTACGGCAGGCGTAAGTTGGACTACTTGGGCGAAGTATATTTTACCGCTATTTTTAATTTTTATGGCAATCAGTATCGGCTTACTGACTATCGCCGTGACCATAGGGTATTAATAAAATGGATATGAAGAATTACCGGATAAAAATGCGTGATGGAATAATGCTATCTACCGATGTTTACTTTCCACAAACTCAATCAGCTACGTCTTTTCCCGTTATTATAGAGCGAACCCCCTATGATAAAAGCGCACCTTCTCGTTCGGAAAAAACGGTATCAGGCCAGCAAATAACACGCCAAGAAATGGCGAAATACTTCAATGAGTATGGTTTTATTGTTGTGTATCAGGATTGCCGTGGACGCTATGAGTCCGAAGGAAAGTTCACAAAATATATTAATGAAGCCGAGGATGGTTTTGATACATTACAATGGATTATGGAAAAACCCTGGTGTAATGGCAAAATAGGTTCAATGGGCCTCTCTTATGCCGCTCATACACAATTAGCAATGGCGTGTCTAAACCCACCAGGCTTACACACGATGGTGCTGGATTCCGGTGGATTTGCCAACGCCTATCAATGTGGGATCCGTCAAGGAGGCGCTTTTGAACTCAAACAAGCAACTTGGGCATTTAAACAAGCTAAACTAAGCCCAGTCGCCCAGCAATCTCCCGATATTTTAGCTGCACTCGAACAAGAAAATATCCATGAGTGGTTCACAACAATGCCATGGTATCAAGGACAAACATTGCTTAAACACGTCCCTGAATATGAATCGTATTTATTTGAACAATGGGAAGAAGAGTGTTTTTCCGATTATTGGCAGAAAATCGGCATCTATGCTGAAGGCTATTATGATCAAATACCTGATATCCCAGTATTATTCATGTCCAGTTGGTATGATGCCTATGTCAGTTCAACATTAGATAACTATCATGCATTTGTTACTAAAAAACAATCACCTCAAAAATTAATCATGGGCCCTTGGCTCCATGGTGACCGCAATATCACGCATAGTGGTGACGCAGAGTTCGGTGATATCGCCGCATTTGATAACAATGTCAGTGAAAGTTGGCTTTCTTGCCGGTTGAACTGGTTTGAAGCCCACTTAAAAAATGAAAATTCCAAAAACAATCATGAAGATGTAACGATATTTATGATGGGTGGTGGAAGCGGTAAACGTAACCGACAAGGGCGTATAGAGCATGGTGGAAAATGGCTTAACTGCCATCAATGGCCTTTAGCAAATACTGAAAAAACTGCATATTATTTGTGGCCAGATAACAAATTATCTCTTCACCCCTACACTAAAACAGCCTCAATATCCTATTGTTATGACCCTAAGCACCCAGTCCCTACCATTGGCGGCGCCTTAACTTCAGGCCAACCGATATTTTGGGGAGGAGCTTTTAACCAACGTGAATTATCGCAATTTTTTGGTAGCAAACAAAATAACCTACCTCTTTCTGCCCGTTGTGATGTCTTAGTTTTCGAAACCGAAGAATTACAAACAGATGTCTGTTTAGCTGGTGAAATAGAGGTGTCGCTTTGGATCAGTAGTGATGCTTTAGATACGGATTTTACTGCAAAGCTTATTGATGTTTACCCACCTAGTGCCGACTACCCACAAGGTTATGCCATGAATATTACAGATGGCATTATTCGCTGCCGTTTTCGGCATGGATATGAGAAAAAGGAATTATTAACACCCAATGAAATTGTCGAAGTGAAAATTAAGCCCTTTGCCTGTGCAAATCGTTTCGCAAAAGGGCACCGTATCCGATTAGATATTTCTAGTAGCAACTTCCCTAAGTATGACTTCAATACAAATACAGGTAAAACTATCGCAGGTGACAGAACGTGGAAAATAGCCTGTAATAGCCTACATTTTTCTAGTGAGCACCCGTCAAAAATTATTTTGCCGGTGATCAACGAGGCTTAAACTATTATTAGCTAATAAACTATTTGCCCACTTTAGCTGCCAACAGCGCTAAAGCGGGCTACATGAGAAGATAATTATTCCGCTTGAACCCAAAACACACCATCACCTTCTAAGGCAGTGAACGTTTTATGTAAGTAATCGCTATCTGCTTGCGGATCAAGGTCTGCAAACAGCTCAGGGTGGATGAATTTTGCAATTGCTTCCACCGCAATAATATTAAATGGCGTATCATAATATTGCTGATAGAGTGCCAATACTTGTTTGTTTTTGAAGGCAGATAATGAACGAAATTTAGGGCGATCCATTAGCTTATTCAGCCTAGCCAAAGAAGTTTGTTTATTTCCGGTATATCCTAATGGCACAGAAGCACTACCTTTACGAGTGTTATCCCAATCTGCTGCCGTCATTAAATAGTAGTCCGGGTTGCTGTGAATCAGTTGTTCTTCACTGATTTCTCCCCCCATTCCAATACTGAACCATTGGGAACCTAGGTTATTTCCACCAGCTGCTTCAACAAATTCACCAAAATTGCCATTACCAAACGTTTTACAGCAATAATCTTCACCTTGGATACCAGCGGCTCGTTCAATAAATACGCTTGGACGTTGCTCTTGACTAAGTTTAGCCACTCTTGAACGGATTAAGTCTAACTTTTGCTGGTAAAACTGATTAAATGCTTGCGCTTGTTGTTCCTCACCAAATACTTGGCCCAATAACGTCATACTCGGCAGGGTGTTTTTCAGTGGATATTGTCTAAAATCGATAAAAATCACAGGTAAGCCACTTTTTTCCAATAATGATAGAGTGCCACTTTCTGTGAGCTTACTCTTTAAGCCAATATCAAAAATGAGCAAATCTGGCTGTGCAACCAACGCTTTCTCAACGCTAAAGTCCGTTGTATACGGGTTTGGGAAAACAGGGATCTTGCTTAATTCTGGGAATTTTTTACTATAAGCCACACTCAGGTCAGGCGCTTTTTTTATTAACGCATCATCCCAAGCAATAATCCCTTTTAGTGGATTTTGTGGATGTAATATATTCAGCGCAACCAAAACGCGGCTATCTGCCAGCATCACTCGAGATACCGGCGCATTGACGATTACGTCCCTACCCGCTATATCCGTCACCGTGATAGGTGCGGATAAGCTACTAGTCGAAAATAGTAGGCTAACTACGCCAAGAATCAGCACGAATATATTGATAATTTTTCTCATTATCATTGTTTTGCCTTGTATTTATTAAAATTTTACGGATGCTTGAACATAGTAAGTTCTTGGCTGCCCCACATAGATACCATAATTATTATCCGTAGAACGTGTAAAATAGGTTTGATCAAAAAGATTTTTAATACCAGCAGATAACGTTAAATCAGATAAACTTTTACCAAAATGGTACTCACCTCGTGCATCCCATACCATATAACCGGGGATTGTTCCGTATCGACCATCCGCACTGGGTTTTGTTACATAATGGCTTGATGTTCCTGGCGATTCTTGGGTAGATTGCGCATAGGTATTTAAGTTCCATACCCAATTTCCCGTTTCATAACGGCCACCTGCGGTAAAGACCTGTCGTGAATAAAACGGTAAATCTTTATGGGCAAAGTCACCTTTTTTACTAACCGCTTTCGTGTAGGTATAGGTGCTGTATACACTGATACCATCCAATTTATCGCTCAGGTCAGACAGGTTATACCTTGCCGCCAATTCCACACCTTGGTGAGTTGTGGCGCCCAAATTTGTCCAACCCGTTGTATTTTCAACATAAAGCAGTTGGTCATCAAAATCGATATAGAATAAGGTCGCCTCAAGGGATAGCGCGGTATTATCGTATTTAGTCCCCACTTCGTAGTTATGGGCTTTTTCTGCACTTAACCCATTCGCAGGGGAATTCCCAACCCCTTTAGTATTCAATTGAAAGTACTGTAAACTGCCGAATGACGTACTCGCATTGGCAAATAGCTTCCATTCATCATCAATATGATAGATCACGGCCAGCGCAGGAAGTGGTTCGCTATAGCGCTTACTTCTATTTTGGTTTTTAAAACTATCATTTAAATGAATATTAATGTTCTCATAGCGGATCCCGGGGATCACTGTCCAGTTGCCAACATCAATAGTGTCATCAAGATAAATCGCATGGGCTTCTGTTCCACCCGATGTGTGTTGATAATAATCATTGGTACTCGGCCGCGAACTTTGAGTACCCGTTTGGTACCAATTTGAACGGTAAGCTTTTTCGTCTGCGGTCTCATTTAAATAGCGATACCCTACTGTCACTTCGTGTGAAATATCATTAAAACGGAATAATTGCGAATAACTCGGTTCAATGGCATAAGCGGTATAGTGGCGAGGGTAAGAAACTAAACGCCTTTCATTCGCTTTATCTTTATGCTCACTTTCTATGTAACTACCCCGATAACTTTTACTAAACCATGTCATTAACTCAAATTGCTTGTCATCTTCTTCATGTTTGTATTTCAATGACATATCTTGTCGATTGCCTTCAAAACGGTCATAAGGCCGTGTTGATTGGAAAGGGTCCGCATTATATTGCGCTTGAGTCAACCCTCCAGGCATACCTGACATCGCATGATAGTAATGAAAATTAGCCAGTAGTTCGTCGTTATCTGTTATGGCATAACGGGTTTTTAAAATCAGGTCATCAATATCAGTATTATCGTTGCTTTTACGGTAGCCTTGCCCGTGTAACCCTGAGTACAGCAATAGCGCTCCCGCTGAATCATCCGCTTTTGAGCCCCCCACGGACGCATCCACCAGTGTCTTTAGCCCTCCCGTTTTAGCTCCTTGAGTTTGAAGTGAAACACCCCCAGAAAAGTCTTTCGGGATAGGTTTAGTCACAAAGTTAATTACGCCACCCACATTTTGCGGCCCATAACGCACAGAAGCCCCTCCACGGATCACATCAATAGATTCAATACTACCTAGTGATAATGGTGACATCGACAACTGAGGTTGACCATAAGGCGCAGCGGCTAATGGCATACCATCGAGTAAAATCGTTGAGCGCGGTGAAAGACGTGAGGTTAACCCTCGTACCCCTACATTTAAGGAAACATCGCTCCCCCCTGTCCCATTACTTTCGCGTACCTGCACACCTGGGATCCCTTTTAAAGCATCCCCGATGGTTTCACTGCCCGATTCTTTAATTTGCTGTTGAGATCTTACTGTTCGAGCACCTGGGTGATTAAATACCACCTCACCATCTTCAGTATTTTCAAGCCAATTACCTGTAACTGTAATTTGATCATTTCTTGAATTATCAACAGCGAAAACATAATAAGGCGCTAATGTAGCTGAAATTGCTAATGGTATGAGTAGTTTGCTAGTTTTTAAATTCATAAGGAATACGTAACAAAGGAGATTAAGAGCAATAATGATAATTAGAATCATTACAGATAATCAACTTAATTTACTATTTATTTTGAAATTACTCTAGCTTAATTCCTTATTATATAAAGGGTTATTGTTTTTGATTTAGAATGAAAAGAACTGAAGAAAACTAAAAAATCCGAGGGAAAATTTCCCCTCGGAGCATATTACTTAACGACATCATATGGTTAAAAGCAAAACAGATAATATTTTACTTCTAATAAGAACTAACCGCCTAGTGAGAAAAATACCAGCCGACCAACTCCCTCGCCAACAAAAATACAGAGTGTTGCCAGTGACATCACGAATGTTGCATTCACATTGTGCCCATTTTTTTGACACAGTAAACGACCAACAAACAATACCCCTAATGCAATAAGTATGATTCTAACAATACTTAAATTCACTAAACCATCAGGAAGTTCACGTGGCGTCATTCCCATATAAATCGGCTCTCCCATATTCCCTAGCAGAGATAATGCGCCCAGTAACATGAGTAAAATTCCTATAACCCCCATACCTAGCGCAATTTTAACCACACGTTTTAATTGCTCTTCTTTGCCATGGCGACGTAAAGAACCTACCAGTAACAATGCCGCTACCACACCACCAAGCAATAATACCGCACCAAAGAAACTAGCGTAGGTAAATAACCCATTCCATAAGTTAAACAAGGTATTAGTGTATAATGCTGACATTGCATACATATAGATAATACCGGCTAACGCACTCAGCAGCAGTAGCAACGCATTCGCATTTTGTTTAAGCAATAGCAGTGCGATAATGAAAAACAAGAGCGCCATATAGATTGCCGTCGCCCACACTTCACGGCTCATCCATGAGGTCGACACATGCAACATGGTGTAAAACATGTGTAGCGGGTTTCCCATATGAAATAGTGAGCCTAATAACCCTACACAGCCCAAAACAAAACTTGCTAAAATAGGCAGTTTAATAAACTGGACGCTTTGTCGGTTATTTCCGCCTTCAAGTACACGAAAATAGCACACCAATGAAACTAGCAAGCACCCTACAGAAGCTTGCATAAATAAGGTGAAAACCACCAATGGAAATTCATGCATGATAATTCTCCTTATCCTTTTGTACCGACAACCAAGTTCGGTTTGGTAATACTTGAACTAGGTAACCCTGCAATATCTGCATTCGAGCCATATTTTTTACGTAATTCGCTAATTAGGCCGAACTCAATCGCACGCATAGGACAAGAATCCACACACATTGGATTTCCGCCCTTTTCACGGAGATCAAGACAAGTGTCGCACTTAGTCATCATTCCAATACTGGCATCGAACTGAGGTGCCTCGTATGGACAAGCCCATGTGCAATAGCGGCACCCCACACATTTATCATGGTCGACTAATACAACACCATCTTCCTCTCGTTTGTGCATTGCGGTAGTAGGGCAATGGCTGACGCATTGCGGGTCATCGCAATGGTTACAGGCAATAGACAAATGCCAAGTCCGAGGACGTGGATATTCACCTACTTCAATATCATACACACGACGAAAGTTGCGCCCGACCTCAAGATCATTTTTGTCTTTACACGCAACAACACAGGTTTTACAACCAATGCAAGTGGCAACATTAATATAAAATCCAACTTGTTTATCCATTTCTTATTGCCCCCTAAAAAATAATACGCTGTGGAATTGCAGCATCTGGAACTAGCTGGTCTCCATGCCATTTTTCAATATTACATAGCATCGTGTTCCACCCTGACGTCCCAAGCCCTGTAGGGACCTGAATAGTTAGCGTATTGTCGGCTCCCGCCATATCTATCCCTGTTTTTTCATCAACATTTGTCCAACTTCCATGTGGTAATGCCACCACACCCGGCTTCATCGTTTGTGTCACCAATGCGGGACGCACAATTTTTCCCTGTGGGCTCGTTATCAACACAGTTTCACCGTGTTTAATACCTAAACGTTTAGCATCAGACGCATTGATATAAATTGGACTTGGCCACTGTTCACGCAACCAAGGCACGTTATCAAGCGTGCTGTGAGAGCGACGTAAGTAGTGTGGGTTATAGATTTGGAATGGATAATCCCCTTTTTCCTTCTTCGAGAAGTCGCTAAAACTTGCCTCATAACCGCTCGCGGATGGGATATATTCAGGAATTGGAGGTAATTTCGTCCAACCACATTCATCGGCTTTTTCGACTAATGTTTGGCAGTAAATTTCGAACTTACCACTCGGTGTTGGTCGTGGATTGGCTTGAGGGTCGCGAATAAAATCTTCATAGGCAATATAACCATAGTTATCACCAGAAGTACGCTTGACTTGGTATTTCCCAACAGTAAGAAATTCGTTGAGGGTAATTCGGCCTTGCTGTGGCTTACCTGTTACTTGCCATTCATCAATATCCGCTTGGGTAATGGTGATTAATGGCTCTGTGGTCTTACCATCTTCACCAATAATCGTTGCGCCATTGAGTTTATTAAAAAATTGTTGTTTTTCCGAAACAGGAAAAACCTCATCGACATCAATCCTCAGACGTTTACCTATTTCTTTGGCAATCCACTGGTCACTTCTCGCCTCATAAAGTGGCGGAGTTACATTCACTGCAGCTATAATAACTTCGCGGTTACTTGGATTTAATATGGTTCCTTCTCGTTCCCACTCTGTCGTCACGGGTAAGACGATATCCGAATATTTAGCACAAGTATGTGGAACATATGCTGCAGTTACAATCAGTTCCACATCTTTACGATAAGCTTCAACACTTTGCGAAATATTAGCTCGTGTTTGCAGTGTCGCATTAAACGGGTGAATTATCATTTGGATATTTGCATCGACATCCCCTACACCACGTTGGCGGAATCTTTTCTCTAATAATGCACGGTTAAGCTCATTGTGATTAATTTTCAAGCTAACCGGGTTTGGGATTGAAGGTAACCCACTTGCTCCGGCCATTACGAGCCGCGTGCCATTATTTCCAGCTGCGAAGTGGCAGCTGACCCCAGTCATGCGACCAGGCCTTCCCATATGGCCAGTCATAAAGCCTAATGTTGAGAATGCTTGCACCCATCCTTCACCGTTATGGATTCGAGCAGGCGCCCAACCGGTAAGCAATGCGACTCGGTTAGTGCCGCCGATTTCACGCGCTAACTTGCGAATATCGCTAGCTGACAGACCACAAATATTAGAGGCCCACTCTGGTGTTTTAGGCTCTCCCGTGTAGGTGCCTAACATATAATCTTTGAAGTTACCTTTTGGGTCAGCGCCTGCTGGCATATTATTTTCATCAAAACCAACCGTACAACGGCGTAAGAAATCCCAATCAATCAATGGGTTGTCAGGGCTATCCATTTCTAATAACGCAGACATGATACCCAGAGCTAAAGCATGGTCAGTACCGGGGTTGATAGGGTACCAGTCTGCATCCATTAACTCTGCCGTGGTCGTATAACTTGGGTCAATACTAATAAAGCGCGCTCCCGCTTTTTTCGCTTGATAGTAATTATAAGTTGGGCTACCAGGGCTGCTCCACGCTGGGTTTGCTCCCCACATCACGATTAACTGGGAGTTACGCATATCAAAGCGGTCATTGGTACCAAAAGTATAAAACCCTTCAAGTAACCCTAAATGCGCCGGTGTTTCAAACCATGCCCCCCATGAGGTTGTTCCCCAATCGCCAACAAATCCCCCGGCTTTCGCATAAACGTTTTGGATATCAACACCATTACCGCCAGTGATCCAAATCGATTCATTCCCATATTTTTCTTTAATACGTTTCGATTCTGATGCCACAATATCTAATGCTTCATCCCAACTGATGCGCACCCATTGGTCTCGGCCTCGCAAGCTTTTATCTCCACCACCGGGAGCCCAGCCTTTACGCTTCATTGGATATTTTAAGCGATCTGCGCCAAAGACTTGTTTACGTTGTGAACGGCCACGTAAACAACCTCGTTGTTGTGGGAAATCAGGTGAGTCCGCAACTACATCATCGGTTTTTTGCCTAACAACTACGCCATCAACCACCAATGCTTTATTAACACAGCGGCCACCACAGTTATGCCAGCAGGCCACGGGCTTCCATTTCCCTTGAGTGACCGCATCAGTTGCTTGCTCAACCGCTTTTTCTTCCTCTGGTGTTGCCGCATATAATTGCTTACTCAGCGGTAACGTAGCCATCACTGATGCCGCCGATGTCCAAGCTATAAATGAACGGCGACTCAAGGCTATTTTCTGTCTTTCTGACATTGCTCTTACCTCTTCATTTTGTTTATTATTATAAATTGACTAATTCATTGATTTTTTTAATATCATTGCGTAAGAAAAGCTCAACTAATGAACTTAATTGACGATAGAATAATGTGTCTGCATGGTTATGCATTGAGCGGCAAAATGGCGTAATAAACGCCAATAGATGGGTATTTAAAAATGTGGCAGACCCGAGCAACAACGCGTTTACGTTAACCCAATCAACGGTTTCATTTTCGCTATCAATAAGTTCAGTAATACGCAGGCTTAAATGCCACATAAAATCTAACTCATAACCAATATGGTCAGCGGCTTCCCTATCCCCTTCCGGTAAATGAACGCCATACTGTTCATAAAAGGATTTCACTGCTGAGGTACTTTCTTGAAATAACAGTTTGTCACGGGAAACATAAGTTGACTCCCATGGCGCTGCTGGCGGGGCTTCTGGGCCAATAAATAAGCGAGTAAAATCCCAATGCAAGTTTTCAAAACCCTCAGTATTGGCTTTTAGCTGCCTATTGTTTAAGTCTTTATGCATGTCATTTATGGCATTTCTCATCGCGGGTAATGCTTCATCACAGGGAAATAACAGCAATCCTGAATCTCTCAAATAACTTAATAACTCTGGCGTTGGTTCTTCCATAAACAAACGCCGCAATACGTCATAAGCAAATTGACGCGCATACAGAAAATCTAAAATTTGGTTGTCATTAGTCATAAATGTATCCCTACAGGTCAGTCAGTAAAAATTCAGCGGGTGTAGTGAGTTCAATTTGCACTTCTTTAATTAAAGGATTGCCCTGTTCATCGGGCTCAACAATGTGAGAGGTCAACGCAATAGGTAGTTTGTCTAGCGAGGTTAATAAGTAAATTGCTTCAGGGTTAAATTGCAAAAAACCATGTAACAAATCTTGATAATAAGAAACGCCTGTTTGTTTCAGTAAAACCGCCACCTTTTCACAATCATCACCAAAAACTTTGGCGCTTTTAAAAAAATAATCTTGAGAAGAGAAGAAGTAATGTTTTCCTAATATTTTTTCATTGTGTTCAAAAAAAGCATTACTTTGGTACACTTGCCCCGTATGTTTATTTTCTAAAGAGCAATAATGCACCCCAAGCGATAATTTATTTTCGAGTGCAAAATTAAGCACTCGAAGGCAAGCTAATTCACTCTGTGCAACCGCCAATCCACCAGCATACCAATAGTTGTAATACACCTCATAAGGTGGATTTTTAAGTTCGAAGCCTCGAGCTTGATACGCTTCACTATTTGTTAGTGGGAAACAAAACTCTAATAAATTGATACCATCAATACCAATGTCATCAAGCTGAGTTAATAGCTGATACATTTGCTGTTCTGTACCGGGGATCACCGGCATTTCCACCATAACCGCTGGAAAAATTTCACGAGCTAACGCGATGCGGTACAAAACTTTGGTGATGCGTTCTTTTGAATCATCAATTTTGATGCTAAAACGGATTTCTTGTAGGCCTGCCTTCGCTAAAGCTAATGCGGTATTACGGTCTAATGGGTCACCAGCGGTATATAAACGGCTATGAGCCTGAGGTAATTTCTGTTGGACGGCTTGGAAAAATTCGATACTTTCTTGGCGAAAAAGTAGAGGCTCCCCGCCTGTTAGTGCGATATGGGTCAGAGGGTAACCTTGCTCGGCAATTGCATCAATTTCCCCAAGCGCATCACGCATTTCCTGTTGATAACCCTGATAATTTTCTTGGTTTGGGTTAAAACAAAAATAACAATCGCGGTGGCATTTTAATGACAAAAATGTCGTATAACTCCCTTCTCCCGTACGACATTGCACGCAAGCACTCGAGAGCCAATTACAATGTATACTCTTCCCATTATTGGCAAAAGTTGCGCCATGATTCTTTATACTTAGTTTGAGTTTCTCAATTTCATGTTGCTGTGCAAAAGGGGCTTCAAAATTAAGGCCGTATTCTATGATTGCCTGCTGTGTTTGCTGTTCGATATCCAAATAGCGAATAGCGTAGCGCTTAAATTTTTGATTATTTACTGTCGATATTGTTCTATCAGTAATAGGATAGATCATAAATTTCCCTTCAATTTATGAGCAAACAGTTCCTATTATTCAGTGAATTTTCAATTAGGTTCAGAATGTAAATAATCAATTAATAGACTGTCATTATAATGCCAATAACAATTAGAAATATGCTTATAAATACTCACATCATTACCGAGCAAATTGAAAATAATTTTAAATAAGAAACATTCGCATTATATTATTTTGATTTTTAATTAATATCAGTATAGGTAAGTGACGTAATATGGTGTTGCGCAGGATCAAAAAAACTTTCCTTTCATTATTTATATATCAAATGATTAGCTATCGCTGTCGTTATGGCTAGGTTATTACTCAATCATGTTCTCATTATATGAGAATTATCTCTTTAAAAATCGCCATATAAAATTCAAATACCTCATTTAATAGCATTCTAAAATAATATTAAACTAACCTTTCAACATTAAAAGAGAGGAAATAATATTTCAATTTGTAAAATTAAACTTCAAAAAATGTTCAGCTATTCATATTTATCATATTTAATTTCTTTTATTTTATAAACCTCTCTAATAAATACAGCATAGTTATTATTTATCTTTTTATCATAATTAAAGATATAATTATAATTCATCGTTAGACACTCCCAACTCGTCACTATCACGCGGTTGGTCATTATCGTCAAAGTGGTAAAGCATAAGTCACCTTAACCGTTTCCATTGGCACCTCCGTCTTTATACTCTGAATGCTGCTAATTTGCGTTAAATGATCTGCATGAAATCGACGATAAGAGGCTAAGTCTTGCGTTACAATACGGATCAAAGCATCACATTCCCCTGCCATTAGATGGCATTCAACGACTTCAGGCATCTGTTTAATGTCTTCAACGAATTGGTTGATGGTCTTGGCATCTTGTGTTTTAAACCAAATACGTGCAAATAAAGAAAGACCGGCTCCAATTTTACTGCCATCCAATACGGCCACATAACGTTTGATAACCCCGGCTTCTTCAAGCAATTTCACACGACGCAGACAAGGGGACGGGGAAAGCCCCACTTCTTTAGCTAATTCAATATTCTGAATTTTTCCATCTCTTTGTAAAATCTGTAAGATGCGTCTATCAATGGCATCCAATTTTAGCCTATTTTCTTTCATTGGTACTCAACCTCAATTTAATATTAATTTTTGATATTAAATACCAATTATTGTTTATTTTAAAGCAATAAAAAAATCCAATATCACTGGATTATCGCTATAATTTTATTGCTACTGGCCAGTTGCGTGAATTAACAATAAACAATAATGAGGAATTGAAATGGAGTTACAGACCTTGCTCTTATTTAGCGCAACCGTAGTCCCTTTAGTCTGCACACCAGGCCCAGATATTCTTTTTATTTCCGCACAAGGATTATCAGGAGGCACCTCTGCTGCCTTGAAAGCTAATTTAGGCATTATACTGGGCTATATAGCGCATGCGATTCTGGCTGCACTTGGTTTAGCGGCAATTGTTGCGGCTTCCCCTATGATTTTCCACACCATTAAATGGGTTGGAGTGACTTATGTCACTTATCTTGCTATCCGCATGGTGTTATCTGCGATGAAAGCGGGAGACTTAAAAATTCAAACGGTGTCAACAAAGGCAGTAATAGCTAAAGCATTTCTGACGAGCTTTCTTAACCCTAAAGGGTTATTGGTGTATTTCGCTATTTTGCCGAATTTCATTAAGCTGACAGAAAGTGTGGCAGTTCAGTCTTTGATACTTTCAGCTGCTTTTATACTTTCGTGTGTCGTAATCTATGGTGTGATAGGTGCATTATTTGCTTCCATGCATAATAAGCGAGTTTATAATGATAAAAAACGCCGTATAACCGAGGGGGTTGCAGGCGGTATGCTAACACTCGCTGCTATCGGTTTAGCTACTAGTTAGCGAGGCAATAATTCAATCCAGATTAACTTGCTATCGGTGCTAAGTGGTTTTATCACCCCTTCACCGATATCAGGTAGCCACCAGGCTCCTTGTCCTTGCGCCATAAGATGACAATTTGCGCCAGAAATTTCCCATTCGCCATTGAGTACATAGACTAACCCTGCTTGGTTAGCTGGTAATTTACACTCTTCAGTGATGAAGTAGTTTTTAACCGCCCACCTATCATCTAGAAAAATAAAATTCATTAACTTAACTGATGGCTTTGGGACTTTTACCATACAAAATTGCTGGGCTGAAAATTGGACATGATCACCTGCATGCTCTAATCGGCACTCAAATGCTTTGGTATCGGTTAACAGAAGCGGCTGGTCATTCAACAATATTGCCAACCTTTCTCCTTCCGCATAACGTTTTAAATAGCTCTCTTGCTTAATGGTTGCAATACTTGCGCGTAGTGAATAGTCCGATGCCACTGGCCAGCAAAATACTTCTTGGCTGGCCCCCCCGCCATCATGCCAATCCAGGATAGGTAACTCCATTGTGTCAAAACATTTTATTTTCACATTACCTCCCATTTATTGCTGCTAACACATTTAGATTTATACTTAGATTGGCAAAGTTAATCTTTCAAGGCAATGAATTAACAATGATAATGTGACTAATCACGCCTCTCATTGATTAAAAAGTGACATAAACGGCCTAAAGTTTTCATTGCTTCTTCCACCCTTTCACTCCATGTAAACGATGCATTCAGACGAAATGCATGATTAAACTGATCACTGGTGGAAAACATACTTCCCGGTGCGATGCTGATCCCCTCTTTTAGTGCGAGTTGGTACAAACGAATAGCATTAAATGGCGGTTCAAATTCTAGCCATAAAAAATACCCACCTTTTGGTGTATTAACTTTTACTGACTGAGGCATGTATTTTGCTATTGCACTCAACATTTGGTGCTGACGTTGTTCCATCGTTAAACGCAGTTTACGAAGGTGGTTGTCATATCCCCCTAATGATAAGTACTCCGCAATAGCTAATTGCGTGGGAACGCTAGCAGAAACGGTGCTCATCATTTGTAAATGTTGAATTTTTGTCGCGTGTTGACCCGCGGCAACCCAACCCACTCGATACCCCGGCGCTAAACATTTCGAAAACGAAGAACAATGAAAGAAATTTCCTTTAGTATCTAGTGCCTTTGCGGGTATTGGCTGTTTGTTACCAAAATAAAGTTCCCCATAGACATCGTCTTCAATTAATGCAATTTGCTGCTTATTCAGGATATCGACCAATCGTTTTTTGTTCGTTTGCGGCATCGTACCGCCTAATGGATTTTGATAATGTGTCATCAGCCAACAGGCTTTAATTGGATATTTGCTTGCAATATCCTCTAACGCGTCAAGATCAATACCAAATAGCGGGTCTGTTTTAATAGCAATTGCCTTGAGTTTTAACCGCTCAATTGCCTGAAGTGAACCATAGAATGCAGGTGATTCGATAACGACCCAATCCCCGGGCTGAGTGACTGATTGTAAGCTCAGAACTAAAGATTCCATGGCTCCTGCTGTAATCACGATTTCATCAGGAGCAACATGGATCCCTTGAGTTGCATAACGCTGAGCAATGTTTCGACGCAGTTGTTCATTACCAGGCGGCAAATTAGCTGGTGTATTAAATTTCGATAAGCGCCTAGCGACAGACGCGAGTGATTTCGCGAGTTTTGGGTCATCTAATAAGGCGGGCTCTGGAAATGCGGAGCCAAATGGGATAATATTCGGGTCCTTACAAGCTTGTAAGACACCAAAAATAGAGGCGTTAATCTCTACATTTTCATTCAAATGTAGCCCTTTACCTCCTTTTGCGGCAGCAAATGCGTTATTGCGGTTTGCCACGTAATACCCTGATTGCGGGCGAGCAACGACCCATCCTTGGCTTTCAAGCAACTGATATGCTTGCACAACAGTCATTAAACTTAAACCAGACTGTTTAACACTTTCCCTCAATGAAGGTAATCTGTCGCCCACTTGCCAGATATTGTCTTCAATTTGCTGACGAATTTGCGCTGCTAATTGTTCGTATCTCGTCATAGCCGCCTCAACTGTTATAGTTAATATCTCAATAATTGTTACTATTATAGTTTATCGTCTCATGTTCTACTTATCCACACATTCACCTGACTTTTTTTTAACTATAAGCACAAAACATTTTTCGTTGGATGGCGATTATTTTGCACTCAGGTGTGAGCAATCTCTTTTGCTAAGGATTAGCGCCTCAATTGCTCTCATCAAAACGTTGAATGTTGCGTGTCATTAACATATCCACTCAGGGGTCAATATGTTTG
Organism: Providencia sp. PROV223; assembly: GCF_028479245.1. Lineage (NCBI taxonomy): Bacteria > Pseudomonadati > Pseudomonadota > Gammaproteobacteria > Enterobacterales > Morganellaceae > Providencia > Providencia sp. PROV223. The sequence goes on from NZ_JAMPNG010000001.1 coordinate 281,839, forward strand.
GACTAACTGCGCTGGAACTTGCCCGTATACAATTTGCGTTTACGGTCTCGTTTCATATTATTTTTCCAGCCATTACGATTGGGCTCGCAAGTTACCTTGCGGTGCTACAAGGTTTATGGCTTAAAACTCGTGATCAAGACTATATAAAACTGTTCCATTTTTGGTCGAAAGTTTTTGCGGTTAATTTCGGAATGGGTGTTGTTTCTGGCTTGGTTATGGCATACCAATTCGGCACTAACTGGAGCTTTTTCTCAGATTTTGCGGGAGGTATTACAGGGCCATTACTCACTTATGAGGTTCTTACGGCCTTCTTCTTAGAAGCTGGTTTCCTCGGTGTTATGTTGTTTGGGATGAACCGTGTAGGTGAAAAATTGCATTTCTTCGCTACTTGCATGGTTGCGCTAGGAACGATTATTTCCACATTCTGGATTTTGGCCTCCAACAGCTTTATGCAAACACCACAAGGCTTTGAAATTATTGATGGGCGCATTGTTCCCGTTGATTGGTTTGCCGTTATTTTCAACCCCTCTTTCCCTTATCGATTACTGCATATGACTACAGCAGCTTTCCTTGCTGCAGCATTTTTTATTGGGGCTTCCGCCGCTTGGCACTTGCTCAAAGGCAACAAGTCCAGTGCCATGAAAAAAATGTTTTCCATGTCCCTGTGGTTGATTTTAGTTTTAGCCCCTGTTCAAGCTTTAATCGGGGATGCTCACGGCCTAAACACACTTAAACATCAACCGGTTAAAGTGGCTGCAATGGAAGGTCACTGGGAAAACAAACCCGGAGAAGCCACTCCGCTGATCTTGTTTGGTATTCCAAACCAAGAAAAGGAAAAAACAGAATTCGCTATCGAAATCCCTTATTTAGCAAGCCTGATTTTAACACACAGTATTGATAAACAAGTCCCCGCGCTAAAAGAATATGCCCCAGAAGATAGGCCTAACGTGTTTATGGTGTTTTGGTCATTCCGCGTAATGGTCGGGCTTGGCTTATTAATGATAGCGGCTGGAGTTTGGGGTTTATGGCTTCGCTACCGTAAAAACCTTTATGAGTCGAAAACATTCTTACGTTTTATGTTTTTAATGGCACCTTCTGGGCTGATAGCCATCCTTGCAGGTTGGTTTACAACAGAAATTGGCCGCCAGCCATGGGTTGTTTATGGGCTACAACGAACCTCTGATGCGGTCAGTGCACATGGTGAAATGCACATGAGCATCAGTTTAATCGCCTTTTTTGTCGTTTATGGCGGTGTTTTCGGGATTGGCTATATGTACATGATGAAATTAATTCGTAAAGGTATCGCGGAGGACGCAGCTCATGGGCATTGATTTACCTCTCATTTGGTTTGTCATCATCATATTTAGTATGTTGATGTATATTGTCATGGATGGGTTCGATTTAGGCATTGGGATCCTTTACCCTGCGCTGAAAGACAGCCAAGACCGTGATCTGATGATGAACAGCGTTGCCCCAGTGTGGGATGGCAATGAAACTTGGTTGGTTTTAGGTGGAGCCGCTTTATTTGGTGCTTTTCCTCTCGCTTATGCGATTGTCCTTGATGCCCTGTCAATTCCATTAACTTTCATGTTATTGGCCTTGATTTTCCGTGGTGTTGCCTTTGAGTTTCGCTTTAGAGCGGATGAATCACACCGCCGCCATTGGGATCACGCCTTTATTTGGGGTTCAATTTTTGCCACCTTTGTTCAAGGAGTGGTCGTTGGCGCCTTTATCCAAGGCTTCCATGTAGAAAACCGTGTTTACATGGGGGGGTATTTCGATTGGTTCGCGCCTTTCCCACTATTTTGCGGATTTGGCCTTGTTGTGGCTTATGCACTATTAGCTTGTGGGTGGTTGATCATGAAAACTGAGGGCCACTTACGTAGCACGATGTATCGTGTTCTACGGCCATTAACATTACTGATGTTAGCGGTAATTACGGTGATCAGTCTCTGGACTCCGATGTTAAATGAGGCCGTTTTTGAGCGTTGGTTCTCTCTGCCAAACCTGTTCTTCTTTTTACCTGTTCCGTTACTGGTATTAGGCTGTACTTGGTTGATCCTAAAAAGTGCTAAGCGACAACGATTCGATAGCGTGCCATTCTTAGCGGCTTTAATGTTGATTTTCCTTGGGTTTACTGGCCTAGGTATCAGTATCTGGCCAACGCTCATTCCACCCGCAGTCAGTTTCCGTGATGCCGCTGGCCCATCCGAAAGTTTAGGCTTTATGTTAGTCGGTGCGTTATTCATTATTCCTGTTATTTTGGTTTATACCTATTGGAGTTACTATGTCTTCAGAGGAAAAATTACCCCAGAACAAGGTTACCACTGATAACGTGGCAGCCTCCCCTTGGTGGAAAAAACTCGGTTGGATGGCCATTATCTGGTTCGGAAGTGTATTGGCGCTATTTGCCTTCTCTTCCGTGTTTAAATTGATGATGACCGCAGCCGGAATGAAAGTGAAGTAATCTACCTTTCGATATGCCGTATGCTAAAAATCATACGGCATTTTTATTAAAATCAACAATTCATCACTGTAAATTGCCTCCCTACTGTTGAAAATCTCTCTTTATAAATATCCTCTTCCAATCACTCACTAGCGGTTGCAACTTACAAAGTTATTCATGATAATGATAATAATTACCATATAATAAAATTATCATTAATAAAGGAGATTGTCCGTGGCCACTGAACAACCCGTTGAAAAAAACATCTACCGCCCGGCTCCACCACAGCTCATTCAAGTCAAATCCATTACCGATATCACCCCATCTATTCGCAGCATTACTTTCACCGGTGAAAGACTCAATACATACCCAACTGATTGTGAAGGTGGGCACCTGAAAATATTTTTAGCCCCTGATTTAATCAGCCAGCCCGCACTCCCTATCCTAAGTAAAGAAGGCCGTAGCTGGCCAGAAGACAAACCTCGTCCATTTGTTCGTACCTATACCGTCAGAGCCATCCGCCCTGAAGTTAGCGAGATAGATATTGAATTTGCTATGCATGATGGCGCAACTGGCCCTGCATACCTATTTGCACGTGATGCAAAACCAGGAAATTGGATGGGGATTACCAATCCGGGTGGCCCAGACCCATTATTGCCTGCCAGACAACATTACTTCATGGCCGGTGATTCAAGTTCTCTACCCGCTATTGCCGCATTATTAGAAAAAATGCCAGCAAATGCCCAAGGTAAAGTCGTACTACGGTTAGATAGCCCAAAAGACGTGCGAGAACTGAAAAAACCTGAACACGTTGACGTAATTTGGATCTGTGGTGATATCACCAAAACAGCTGAATTAATTAGCACGTTTAAGTCTTGGGACATTCCAAACAATGATTGCGCTTTTTGGATTGCGGGTGAAGACCAAATTATTCGTGATTTGCGTCGTTATATTCGTCGTGAAAAAGGTTTTGGTCGTGATGATATCTATGCAATTCCTTACTGGCGATATGGTTATGATGAGGAAGGTTATCACCATGAACGCCATGCTGTAATGGACAACCCTGACGACTAACTTCGGTTCAAATAGTTAGCTCGCTTATTGATTATAAACTCTACTAAGCGAGCTCATATCCTGCTCCTATCTGCCTTCATCACGTTTTTAGTCATTACATTCCTCATCAATAAACTTCCTAAAATACTTTTCATTCTCACATTTGTTATGTTATAACATAATGGTTTTTATGGTCGTTATATTCACTACAAAAATAGGAAAACCACTGTGTACAAAATGGCAATTTTAAAAACCAGTCTTTATGTCGCATTAGCTCTCACTAGCTATACAGCAGCTGCTCATGGCTCACATAGTCACTCTCATCCACAATCAGAGAAAGCACTCCAAGCTTCAAAAGGGATTTTTGAAGATGCTGACGTCAAAGATAGGTCTCTTAGCGATTGGCAAGGCATCTGGGAATCGGTTAATCCATTACTATTAAATGGAAAGCTCGATGAAGTTTTAGAAAGTAAAGCAAAGAAAAATAAAGATAAAACGGTTGAAGAGTATCGTGAATATTATAAAAAAGGCTATGCCACCGATGTTGACAGCATTGGAATTGAAAATGATGTTATTGAGTTTACCCAAAACGGTGCCGTAAGCAGCTGTAAATATGACTACGCCGGTTACAAAATTCTTCATTACACTTCAGGGAAAAAAGGCGTCCGTTACTTGTTTGAATGCAAAGATGCTAACTCAAAAGCGCCCAAATTTATCCAGTTTAGCGACCATATTATTGAGCCACAGGCCTCGGGGCATTTCCACCTGTATATGGGAAACGAATCTCAGGAAAAATTATTAAGCCAACTAGAAAATTGGCCAACCTATTACCCATATACCCTCACAGATGAGCAAATCGTACATGAAATGCTCTACCACTAATCAATTGCCTCTATAAAGATTTAACCTATACCCCGCGAACAAATCGCGGGGTATATAATTAATAACAAAACTAATTAATAGTTATAAGCCAATAAGGCTTTATGGCACAATTGTGATCTCACACAATCCTCAATAGTAAAATTCACCATCGAAACCATTTCATCAGTACTAAAACGTTGTAATGCATCGGTTAACCCTGAGGACACACCTTCAGGCAAATCACACTGGGTCACATCACCATTGACAATCACCGTCACATTTTCACCAAGCCGAGTTAAAAACATTTTCATTTGCGTGACAGTGACATTCTGCGCTTCATCTAATATCACGACGGCATTTTCAAATGTTCGACCTCGCATATAAGCAAATGGCGCGATTTCCACTTTAGCAATTTCGGGGCGCAAACAATATTGCAAAAAGGATGCGCCGAGCCTTTTCACCAATACGTCATAGACAGGACGAAAGTAAGGCGCAAACTTTTCTGACATATCACCCGGTAAAAAACCGAGATCTTCCTCCGCTTGAAGAACGGGCCTTGTCACAATAATCTTATTGATATCTTTATGAATTAACGCATCAGCTGCAAGTGCAGTGCTGATATAGGTTTTACCACATCCCGCTTCGCCATTCGCAAAAATTAATTGCTTATGTTTAATGGAATTAATATAGAGTTTTTGAGCTTCATTTCTGGGCAATATAGGGGATTCATCACGACGTTCTTTTGCCATACCGATAGCTTCAATGCCAGTAAATTCAGCAAATGATGCGACGTTATTGATATCAAAACGACCTGAGCGATCTTTGCGTGATGAACGTTTCATTTCACGACGTGCCTTTGTTGCAGCTTTCTGTCTACTCATAGTATTAACCCTTCCAGGTATCAGTGATGTCAATTCAAATGACGGACTATTCAAAACAGAGGTGAGCTCCCTTCAAGCTCAAAGTTAATATCAAACATCTATTATGTGGCTGTAACTCCATGCAATAACTCGGCTAATAAAAAAACCGGTTACCAATCTCACCATGAAAATTTCATGATGGAGTGGTAACCGGTTTTGTACTCGCGTGTATAAACACTTATTTCCCATTAGTTTCTCCTGTAACAGCGATACTTTTAAACTAATGAATCTATATGACAGTAATATGACAAGCAGCAATATTTTTAGTGCCTCAATGAGTCCATGTTTTTATTGCAGTTTTCATCTGCTTTAAATATAGCGTCATTTTTTTTGATAAAGCAACATTTTTCTAACAAAATTTTGGGCGTTTATTAAAATTTTTCGTTACCACACATAAAAATAAAAAATAAAACCGCAATAATCAGTTAGTTAACTATTGTGGTTTTAAAGGATAATTAGCGTATTTTACAATTTCCCGCTAACTCAAAACCTGCGGCTTTAGCCGATTGTTCGTCAGTGAAGATGACGGCATTTTTATCAGCGATGGTATTGAAGCTAGCACAATGTGAAAAATGATATTTTTTAGAATTACGATTACCTTTAATTTCAACCGTATTTGGTACAATAGATTTATTTTCTATTACTTGTTGCTGATTTAAAGGTGAGACTGGTGAAATATTAACACCCTCTGCGCTATTTTTATGATTTAAACTCCATTTTTTCTCCCCTGTCACAAATGGGTTATGATGGCCCATCACCTTAGCGACTCGATTATCACGCTGGATTTCCCAAGGGGTTGGAGGATATTTATTATCCCAAGCCATCAGTAACTGTTGTTGTTGACGTGACATAGATAAGTTATAGCGGTCATGCATATAGAAATATACTCGGGCTACTTGCCCTTTGGCCTCATCTCTTGGTTCAAAGACTTTTTGTTTAAAATCAACTCGACTGCGGCACATTCCGTATGGATATGGCGTATTAGCGGGTAATTGCCCAAAACTAAAATTGCTTCTATCACCATTCACCTCACCAATAGAAGGCGCTAAATTATGCAGATCGGCTTCCATTTGGCCAAAAATAGGGTCACTAGACACACAGTTTTTTCGCCCACCTTGTTGCCAACATTGTCTTTGATGACCAAACACCCATGCAGGAACAATATGCTCCCATTCAATGCGTTCGGCTCGGTTCTGTTGTTTACGCACTTGATAACCACAAGAGGCTAAATCGACTTTTCCTCCGCTTTTTCCTGCCCATTCCCACTGGCACCCACAGTATATTGTTCCCTCACCTTGGTGATTTTGATCTGCATAAACCTGAGTTTTACTCAGTGCTTTGGCTTCAGTAAATGAACTTGGTGCAGAAAATGAAAAAGCAGAAAAAATAAATAATAGAATCGAAAAAACAAATTGATAATATTTGGACAAGCTAAATTGTTTCAAAATAACACCACTAATAAGAATATATTCGAAGAATTGAAATGAATGCGTTAGTTTTTCCTCTAACACATTAATGCATAAGAAGAAATATCACATATTCTAATCAAATAGTAGCATTAATGATATCAGCGATGACTCAATTTTATGGTTAACACCCACATCAGAATTTATGCAGCTTTAATAGAATATCTAACTCTTATTAGTAAAAGAAAAAAGTATGGCTTACGGATATAGCAAGAATACCAGCAAGCCATCCCTTAAAAATTACACGCTTGGTCTTTTGCGATATAGCCATAAACCAGGTAAAGAAATACCAATAGACAAGGCTCCAACAATGAAAGACGCTTTTAAGAAATTAGTCACTAGAACCTCAACTAATTCAGGATCATAGCCAAATTGCGATATTTTAACGACTGAAATCATTGCAATATAGGCACTAATACCTGGAAACATTGGGATCACGGCAGCAACAGTAAACACTTTAGGATGAGCTAACCACCAGCGCGACCACTGAATACCGATAATACCGATTAAAATTGCTGCAAGAAAACTTGCCCACTCGATTTGCAGCCCTAGTGTCATCAATATCATTCTAAAGCCATAGCCAATAGCACCTAATAAAGCGCAATATTTCAATGCCCTAACAGGCACATTAAATACCATAGCAAACCCGACTGCTGGTATAGCCGCTAGTAGCATTTTTTCACATAAGGAGAACAGAAATTCTATGCCCATTCTTTTAAACCCCAGATTGTCATTGCTAATACAACCCCAATACAGGTAGCCAAAGTAAGGAGACTCGCCATTGTCCAACGCGCTAAACCTGTATTAACATGCCCTTTAAACATATCAGCGACTGCATTAATTAATGGAAAGCCCGGAACTAAAAGCAATACGCTGGCAGCCATAGAAATCGTTTCAGTGACTGCTAAATACGGTATTTTCAGTAATAATCCAGAGACCGTTGTCGCAACAAACGCAGTGATACAAAAATTAATCAATGGGTTCATTTGATGAGAAGTTAACACTTGTCGCACATACATTGCACAGCCACTGGCTAAAAATGTAATTAATGCACTTTCCCATCCCCCTCCATTCAACTTGCTGAAACAAGCACAAGATAAAGCCACCATCAAAACCATTAACCATCGAGGATATCGCAACGGTTTAATCGATGATAATTTCTTGTGTAATTGTTTTCGGTCTAGTAAATGATGTTCGACGAGAATGACCGCATGCTGGACTTCGGTGACAACATGCATATTAATACCACGGTCAATAATACGCCGTGTTGACGTTAGGCAGCGGCCATCAATTATGGTGGTTAAAACTAATGAGTTAGATGAGATTGCACTATCAACTTGATTTGCTCCAAGTGCAATGCCCAAACGGGTTGTCAATTGTTCAACGAGCATACTTTCAGCGCCATGTTGCAATAACAATAAGCCACACTCAATACATAGCCGAGTTACCTCACGTTGCTGATCAACAGGATCATTTTGGTCTATTTTTTGTTCATTCAATGCATGCTCTGCCATCTTGCCCCCAATATTGTGACAACCATTCAGATATCATCCTAAACATGTTAATCTTTATAAATATCATAAAGACAAATATCAGCTTAAATGATGATCTCTTTCAGGTAAATCTGTGATTGAGGTAACGTGATTTAAACTATTTGGTAAAATTTGTTATGTTATTTTCTTATTTGAAGACAAAGAGTAGGATTAGCCATTCATGAGTAGCACGCTTACAGCTAAAACCCCAAAAGGCCGACGTCGTCATCAGGCTTTGATCACTGCCGCAACTGAAATTTTTCTGCAATATGGGTTTGAAGGTGCAACTCTGGATATGATTATTGAACGTGCTGGAGGCTCTCGAACGACTTTATATAAAAATTTTGGTGATAAAGAAGGGTTGTTTGCCGCTGTTATTGCATCTATGATTGATGATATTTTTCAAGAACCTAACGAAAAAACACCCTCACTAAATACGATTGAGTCCATACTTTCTTTTTATGGTTCTCGATTTTTATTGAATGTTCTTAAACCTGAATCCATCGGGTTATATCGGTTAATTTTAGGTGAATACAACCGTTTCCCTGAAATAACCCATGCATTTTTTGAGCAAGGCCCTGTAAAAAGCTATCGCTTGTTAACACAGAAATTGGCTTTACTTCCTGATGTTAAAGTAAATGAAACAACATTATTAAGTATTTCTTCACGCTACCTAGAAATGCTAAAAGCGGATGTGTTTATCACCACTTTTTGTGTTGCCGATTTCAAGCCCAGCGATGAATTTATTCAACAGCAAATTGCTATGTCCGTCGATATCATCGCCAGTTATATCCGTAAAATCAGTAAAACCACAATCGACTAAGCTAAAACTGATTGGGCTTGCTCTTTTGCAGCTATTGCATCCGTTGCGATTAAAACTTGAGGACCATACAACGCAGACAACATGGGAGCCATGCGTTCCATCTCCTCTTTATCTCGGCCATCAGGTTGTAGCGTAACAACTAGAGCGCGACAATGCTGTTCCATTGCTTCTTTTGCATCTTTCAACCAACGACGCACATATTTCATACTTTGCATATCTTCTGATGATGGTTTTTCTTTTTTAACCACTGGAGGATATATCAATACAAATTCATTTCTTCTCGCCAATAACATATCCATTTCCTCTAACCATAAACGTGTTTCATCCATAGTTGATGGAAATATATTCATCTCGCAGATTGGCCAATTTTCTGTTTTTATCATATTTTTACTCATCACAATCATCTCTGTTGTCATCATTAATTAAAGTGTACTTGAATGTACACTTTTCTATCATCCATAGTCAAGAATGATTATCATTTGTATTTTGCAAATTATGCTATTTCTGACAGTGACTAACAGGAATATTCTCAATATGCAGAAAAAGTTTATTAGTTAAAAACATTCACGTGTTCGAGTGGTGCGTTTTTGAATATGGAATGTTATTCTGACGATATTATGAATTTTAAAAGCGAAAATACGATGAAAAAAACTCTTCCAATTGCGTTTAGCCTTTTAATGGCTTTCACTGCATTTAATGCAAATGCAGGTGCAACCTGTGATACTTATTTCAAAGAAATGAATGACCTTGTTAAGCAAGCTGAAGAACAATATAAAGATGAAGCCAATGCAGGTGAACAAATTGCATTAATGAAGTCACAATTAGAGGAAGCGAAAAAAGCCCTTGCTAGCTACCCAGATGATGCACAAGAGCAAGCTTGCAGCCAAGCACTTAAAGCAATTGAGCAAGCCAAAGAAGCGGTAAAAACACCCTAGAATTGTTCGCTTTTAATAGATAAAAAAATAGCCTGCTCAGCAGGCTATTTTATTTACCGAACCACGAGAACCGAGATCTTCGCATAGGAAACAATCCCAGAAGCATTTGAACCTAATAAATGGGTTGAAATACTTGGATTGCGTGAGCCGATAACAATAAGGTCAGCATCAATAGCCTCAGCTTCTGATAAAACTTTATCTCTTGGTGAACCAAACTCCACCTTATAAGAGATTTTATCTGACGGATAATCAATCTTTTCAATAATTTCTTTTAGCTGCTCTTCAGAGCGCTCAAGTGCTTTTTTAGCAAATGAAGACAGTAAATCATAATGATAACTATAACTCATTGAAAATCTTGAAACATCTGGAACTGAGTGAAATAAGTGAATTTTCGCATCTGAAATTTTTGCTAAATAAATAGCATGTTTTAATGCGTTATCTGTTAGTACATCTTCAGATATATCCACGGGAACCAAAATTGTTTGATACATATGATGCCCCTTATTAATTATGTTGACGTTTTTATTCAAGTTATATTGTTGCGTATTTTTACAACTTGGTTATTAGGCGTAGCGGGTGAATATTTTCCTTTTTAGTCTTTAGAAGTATAGCCTTACTGCACTAAAAAAGCTGTGAAGCCCCTTACTATTACAACAAAAAATTATTCTTCTAAATGCCATTTATGCAAAATACGATGAATAAAAGGAGTTACAATTAATCCAATACTGATAATAAAAACACTTTGTAAAAATAAACCATAAATAGCGATAAAGAAACGGCCTCCCCGTGTAATTGGAGCCGGCTCAATAGCTTGCCCACTCAACATAGACAACGCATTAAGCATTGACTCAACAGCTGAATGGCCTTCAATAAAATAAAAACCGATTATACCGGGTAATAACCCAAGAAAAAAAATCAAAAGCCCGAGTAAATAAAAACGTAAAACTCTCAGAACAAAGTGTTCAACACGCAGTAATTCTTGTGAAAACTTTTCCATACTGACTCAAATTCACCTTGTTATAAGTAAGATCAATTAACTTGAGTGCTAAAACTGATTGAATTGGCAATACAAATAATGAAATAAAAAAGAACCTACCCATTGAGCAGGCTCTTCTCTAATTATTAACGTACAACCAGCACTGATGTTTCAGCGTAACGTACTATACCCGCCGCTGTTGACCCTAAAAGATGAGTTGTAATATTTGGGCGACGAGAGCCAATGACAATAATATCGGCATTAATGTCTTTTGCTGTATTAATCACTTCATCTCGTGGAGAACCAAACGTTATAGTATAACTAACGTCATCATGAGGTAAATCAATTGAATCCATTAACATTTTCATGTCTTCTTCCGCTTTCACCGTCGCACGGTCTTTTATTTCCATGTAACCTAAAGCATACGCATTAATAATTGCTGAAGAAATTGGCAAAACATGAATAAGATGAATTTTAGCACTAGATTGCTTTGCAAGATTAACAGCATGACGAACGGCTTTGCTGGTTAATTCATCTTCTGTTAAATCGATAGGGACCAGAATCGTTTTATACATAACCCCTCCTAAAATAGTTAAAATGAAGTTCTACAACAAAATTATAAACAATTACTAATAAATGTCTCTTATCCACAAAGATAAATGAGATCTCTAACTACAAATAAAGGCAGGCTATTCTCTTAGCCATGGCGTCACAGTTAAACCAATTAACATGCCTTCAGGGCTTAATAACCTTGTTACGGTTTGCCCCCAAGGCTCCATGCGATTATTAACTAATAAGACATAGCCTTCTTTCAGACAAATATCCGTGATCTTCTCGATGTCTGAAACCTCAAACTCCATCCAACTTTGCGGAGTGAGTATATTTTCAGGCCACTCATTTTGACTAAAACACGATTGGGCAGCTTGCTCTATAGGCCAAAGTGCAAAATGTTTAACACCTTCTAGCCCATCTTGCTCACAAGTTAAATATTGGCTTCCTTCTTCTATTGGCTTCAAAGGTAACTTTAACAACTCAAGATAAAAAGAATGACTTTTTTTGTAATCTGTCACTATCGGCCCAAACCCTGCAACAAATAATACATCAGAGCTATCTTGGAAAGGTATCATCCTGTGTTCCTATAAAGTGATGAGCTACTAAAATTTTACCGTTTAATAAAATCGATAATTACTTTTACAAAATAAGATAATTAACCACTGACTTTATTCATTGTAGAGATCATTTTTTCAACCATTCTTTGAGCCTTCAAGCCCTCTTCTCCACTGATCAAAGGTTGAGTTTGGTTTGAAACAGAATCAATAAAATGCCGAATTGCACCATCAAAACCGCGTTGAACCAAAATGGAGTCCCAATTAGCCGGTTTTTTCTCGCTGATCCCAACGGCATTTTCACTCCACCAATGGTTCATATTGGTTATTTGATGAATACTGTCCTCAGCAATGACAACAAGTTGCTCTTGTTGGCTTCCGGCTTTGCGATGCATCGATGTTGTTAGCCAACATTGGCCAGCTTGCATATGGTGCTCGGCATAAAACAATTCATCAGTATTTGTTTTGTGAATGCTACCACTGATCAGTTTTGCATTACTTTGTGCAATCCACATTATAGTATCAATGACATGCAAATAATCATCTAATAACGTAAACCTGAAGTCATTCGGCCCTACGCTATCCATACGGTGTTTATCCATACGAATAGACGCTATATTTTTAATATCTTGTTTAATTGCCAAATAAAACGGCGAGAAACGGCGGTTAAATCCAACCATTAACATTTTTTGACGTCGCGCTGCTAACTGAATTAATTGCTCCGATTGTTCAATTAACTCAGTCAATGGCTTATCAACATAGACATGAACGTCAGCCTCTAATAGCAGCTTGATTACCTCAAAATGGCTTTTGGTCGCACTGTGAACAAAAATAGCATCACATTGCTGTGCTAGTGCGTTAATACTGCTAAACAGGGGCATTCGATAACTATCACACACCAATTTTGCCTTTGATTGATTTGGAGAAAAAGCACCAACCAACTCCCAGTTTTCCTCTTTAGTTAAAATTGGTAAATACGCTTTTTGTGCAATAGAACCTAAACCAACTACACCCACCTTTAATTTTCGCATCGTAAACACGCCTGTTAATGGTTAATCTCTGCAAGAATAATCTCATTAATATCAATTAAAAAAAATTTTTTTTTGTTAAAAAAACAATTTTGATGAGAAATAAATACACAATAGATTGTTTTATATAAACAAAAAATGAAAATAAACAGGGAGAGTGAATAAGTAACTGCATAAAAAAAAGGGTTGATTTCTTAAATGAGAATGGTTATCTTTTACCTCGTGAATACTTGAGTAAATCACTCAAGTTTATCACAAACGACATTGCTCACATTGCTTCCAGTTTAGCAGGCCAACTTCATATGTTGGCCTTTTTTTTATTTAAAATAATCTATTATTTTCTGCGTATTGCACTACTAAAACTCCATGATTTCAAATGCCCAACATATGCTAGGCGTTGAGTGGGCATGAAAGTCGGCACATCACCGGTTCGCATATGCAATATATCCGCAGGTGTTATCCACGATGAATTACCTTCAAATAAGGGAATACCCGCATACTTATAAGCATCTAGGACAAACTGCGAACAAAAGAAACCATTAGCTTGGTCCACATCATCGCCTAACTGAACTTTAGCTAAGGTTTTTAAGCAAAAATTACGTATCGTTTCACCAATTAACGGAAGTTCACATACTCTTTTAGTGATCATCCAAGGAGCAATCATCACAATGCCTTTATAGTTATACTTGTTTCCATTATTTTGAACTGAAAATTCGCGTAATTTTTCTGCATGTAATGATGTTAAGCCTGCTTGTCTCAATACCACCATGTTATTAGAATCTTTCACTGCTTGGTCTAAGGTAATGATCCTAACGCCACTTCCCACAGATTCAGCAACTTCGCCCAAGCCTAGATAAATAGATGCATGGCTTACTCCGCTAATACTAAATAACCGAATTCCCCATGAATTTAACCCTGTAGCAGACGATAAAAGAATATCTCCGGGCAACATATCAGAAACTGCCAACGGTTCAACGGAATCCTCAATAGGAACCGTATTTGCGTGTTGAATATTAAATTTTAAGCGATTAGTTTCTTCATCTGATTTAAATTGAGTAGAACACCCTGAAAGAGAAAAACAAAATAAAAATAGTAGGCAACAATAAAATTTCATTCTACAACACCCAATAGTGATCTTTCTTTTTAGTTTTTAATTAATGCAGATAATATCCTTTAATCTATTTTATGACTACCGTTTATTTTTATAATAAGAGGCTCTGAATGTTACGCGTAGGAATGGTGTATATTGAAGTGAGTTAATGTAAGTTAATAAGAAAAATCCAATTTTAATTAAATAGCATCAACCCCCTAGTGAATACTAGAGGGTTACATTCATTCAATTAACTAATAACATATTCTGGGTAAAAAACAGTTACTGAATGATATGTTTTCTTTTCTGTCGCTTTATTCTTTTGTACTGCAACTGCGGCATTATCTTTAGAACTTAGCGAAACACGTATGTTTTTCTTAGAACGACTTAATTTATAAGGCATACCTAACAAACGACGTGCATTATTATTACTAACCATTATCGACTCCTTAAACTACTAAATTAAAAATTCATTAAAAAAATGAACATCAAAAAACATAGTCATCGTTGACCACAAAGGCTTTTTTGTTTCATAATAATAACAAAACAAAGTGTAACTTAATCAGTATAACACTAAACTAGTAATATATAATCCAGTTTTATTTATTAGTTCCCAATGGTTACTATATATTTTACGTTAAAATTATATTCGGTTTGCTTGAAAGGCTATTTTAATAAAAAACATGTTATTGGGTTATTTCATACGACTAAGCAGAGGTGTAAATGTTAAAAATATTAGGCCGCACTTCGTCAATTAATGTCCGAAAAGTATTATGGACTGCACATGAGCTTGATCTTAAATATATTCATGAAGATCACTGGGGAAATCATGAGAATTTAATTCAAGTCGATTTTTTAAAATTAAACCCCAATGCGCTTATTCCAGTCCTTGTTCATGAACAAGGCTCATTATGGGAGAGCAACACAATTTGTCGGTATCTAGTGGCAAAATCCCAACGGACGGATTTATTACCCGAAGAGCCACTTGCTAGGGCTGAAATAGAAAAATGGATGGATTGGCAAATCTCAGAGCTCAACCCAGCATGGCGAGCTGCATTTATGGCACTAGTAAGACAGGATTCTTTTTTTCTACAACAACCTGAAATCGTGGAAAAAAGCATCCATTTATGGAATGAAAAAATGCAAATAATTGAATCTGTGTTATCAAAAAATCAGCCCCAAAAAAATCATCAGAACTATCTCTATGGAAACCATTTTTCTCTAGCGGATATCGTTATCACATTATCAATCCAACGTTGGCTATTAACCCCGATAAAACGCCCTAACACACCATTTTTACTTGACTATTATAAAAAAATGATAAATCGCCCTGCAGCATTAAAATGTATAAACCAACAGACCGCATAACAAATAACCTAAAAGCGTGTGCTACAAAATTTTAGCACACGTAGTTCCTTATTCGAGCGGTGAAGCAGGACTTGAGCACTTATCTTTCCAAATTTGGTTAACCTGTTCAGGCAATAATATTTCATGTCCTCCGTCAATAAACGGAATAGAAATATCCATGCGGCCTTCATCATTGGTATAAGATTTAACAATAAAACGCTTAAATCCGTCAGGCTTATCATTTTTATATCGATACACCTCCCCACAAACATAACCAACCTTACCATTATCCGCAGTGTAGCGAGAAAAATGATATTCAATATTTCTAAATTTTGCTGCTTGTGGGTACGCTAAAACATCATAAACATTCTTTTTTACTTGCTCAACTAAACTCAATTGAGTTGGTTTCATATATAGTGCCCCTAACAGAAATGCAGCACCAAAAATAAGTATCGCAATGATTACTTTAAAAAAATTCATTTTTATTCTCGCCATATATGACCAAATTTATTGAAATAATGTTCATTATGATGATAACCAGATATCAATTAAAATCCATCTTTAAAACGTAAATATTCTTATATTTATCATTTTGTTATTTAAATAAGTTCAACATTAAAACCTTATTGTGTGTAATGTTAAGTTGAGTTTAATATTACAACTGTTTTTTACTCTTAATCCCCTAGAAAATTTCTCGTTTCTATTGTGATCCTCTGTAAACAATCAGTATAGTAAGAAAAATAATAACACTGCATGATAATAGGAAGTTGAAAAATGAAAACAATAGGCCTCATTGGCGGTATGAGCTGGGAATCTACATTACTATACTACCAACAACTTAATGAAGGAGTGAAACAGCAGTTAGGTGGCCTACATTCTGCTAAAATTGTTTTATATAGCGTCGATTTCGCTGAGATAGAACAGTATCAGTCCAATGGGCAATGGGATTTGGCAGCACAATGTTTAGCAGATGCAGGAGAGCGTTTAAAGCTTGCAGGCGCTGATTTTCTGGTTCTTTGCACCAATACTATGCATAAAGTAGCACCACTAATTGAATCTCAAACCGGTCTTCCATTATTACATATAGCTGATGCAACAGGTGAACGGATAACACAGTCAGGTATAAAAACAATTGGACTCTTAGGAACTGCGTTTACGATGGAGCAGCCCTTCTATAAACAAAGGTTGATTGATAAGTTTAATTTGGATGTTCTAGTACCTAGCGCCCAAGATAGAAAAATAATTCATGATATTATTTATAATGAACTATGCTTAGGAAAAATAAACAAAGAATCTAAACAGGAATATCAACGTATAATGACATCTCTGGTAGAAAAAGGTGCTGAAGGTATCATTTTAGGATGCACTGAAATAACATTACTTGTTAATCAACATGATACTACAGTAAACATATTTGATACCACCGCCATTCATGCACAAAAAACAATTGAAGTTGCGCTATCTGCTTAATCATTATTATCTAATAACAGACGCTGTCTTCAATAATTATTGTTAAGATAGTTTCTGTTAAATAATGGTAGCAAAATTGACATATCATCTAGTTAAAAATCACATTTTGCACTATTAAATAGAATTTAATATTAGCCAATTCTCACCTTTTGATTATAAAATACAATAATGCTATTTTTTATCGTTTATTGCACTAACTCTATTCTTATAAGAGTTAGTTTAACTTAACCACCTTAGATTTGTTTTTTATTAAATTTACAGATTATTACCCATTGAATATTAATTCTCATCTAAGATAATAAAAAATTAAGATTAAATTTTTGACAGGTTATTATGTATAAAAATAATGTTGGTAATGTTGTATTAGGCGGATTTATTAAACAAAAACGTATAGAACGTCAAATTACGACAAGAAAAATGGCTGAACTAATATCTATTTCTGAAAAATCATACATAAAATATGAAGATGGAACTCTTTCAATATTTATTGACCACCTTGTAATGCTATCTAAAATACTCAATATAGATGTCAAAACATTATTTGATATCTACGTCAACGCACAACCATGAGCCTGAATATATTGTACTATCACAAAAATTTTGCTTTATATTGAAAGGGTTAAATATAGTACTTAGACAAGAGTTATCACCAGCAATTAACGTTGTATAAAGATAATCTCAGTTTGCATCCTCAATCACAGCAAATTGAGAATGTATTGTATGTGTCATCTTTACCTTGGGTTTCATTTGACAGTTTTAATCTAAATATTGCAGATATTACTAATGTCTTTACCCCTATATTTACTATGGGAAAATACTATAATGACAACAATAAAACATGGTTGCCTCTAGCAGTACAGGTACATCATGCTTGTTTGCGATGGCTTCTATGTTGGTAAATTTTTAACTGAATTACAAAAATTATGTGATAAGCTAGCTCATTAGTACCATAAATTACTCACCGTTATGAAGGAAACTAGCCCTTCCTTCATTTGTCGTGGGTTAATCTCGTTATAATGGCACTCTCAGTATTTTTAATTCAAAAATAATAAGCTCATATAAATGGCATCCCCAATAGTACCACTTTGAAAAAAATATTCCGTTGGCGTAATTACCATTTTAATAGTGCTGGTGAGTAAAGACGAAACCAATTCAATAGGGTCAGTTGCAGGCATAGTTCCTCCATATTTTGTCATACACTACGTTCTAAGTAGTGCTTATACAATGAGATAAAGGCTATAAAGAAGACGCCATACCCCAACAGATTTTCACCTCTTTTAACGAACTGGTATCACTCCCCCCCCAGCTTCTGCTATTATGAGCCTCTTTTTATAGATCTCGCTGATTAGGCTTTAAGCACAGAACAATAATAATTTAACAGCTGAAAGTACAATTAACCATCAGCAACATAAACCCCAGTAGCAGAACAATATAGAATGACAACCAATAAAGAACAGTACAACTTAAATAAGTTGCAAAAAAGAATTCGCCGTGATGTTGGCCAAGCAATCGCTGACTTTAACATGATAGAAGACGGTGACCGGATAATGGTTTGCTTGTCTGGAGGTAAAGATAGTTACACACTGCTTTCCATCCTGCAAAGTTTGCAAAAAAGTGCCCCTATCCAATTTTCATTAGTTGCGGTTAATTTGGACCAAAAACAACCTGGCTTCCCTGAGCATATTTTACCTGCATACCTTGATAACCTTGGTGTGGAGTACAAAATTGTTGAAGAAAATACCTATGGGATCGTAAAGGAAAAAATTCCTGAAGGGAAAACAACTTGCTCATTGTGCTCTCGTTTACGACGTGGAATTCTGTATCGTACAGCAACTGAATTAGGTGCAACTAAAATTGCACTTGGTCACCACCGTGATGATATTTTACAGACCATGTTCCTAAATATGTTTTATGGCGGTAAGTTAAAAGGCATGCCTCCTAAATTAATGAGCGATGACGGAAAACACATTGTTATCCGACCACTCGCTTACTGCCGAGAAAAAGATATTGAGCGCTTTGCACAGGCTAAAGAATTTCCAATTATCCCTTGTAATCTATGTGGCTCTCAACCAAACCTGCAACGTCAAGTTATTAAAGAGATGCTACGTGATTGGGATAAGCGTTATCCTGGCCGTATCGAAACAATGTTCCGCGCCACTCAAAACATTGTGCCGTCTCATTTATGTGATACCGAATTATTTGATTTCAAGAATATTTCTCATGGAGATGAAGTTATCAATGGCGGTGACCTTGCGTTTGACAAAGAAGAGCTGCCTCTCCAACCTTTTATAGAGGAAGATGATAAGCCCGACTTTGCAGCTGAACGCCTTGATATTATTGAAGTTAAATAATATTTATTATAACCTCCTTGTTTGGAGGTTATTTTTTGCTCGGATTTAATGCAAAAAAAAGCCGATGTAAATTACATCGGCATTACAGTGGTCAATTATTCTGTATAAGAACTCAATATGAGAAAAACTACAATTATGGAGCACAACGTTCATCGCTCAACGTTGCATTCACCTGCAGGACTAATACTGCACTAAAACCTCAGTAGTTTTATTGATTTATCTCAAACTAGGTCCGGTTATAGGAAATAAGTCATCAATATTAGAGCCATCGGCTTTTTCTTAGCCACCATAAGACGGTTGCGATTAAAACGGCTAATAAAACGCAAAAGACACTAAAGGCAAAGCGGAATTCATTACCGGGGATCCCTCCTAAATTCACACCAAACAAACCCGTTAAAAACGTTGTTGGTAAGAATATCATGGCCATTAATGACATCGTATAAATACGCCGGTTCATCATTTCAGTCATCATATTCGTTATCTCATCAGAAATAATCGCTGTACGTGCTATAAATCCATCGAGATCTTCAATGCAACGCCCTAACCGGTCAGAAATCTCTTGAATTCGACGACGATTAGTTTCATCTAACCAAAGTAATTTTTCCGTTGTTAAGCGAGAAAACATATCTCGTTGTGGAGCCATATAACGGCGGATTACAATAATTTGCTTACGGAGTAATGCAAATTCTCCTCTATCAGGAATTTGGCCATTTAATATGGAGTCTTCCATATCAATTAAACGCTCATGCAAAGAATCTGTAAAATCACTTATTTCATCTGTAATAGAATCAGCAACCTCTACTAGCCAATCACCTGTGCTTTGCGCACCTACTCCCTGTTTTAAGTCATCAATAACAGAGTCTAAAGAGTTTACTTTTCGGTGACGGCTAGAAATAATTA
The DNA here is from genome assembly GCF_028479245.1 of Providencia sp. PROV223. Taxonomy (NCBI): domain Bacteria; kingdom Pseudomonadati; phylum Pseudomonadota; class Gammaproteobacteria; order Enterobacterales; family Morganellaceae; genus Providencia; species Providencia sp. PROV223. The sequence goes on from NZ_JAMPNG010000001.1 coordinate 302,143, forward strand.
CCCGGTTATTAATAAATACTCGAAATGCAACTAATTGCTCAGGACGCTGGCCAGTATTGGTATTTAAAGTTTGCAATGTTAATAAAATGCCATCACCAACACGTATCAAACGCCAACGCCCTGAATGCCCTGATAGCGCAGACTTAACTTGGTCATTAAAGAGGTCTGATTGCTGAATCCAATTAAAACTTTGAGGATCTTTATAATCATAATGAAGCCAGAACGGAGACTGCTGGCTCGCACTCGCATTCACATCAATGGGAAGTAATCCACCGTCTCCATTTAACTGAAATGCATGTACAGGATTTGAATTTTGGAATAAAGAACCATAAATCAGCCCCATGCAATATCTCCCTTTTATAATCAATACGGTATTTGTAGTCGAATAAATAATTCTTTGCAATTATTTCAAGAATCACTTCCACAATACATGAATAAAACAACAAAGAAAAAAGAATGAGATTAACATCTTATAAAAACAGACAATTCCTCATAAATCACAAAATATCGCCATTTTTGCTAAATAAAACCACATAATTGACACAAATGAGCAATAAAATTTACGATGAGTTTTTTATTATAAAAAGGTAGTGTTTATTCCTTTTTTTGGTCCTCCTTCCCATTCTCCAGAGGAAGGAGCTTTTTTCTTTTTGTCAGAAAAACAGCCCACAACATGTGCAGGCTGAGATCTTTTTTAATGTTTAATAATATAAAAGCTATGGCTATATGCGACATCTTCAGGGTTGTTAATCGGGTAACCTTTTAGCCAAGGCTTAATTAGGCGTGCATTGGTATATTGATAAATAGGTGCGATTGGCGCTTCTTTTGCAATGATAGCTTCTGCATTATTATAATAACGGTTGCGTAATTGCGCATTTGTTTCAATACTCGCCGATGCGATAACCTCATCATATATAGGGTTGTTGAATTTTGGTATATTACCACTATGCTGAGAAGTGAGCAGAGACAAGAAGGTTGAAGGCTCATTAAAATCCCCTATCCATGATGCGCGTATAACATCAAAATTTCCTGTATTACGGCTATCTATATAGGTTTTCCATTCTTGATTAACTAGTTTGACCTCAGCACCTAGCTTTTTCTTCCACATAGAAGCAATTGCTATAGCAATTTTTTGATGGTTTTCTGAACTATTGTATAATAACGTTAATTCTAATGGGTGATTTGGACCAAAACCAGCTTGTTGTAATAACACTTTTGCTTGCTGGTCTAACTCTTTTTGTGAATAGCTATTATAAAGCCCTTTTTCAGGCTTAAAGCCATCAGTGACATCAGGAGTAAAATAATTTGCGGGCTTCTCCCCTGTACCTAATACCTTATTCGCAATTAATTGGCGGTCAATCGCCATGGATAATGCTTTTCTAACACGAACGTCATCCGTTGGTGCACGTTGAGTATTAAAAGCATAGTAATATGTCCCTAATTGGTCTGGTGTAAAGACTTCATTAGGAATATCTTTTAACAATTTTTGATAGCGTTGTTTTGGAAATGATTCGGTAATATCTAGATCACCCGCTAAATAACGATTAGTTGCATGAGACTCTTGGTTAATCGGGACAAAAGTGACTTTAGTGATGACTGTATTTTGATGATCCCAATAATTTTTATTTGGTACCAAAACAATTTTTTCATTAACCACTCTGTCAGATAAAACAAAAGCGCCATTTCCAACTAAATTTCCGGCTTTTATCCAGTCATTACCAAACTTTTCAACGGTTTTTTGGTGAACAGGAAATAAACTAAAGTTAGCCGTTAACGAAGGAAAATAAGGTACCGGCTTATTTAGAGTAATCTTTAGTGTGTGCGTATCAACCGCTTCAACACCTAGTTGCTCAACTGGCAATTTACCATCAATAATATCTTGCGCATTGTTAATGCCTGCTAGTGCTGCAAACCAAGCAAATGGTGATGTTGTTCCAGGTGAAACAAGTCGCTGCCAGCTATAAACAAAATCTTGAGCCGTGACAGGGTCACCGTTTGACCAATGTGAGTCAGATCTCAGTGTAAATGTCCAAATACGATTATCAGCCGTATCCCAGCGTTGAGCTACTCCAGGGATCGGCTTTCCATGATCATCTTGGTTAACCAGCCCTTCAAATAAGTCACGCATGACTTGTGCTTCTGTTAACCCCACTGATTTTACTGGATCCAAAGATGCGGGTTCGTCTTTTAAATGCCGTGTAACTTCTTGGTTTTCAGCTAAAACTGTACCTGTAGGTATCACGGCACTAATAGCTGGTGTAGTAACAAAAACTGAAGAAATCAAAATCGCTAAAGATGTAAATGAATGTTTATGCATTATATTTTCTATCTTGTTAATATAAATAAAGGTAACTAAAAGCCTAGTTAAATGATTTCAAATGAAGATGCTATTATTAACAACGTTACTGCATTTACTGATTAAGTTTCATTTCGGTAATTTGAATGTTGGAAAAACCCACTATACCAATAAAAACATAAATTTATGATGTAAAAAACCATATCTAACATAGGTAATATCAAGTCATAATTACTCTGTAGTTTATCTTAATTTATCATATGCTTTCATATTTTAAATATCCACATTTCTCGTGTAATTAATTGATTTCCTAACTCAAATATACATAAATTAATACTCATATTATAGAACCATAACCCTATCTCTATCATTTTTCAGGTAATTAAATAATGACTCAAGAAACCAATACAGATCGATTTCCTTTTGTTACACTTCATAGGTCAGTTTAAAAAGTGCATAACAAAAAACGCAAGCATTGATAAAGCTTAGTAGTTATATAATGATGATGCACCATACTGTGATAAAAAGTAGGTAAAATTATCTTGTTTTGCCCCATATAGGACTCAAGGTAAGAGATAAAGTTTCCGTATAAAATTTGGTCATTAGTACAATGTAAAACTCAGCACTGCGTAACTGCCCATTAAAAAACCTTTAATCGCAAAGATTTTTTATTAGAAGATAGATTAAGTTATCAGTGACTCACTTTATGAATGGGAGAAAAATTCATGTCGCAGACAGTTAAGTTAAAAGGTAATGACATCACAGTTAACGGTGTCTTTTTACAAGCGGGCTCAAAAGCTAAACCTTTTACCCTTGTCACCAAAGATCTCAGCGAAGCAACGCTGGAAACCTATGAAGGTAAACGAAAAGTTTTAAATATCTTCCCAAGTGTCGACACTGGCGTATGCGCGGCGTCAGTTCGCAAGTTTAATAAGCTCGCAAACGATTTGGATAACACTGTTGTATTATGCATTTCTGCTGATCTACCTTTCGCACAAGCGCGTTTTTGTGGTGCAGAAGGTTTAGATAATGTTGTTACGCTATCTTCTTTCCGTAGCGGCTCGTTTGCGAATGACTATGGTGTTGATATTGCTAGTGGCCCATTAAAAGGCTTGAACGCTCGTTCCGTTGTTGTCCTAGATGAAAACAATAACGTTATTTATAGCCAATTAGTTCCTGAAATAACTGAAGAACCTGATTACGACAGCGCATTAAATAGTTTGAAATAAGCTTTTGTCATATTTAGTTCACTGTAGTTAACAATAAAGCGGGAATTTCCCGCTTTATTGAATAATATAAACACCACTCTAATCTACGTGAGCCCAATACAATGGTTGGTGGTTCTTTGCATTAACAACATTCGCAAATAACTTGTTGTCACTCATTATAGAAATCAAAGTATGAGAGAGCGTACTCAATACTTTTAAGGCTTGGTCCTGGGTAACAGGGCAGCAAGATGTCAAAATATCAATAATGAGGTCTCGAGGCTTATGGCCATTTTTTACCAGCGCCTCCCACGTAAAACGATTTTTCTTCGCTAAATATTTTACTGCAGCTTTATTCATCAGATAAAGTTCGGCGGCTGAGGCGGCAGACTCAAACATATCATTTTTATAATGGCTCTGGCTCATGTATTCGCGTAGCTTACGATTTACAACGAAATTAATAGTGAATTGATCCATGGCAACTCCTTGTAGGCTGAAACCCATCAGATGAGATTACGATACCCTAAAACAGCAGCTGTCTTTGTTATATAGCAGGAAAATTCACCAATTAGCAATAGTATTAGCAGGGTTTTGCCATATCAAACACAAGATAAAAAAGATACGTCTTTAAAATAAGATTGAGACAATGCCCCATTTTCATAGACTTCATCCATTGTTCGCACTACATATTGGCAATACTTATTCAAACCGTCTTCCGGTATTGTTGTTGCTTTGCCAGAGCCACTTAAAACCAGCCCTATTATTGCGAATACGTAAGTTATTCTTTTATACATTTAATTTAGTTTTGCTCTTTTTTCGTATTAAGGCCATATTCTCTCAATTTATTGGCGATTGCCGTATGAGAAATATCCAAACGTTTAGCTAATTTACGGGTACTCGGATAATCGCGATACAAACGTGCTAATACCGATGCTTCATAACGTTTAGTGATTTCATCTAGCGAGCCATTGAGTGAATCTAAAGCGAGTGCGGGGGTATTAACTACATCAGGTAATTGGATATTATCTGCATCTAATATATTGCCATTAAGTTGCGTTAACCCTTGATAAAGAGCATTTCTCAGTTGCCTTACATTACCCGGCCAATAATAACTACTTAAATATTCTATCAACGAAGGTGCCAATTTAGGTTCAGCAATATGAAGCTCTTTGGAAAAACTGGCGACAAATGTTTTGGTCAGCGGTTGAATATCTTCTTTACGTTCACGCAATGGAGGAATAGTTAATGTCAGTACATTCAAACGATAGTAAAGATCCTCTCTGAATTTCTTTTCGGCAACCAATTCAGGTAAATTTTTCTGTGTTGCACAAATCACACGAACGTTCACCTTAACTTCTTTTTCTTCCCCAACACGCCTAAATGTTCCATCATTTAAAAAACGTAATAACTTAATTTGCATTTGTGGCGACATTTCAGCAATTTCATCAAGCAACACCGTTCCGCCATTGGCTTGTTCAAAAAAACCCTTTTTGCCTTCAACCGCATTTGGATAAGCACCCGCTGCATAACCAAATAATTCACTTTCTACGACATCATCCGGCATCGAAGCACAATTTAAGCCTAAAAACGGTTCTTTTCCTCTCGCACTATGCAAATGACAAGCTTTCGCTAAGATATCTTTCCCAGTCCCCGTTTCACCGACAAGTAATAATGGCTCATCCAGCATAGCAATACGTTTGGCTCGTTCAACCACATTTGCCATGACAGGGCTAACAGCAATAATTTGTTCAAAACCGCTGCCATCTACCTCAATAACTTGTTGGCGTTGCTTATCTAAAATTGCAGCCGATTTCAACAGTAATACCGCACCAGTACAATGGGATTTACCATTTTCATCAGCCAAAATAATAGGTGTTACTTGCATCAAATAGTCTTGGCCTTTAATGACAACTTTCTCGGTGTACGCCTCTGGTGACTCCCGTTCAAACCAACGTACTAGCCCTTGACTACCAACTAGCTGTGAAAAGGTTTTTTCTCGAATTTTAGCCTCATCATAACCAAATAACTGCAATGTCATTGGGTTAATCAACTCAATATTTAGCTTGTTGTCTATGGATAAAACAGGTTCTGGAAATGAGTTTAAGAGCGCCCAAACGGCTTTATGTTCTCTTTCTGAAGGCATAAAATAAATTCGGCGAACATCAATAACACCATTAATACGGCGTATTTCTGCCATCAATGTGCTGAATACCTGAAAATCTACAGGTGTAAAGTTGAGGTAAATCCTACGTTGAGGAGAGATTTCAATACCTTTTAAATCAATATTTTGTAGAACTAAAAGGTCAAGTAATTCACGCGTTAAACCGATACGGTCTTGGCAGGTCACTTCGAGGCGCATAGGTAAGAACCTTCATCAAAAAAGCCGAGAGAATAAAGGTATTTTAGCCTTAAACATTAAGGGAATACAGTGTTTGTGTCACAAATTGTTGACAGCTTGTAAGCTTTATAATCATCAACAAATAAAGTCACGGTTTTCCTTTATTTTTTAAGGCTTGAAATAAGAATAAACACATTAATCAATAAATGATGCTGCAGAGTGAGCAAAAACTGTCAACTCACCCTGCCAATGCGATTGTTTTACGCTTTTTCTTTTTTGCTGGGAATGACATTTTTTAACTGGCCAATTAACTGATGGCGAAAATCGGCTAAACGTGGCTTGTTTTCTATCCAAGGTAGTGGTCGACATAATTCCATCGCCTTAATACCTAAACGCGCAGTTAACAAGCCTGCTCCAATACCTTGTGCTGCTCGTGTTGATAACCGTGCGGTAATGTCTTGAGATAGCCAATCCATCCCCACTTCACGAATTAATTCAGACGCTCCCGCAAAGGCAATATTAATGAGCACCATGCGAAATAGCCGAATTCGGCTATAGTAACCGAGTTCAATACCATAGATTGCCGCGATCCGATTAATTAGACGAATATTTCGCCAAGCAATAAATGCCATATCCACCAGTGCTAGCGGGCTCACCGCAATCATGATGGCCGATTCTGCGGAACAACGACTAATTTCTTTACGAGCTTGTTCATCAAGGATAGGCTGAACCATTCGACTATACAATTCAACAACTTCCCTATCATTATGAGAGTCATGAAGAGTGGCTTGCCAATTAGCAATTGCAGGATGTTGCATCGATAACGCAGATTGTTTAGCCAGTTTTTCACAAAAAGCCTTTCCTTGCCCCATACCATGACTGTGCAATAATTCGCGAGCAAAGTCCCGTTCCTCCGCACGTTCTCTCAGGCGATACAACCGCCGCCATTCGCCAACAACAGACCCAACACCCGCCACAACGATTAAACCGCCCGCGGCAGCGACACCTAACGCAGTCCAATCTTGTGTTACCCATGATTGGTGGATCCAAACGCCGAGCTGAGCAACGACACTGACCCCAAAAATTCCCGCAGCCGCGCCAACTAATTTACGCCAAAAACTCCGTTTTGGTTTTAACGCTTCGTTAATCAGGCTTTCAACCTCACCTTCTTGGTTGTCCTGCTCTGTTTCCAAAGACACTGGTGTAAATTTTTCAAGTTCACGTTCATCAAAAACTTGGGCTTTTTTTAGCGATTCTTTCGTCTTATTTTCACTATGTTCAGCAAAATCTAAACGCTGTTTTAAGGGTTCATTCATTTCAGTTTATCTCCCAACAAAAATTCAAGCGCACTGTCCATACGAATGTGTGGCAATGGTTGATCCATTGGCGTTGGCCTTGGTCTGAAATCTTCAAATTGAAAACCTTGAGTTTGCCAGAATTGTTCATTCGGCAAGCGTTTTGGCACTTCCCCTGGGTAAAACATTAACGGTTGACCATCACTTAGCCGATTCCCTTTTAACGCAGGTAATTTTTCACCTTTATAGTCTACCAGACCACTTTCGGTAGCTTGTATTGATGCTAGACCCACACAATCCATGCTGATCCCCTCAAACGCAGCATGCTGCCATGCCTCTTGCACTAGCTGTTGCAACAAAGCCACTAAATTTGCATGTTGGTCTGGTGTTACGTGATCTGACTTACTTGCGGCAAAGAGTAATTTATCAATACAAGGTGAAAATAAACGCCTCAGTAGTGTGCGCTTTCCATAATGAAAACTACGCATTAATTGCGTTAATGCCATTCTCATATCATTAAAAGCATCAACACCACTATTTAGCGGTTGTAAGCAATCAACTAACACAATTTGTCGGTCAAAACGTTGGAAATAATCACGATAAAAGCCCTTTACAACATGCTCACAATAATATTGATAACGTTGCTGTAACGCGCCAATATTGGTGTTTTTACCTGTCTGTGCGAGCTTTTTGTCGCCATATTTGGCCACACTCGGCCATGGGAAAAATTGCAGAGCCGGCGCTCCTGCTAATTCAGCGGGTAAAACGAAACGTCCCGGTTGAATAAAGTGCTGCCCTTGGGCCTTGCACTCCACTAAATACTGAGTGTAGGCAGCGGCAATTTCAGCAAGCAAATTTTCATCAACTGGCGCTAAAGGGTCACATTTTTCACACAATGCCAGCCAAGGTTGGGCTAAATGTGCGCGTTCCCCCTTGATTAAGGTATTCATTTGTTCAGACCACGCTAAATAATTTAAATCTAGCATGGGTAAATCCAACAACCATTCACCGGGGTAATCGACAATCTCTAAATATAATGATGAGTTATCAACAAAATGACGCAAAAAAGAGTCTTCTGAGCGGTAATGTAATTTAAGGCGTATTTCACTGACTCCCCTTGTTGGTGTTGGCCATTGCGGGGGCTCCCCATAAAGAGAAGCAATACCTTCATCATACGCAAAACGTGGTACTGACAAATCACGGTGAGGTATCCGTTTAACACCTAGTAACCGCTTATCTCGCGCAGCAGAAAATAAAGGCAGCCGTGCCCCGGCATTCACATTCAATAGTTGATTCATCAGTGAAGTAATAAATGCGGTTTTTCCACTACGGCTAAGCCCTGTTACTGCGAGCCTAACATGACGATCAACACTTCTATTCATCAAATCCGTTAATTCACTGTGCAGTCGTTTCATGCTCCTCCCAAGACTTATCCTTTCAATTTAAACCCATTTTACGTCATATTGCGTACTATAATTTAGCATAAAACAAATTGTATTAGGTTAACCGTTTAATTAGTACATTGAGCAACCATTTACTCGTCAATAATTTAATGATTTTACCTACGACTCCGGCTGGGCCATATGTCATAAGTAATACCGCAGCGATTCGAATACCTTTTTGTAGAATAAGTTTCTTTACAAATTTTTTGATTCGATAACGAACGTTATTTGCCATATGTCACTCACTTATTGATAAAAAACAAAAGGGATTTGGTTTTGAAACCTAATCCCTTATCATGTGATGGCGATACGATTTGCTATAGATTTCGAAATTTACTGTTCACTGTATAAGTATCTGAAGTAACGTATCTTTCAATCTGGCGTAACTTCATTTCACCGGATTTTAATTGTGTATCAATTTGGTTAATAAGACTACTCACTTCTGGGCCAATATCTTTCTGTGAACGGTAGCCACTTGGTGCCGCTTCGACAACAAAGCACATCACGATGTACAAAATCAAAGTAATACCAAAGCTTACAAATAAGGCTAATACGGCTAATGCTCTGACCAAAGCAACCGGAAGTTCTAAGTACTCAGCAATACCCGAACACACACCACCGAACACACGTCTATCCGTTAAACGATAAAGTTTGCGGTTGCGAAATTGAGTCATTATTTTTGCCTCCAATTTGGGTGTTCTGCATCCAAAATATCTTCAAGCGTTTTAATGCGTTGCTGCATCTGTGATGCTTGCTCTGCTAATTGCATCAAACGTTGTACTTCATTTTCAGTTAGCTGACTCCCCTGCCCATTATTTTTTTTGCTGTAATGTAGCCACAGCCAAATAGGCAGAATAAAAATGAGAAAAATAATTAATACGAGAGACAGAAAAACGTAGCCCATCACATATCCTTATACATATGGTTAACCTATCTATGGCACTGATACGATATTGCTAACGTACCAGTGCATCAAAATAACTGTTACTGATCTTTATTGATTTTAGCTTTAAGCGCCGCTAATTGCGCGCTTATTTCATCGTCTGCTTTTAACTCTGCAAACTGTTGATCCAGTGATTTTTGTTTACCAATACCATAACTTTGAGCTTCACCTTCCATATGGTCTATACGGCGCTCAAACTGTTCAAAACGAGCCATTGCTTCATCCAGTTTGCCGCTATCCAGTTGGCGACGAACATTACGACTAGATTGTGCTGCTTCCATACGAACAACCATTGATTGCTGTTTCGCACGCGTTTCTTGCAGTTTGTTTTCTAATTCAGTGATTTCACCTTTTAAACGGGTCAAGGTTTCATCAACAATAATCAGCTCGTGTTTTAAGGTATCAACCATTGCACTCACTTTTTGCTTTTCAATCAGTGCTGCACGCGCTAAATCTTCTTTATCTTTCACCAGTGCTAATTCTGCTTTTTCTTGCCAATCAGCAACTTGTTTTTCGCCCATTTCAATACGGCGCTCTAAGCCTTTCTTTTCAGCTAAAGTGCGTGCTGATGTAGAACGGATTTCAACTAGCATGTCTTCCATTTCTTGAATCATCAGACGGATCATTTTTTGCGGATCTTCTGCTTTGTCTAACAAAGAAGCGATGTTTGCATTAATGATATCGGCAAAACGTGAAAAAATACCCATTATTTATATCCCCTTGATGGATTTAATCATTCTGTAGCGCCTCGACCTGATTTGGCTTCCAACCCATACCTGACGCTCCGTTAGTCAAACAACAAATAGCATGTTGTATTTAGCTATTACAATTCACATGTTGCAACTCACGTGCCAACTTTAAACAAAAATTCATATCACAATGATTTTAAATAAAATAATTATAAACTTTCTCTAAAATTCATTTTAGTTTATAGTTAAAGCATCGGTATTTCCAACCAACTATTGGTAAAAAAAACCATGAAAGAAACCAACGAACCTATTCTTGGCGTTTCAAGTAATTTTCTCGATGTACTCGAACAAGCTTCTGAACTTGCTCAGCTCAATAAACCTGTTTTGGTTATCGGCGAACGCGGTACGGGTAAAGAACTTATTGCAGATAGACTTCATTACCTCTCCCCACGCTGGCAAGAAGCTTTTATCTCTCTCAATTGCAGTGGACTCAATGAGAATTTACTGGATTCTGAATTATTTGGACATGAAGCCGGTTCTTTTACAGGTGCCCAAAAACGCCATCAAGGGCGTTTTGAACGAGCAGACAAAGGCTCTCTTTTTCTTGACGAGCTCGCTACCGCACCGATGTCCGTTCAAGAAAAATTGCTGCGAGTCATTGAATATGGTGAACTTGAACGAGTCGGTGGAAGCCAAGCATTACACGTCGATGTTCGTTTAATCTGTGCTACAAATGCCAATTTACCTGAACTTGCCAAACAAGGCCGTTTTCGAGCTGACCTCTTAGATAGGCTGGCTTTTGATGTTATTCGCCTCCCCCCACTGCGTGAACGGCAGCCTGATATCTTATTATTAGCAGAACATTTTGCCATTTTAATGTGTGGTGAATTAAAACGTTCACACTTTACAGGTTTTACATTACATGCCCAACAAGCTCTGCAACACTACCCATGGCCAGGTAATGTACGCGAATTAAAAAATGTTATTGAGCGCTCAATATACCGCCATGGAAACTGTGCTGATCCCGTTGATAATATTATTTTTGACCCATTTGGCGAAAAACTTGCTGAGCTACATGAATCACCAAGTTCACTCCCCATGTCACATACCCAACAACAGAATACAATTTTGCCTTCATTACCATGTGATTTACGTCAATGGCAACAACAATCCGAAAAAGCGCTATTAGAACAAGCACTAACAGATAGTCATTTTAATCAACGTAAAGCTGCACAACGGTTATCATTAAGTTATGACCAACTACGAGGCTTAATAAAAAAACATCAAATAAACATTGAGAATTAATAATACGTAGTTCAAATAATTTGAATTTATTGTTTGAACTACTGTATTATACTTAAACATCAAAAATTCAGGATTAAAGAATTTGGGTTATTACTTATTACTAAACATTTCCAATTTTATATTTTGGTTTCAAAAATCATTTATTCATCTCACTAAAAAAAACATATTTTCAATAGGGAAAATCAAAACAAAAATATTCAAGATAAATAAATTTATAAGCAAAAACAACAAGTAAGACAATGTCACCTTTTCCAAAAACATACAGAATTTAAATAAAAATAATTATATCTAGTAACTTATACTAATTAGCATGCATAAATAATGATTTATATTAGCACATTTAGTTAATTATATAATCATAACTATGTTTATTTTAATCATGTTAATGTCAACCAATTAAATTATTTTTACACCTTGTCATATTTAACTACTGTGCGAAATATATTTATATGATATCTCTATTAATATGATATTTATTATATGAGGAGCCTATCATGAAGAATATAAATATACTTGCTATGACCTTTTTTCTTCTCGGCTTATCTCCTACAGTCAGCGCAGAATCATTAATGAGAACATTCTCTTACTGTGATGCGACTTTTTTCGAGAAAATGAAAGAGTATCCCGCTTTAAATGATGCATCTAATGCATTGAAAAACATGAAATTAGATGATGGTGAACAAGTTTCTGTTAATCTCAATTTTTCACCTACTGGAATTGTGACTTTTAATCGTTTTTTTGTTAGTCACAGTAATTTCGATAAATATGATGACTTCACCTATTTAGGCTTACGTGGCCAATACTATTTTTGGGGATTTGAAACCACTCAAAGCTTTGAAGAGGTTATCCGTTATACTTCATCAAGAATTGCTATTCTAAAGGTGGGAAATACTTATATCTACTCACCCATGATCCGCCACAATTTGCAAGGCCAATGGGTGTTTAACGAATACGCAACGCAAGACTATAACTTGGCCCCAAATGCAGCTGAAAAAATGCTGATTATTGAAAAGGATGAACAAAGAGGAGTGGTTCGTTTCTTATGTACACTCCAAGGTAAAGTGACCGATGAAGACCTACACTATGTGGGTTTAGAGTAATAACGAGAAATGAAGCTAAACGAGTTTGTTGATACAAAAAAAAAGCCAGCACCCAAGCTGGCTATTAAATAAAACACTGGAAGCAATGTGAGCAATGTCATGCCTTGTCTACATAAGCACTTGGCTTAAGTGACAAAACGAATGATAATCGTTATCAGTATCATTTGTAAAGCTTTTTAATGAGATATTTTCTCATTAAGACATACTTCAATGATTAATTTAATAATTTAAGTTAAGCATTATATTAATAACTTCCTTTTTAGCTTAATTTTCATGCTTTTTTGGGCTAAATTTTGCTTATACCCTGTCCCCCCATTTTTAGGCTACAATAGGTCAATTCTAGTTAACGATGTCAGTGGTATGCGCCTATTAACTCTTTGGTTTTTATTTCTCATTTCTGTGTCTGCACAAGCGCTTAATAACCAAGAGCGCTTTACCGATATTGTGGCTAACGAGGTTCCTGCAGATATACGCCAAAAAGGTTTTATTTACTGTGTAAATGGGATCGTAACGACATTTAATCCACAACTAGTCAGTAGCGGGTTAATTGTCGACCCTCTCGGTGCTCAAATTTATGATCGCCTATTAGATGTTGATCCATTTACCTATCGTTTGGTTCCAGAACTGGCTGCTAGCTGGGAAGTTCTCGATAACGGCGCAACCTACCGCTTATACCTGCGTAAAGATGTAAAGTTTCAAAACACAGCTTGGTATACACCAACGCGCAATATGAATGCTGATGATGTCGTGTTTAGCTTTTCTCGCATGTTTGAGGTAAACCATCCTTATCATTATATCAATGGGGGACGTTACCCTTATTTCGATAGTTTACAATTTGCCAATAGTGTCCAAAGTATACGTAAAATTAATAACCATACGGTGGAGTTCCGCTTAAATTCACCTGATGCGTCTTTTTTATGGCACCTAGCAACACACTATGCTCCTGTCCTTTCATCCGAGTACGCTGATTACCTTTCAAGTATCAATCGCCAAGAGCTAATTGATTGGCGACCTGTGGGTACGGGGCCATTTCATTTAGATGACTACCAAGCCGGGCAATTCGTTAGACTTCTCAGAAATGACAATTACTGGAAGGGTTTACCGCGTATGGAAGAAGTGGTTGTTGATATGGGGGCCGGAGGAACTGGTCGCATTTCGAAATTACTCACCGGGGAATGTGATGTTTTAGCCTACCCTGCAGCAAGCCAATTAAAAGTATTACGAGATGACCCACGTTTGCGGATTTCTATGCGTTCTGGGATGAATATTGCCTATCTCGCATTTAATACCAGTAAACCACCATTAGATAAACTAAAAGTACGTCAAGCAATTGCTTATGCAATTAATAATGAACGTCTAATGCAATCAATTTATTACGGTACAGCAGAAACAGCTGCATCTATTTTACCTAGAGCCTCATGGGCTTATGATAATCAAGCAAAGATCACTGACTATAACCCCGAACGTTCCAAAAAAATGCTCAAAGAGATGGGGTTAGAAAATCTAAAACTGGATTTATGGGTGCCGATCGCTTCGCAATCATATAACCCTAGCCCACTAAAAATGGCTGAGCTTATCCAAGCAGACTTGGCACAGGTTGGTATTGTTATGAATATCCGTTCTGTTGAAGGCCGCTTCCAAGAAAACCAATTAATGGATAGAACCCATGATATGACATTAGCAGGTTGGACAACTGACAGTAATGACCCTGACAGTTTTTTCCGCCCGCTACTAAGCTGTGCGGCGATTGGTTCCCAAACCAATTTAAGCCATTGGTGTAACCCCGCTTTTGATGAAATCTTACATAAGGCACTATTGACACAGCAATTAGCCGCACGTATAGATTATTACCATCAGGCACAGCAAATTTTAGGGGAAGATTTACCTGTCTTACCCCTTGCCTACTCTTTACGTTTACAGGCCTATCGCTATGATATAAAAGGGCTAATGATCAGTGCGTTTGGTAATACCTCATTTGCCGGTGTGTATCGGGAAATGGAACAGGCTGAAAAAGTTTCTCCGAAAAAACAGAGGCAGCAACCATGATAATTTATTCACTGCGTCGTTTTTTGCTTTTATTAGTCACGGTATTCTTTCTATCACTAGTCAGCTTTAGCTTAAGCTATTTTACGCCTAATGCACCACTGAGTGGCGCATCACTTATCGATGCCTATATTTTTTATTTTGAAGGCTTACTTCATTTTGATTTTGGCGTTTCAAGTATTAACGGGGAACCCATCACCGAACAATTAAAAGACACATTCCCTGCCACCATGGAGTTATGCATTTTAGCGTTTATTTTTGCTTTAACGACAGGTATTCCACTTGGGATTATCGCTGCTTTTTGGCGTAATAAACCAGCGGATATTGCTATCAGTGTTTTTGCTTTATTAGGATTTTCTGTCCCTGTATTTGTACTCGCACTCGTTTTAACCCTCTTTTTCTCATTACATTTAGGGTGGCTACCTGTATCGGGTCGAATTGACCTATTATACAATTTAAAAACAGTAACTGGCTTTGCCTTGGTAGATGCATGGCTTTCGGATTCACCCTATCGTAAAGATATGATCATCAATGTACTTGAACACATGGTGTTACCGGTTCTGACTTTGGCACTCGCACCAACAACCGAGGTTATTCGGTTGGTACGTAATAGCACCGAAGAAGTCGCCAGTGAAAATTATATCAAAGCAGCCGCTATTCGAGGGTTGTCACGAATTAAAATCATCCGCCGCCATATTTTTCATAATGCTATCCCCCCCATTATTCCTAAGCTTGGGCTACAGTTTTCTACTATGCTGACACTGACCATGGTAACTGAACTCGTTTTTAACTGGCCAGGGCTTGGCCGTTGGTTAGTTACTGCTATCCGCCAAGAAGATTACTCCGCAATATCCGCTGGCGTGATGCTAATTGGCGCACTAGTGATTACTGTAAATGTGTTGTCTGATATTTTAGGCGCCATGATGGACCCATTAAAACATAAGGATTGGTATGTCCTCAGATAATTTTTATCGTGAACAAAAAATGCCATCCCCAACACGAGTGGTATGGAATATCTTCTCATCAGATGTGGTTTCTATGGTGGGATTTTTTGGTGTGTTAGTTTTATTAATTTTATGCTTTGTTGGCTCTTATCTAGCACCTTATTCACTAGACCAACAATTTTTAGGTTACCAATTAACACCACCGTCTTGGTCTCATTATGGTGATGTTGCCTTCTTCTTTGGGACTGACGACCTTGGCCGCGATATTCTGAGTCGGCTATTAATTGGCACTAAATCAACGTTTGGTGCAGCTATTTTAGTCACACTGATTGCAACACTAATTGGATTAGTTCTCGGCTGCCTAGCGGGAATGACTCGCGGGTTAAAATCTGCAGTTTTTAACCATATACTCGATACCTTGCTATCAATTCCATCCTTATTACTCGCTATTATTGTCGTCGCTTTTATGGGAGCTAGTTTAGAAAATGCGATGCTCGCTATTTGCCTTGCATTAATTCCGCGAATGGTAAGAACCATCTATGTTGCTGTACATGATGAGTTAGATAAAGAATACATCGTTGCCGCACGCCTAGATGGCGCTTCAAACATTTTTATTTTATGGTATACCGTACTGCCAAACATTACTCCTATTCTCGTCACTGAACTAACTCGAGCACTTTCAATTGCCATTTTAGATATTGCCGCTTTAGGTTTTCTTGATTTAGGTGCACAACTTCCATCTTCTGAATGGGGTGCCATGCTAGGAGATACTTTAGAGCTTATCTACGTTGCTCCCTGGACAGTTATCTTACCCGGTGTTGCTATCATGATAAGCGTGCTTTTTGTTAACCTTTTAGGTGATGGGCTACACCGTGCCATCAATGCGGGAGTTGAATAATGCCACTACTAGACATCCGCAATTTAACTATCGAATTTATGACTGCCAATGGCCCAGTCAAAGCTGTTGATCGCGTATCAATGACATTATCTGAAGGGGAAATTCGAGGTTTAGTCGGCGAATCAGGTTCCGGTAAAAGCCTTATTGCAAAAGCTATCTGTGGCGTAACGAAAGACAACATTCGTGTGAAAGCCGACCGTTTTCGCTTTCAAGACATTGACTTACTAAAACTCAGCCCACGTAAACGTCGTAAGTTAATTGGTCATAATATCTCCATGATATTTCAAGAACCACAATCTTGTCTCGATCCAGCCGCTGATATAGGCAAACAGCTTATCCAATCGATTCCTGGATGGACATATAAAGGCCGCTGGTGGCAACGTTTTAATTGGCGTAAACGCCGTGCAATAGAACTGTTACACCGTGTGGGGATAAAAGATCATAAAGATATCATGCGCAGTTACCCTTATGAACTCACCGATGGTGAATGTCAAAAAGTCATGATAGCGATTGCGATAGCTAACCAACCACGGTTATTAATCGCCGACGAACCCACCAATGCGATGGAGTCTACCACTCAAGCACAAATTTTCCGTTTACTGGATAAATTAAATCAAAACAATAATATGGGAATTTTGCTCATTAGCCATGATATGGAAATGATGTCAAAACTTGTTGACCGCATCAACGTACTCTATTGTGGGCAAACGGTTGAGAGCGCAACACCAGAAGATATCCTACAGCGACCACGCCACCCTTATACCCAAGCGTTAATCCGTTCAATCCCAGATTTTGAAAGCCCTCTTCCCCATAAAGGGCGGTTAAATACGTTACCCGGTGCAATTCCTTCTCTTGAACATTTGCCGATTGGTTGCCGTCTTGGCCCCCGTTGCCCTTATGCACAACGTACTTGCATCAATGCGCCTCAACTGCGCAATATTAAAGGCCACCTCGTTGCTTGCCATTATCCGCTAAACACCGAGGAACAATCTTAAATGGAAACCTTACTTGAAGTCCGTAATCTCACCAAAACTTTCCGTTTTCGTGAGGGCCTATTTCATCGGCACGAATTGCAAGCTGTTAAGCCTGTTAGCTTTAACTTACAGGCAGGCCAAACATTAGCCATTATTGGTGCCAATGGCTCAGGAAAATCAACTCTTGCGCGAATGTTATCCGGCGTTGTAGAACCCACCAGCGGCGATATTTTTATACACGGACAACCACTTAATTTTGGTGATTATAGCTACCGTTGCCAGCGTATTCGTATGATTTTTCAAGATCCAAGTACGTCCCTAAATCCAAGGCAGCGTATTGGTCAAACGCTTGAACTCCCTTTAAAATTAAACACTGACTTAACTGGCATAGAACGTGAAAGGCGCATTATTCAAACGCTTCGCCAAGTCGGGTTACTTGCTGACCACGCTGAATATTACCCACATATGTTAGCATCGGGGCAAAAACAACGTATTGCACTGGCAAGAGCGCTTATTCTACAACCCGAAATTATCATTGCTGATGAAGCACTAGCTTCGTTAGACATGTCCATGCGGTCACAGATCATCAACTTAATGTTAGATTTGCAAGCAAAACAAGATATTGCATTTATCTATGTTACCCAGCACTTAGGGATGATGAAACACGTCAGCGATAAAATGCTTGTGATGGATAAAGGTGAAGTTGTCGAACGTGGTAATACAGCAGAAGTTTTAGCCGCCCCTCTTCATGACGTTACCCGACGACTAATTGAAAGCCACTTTGGTGAGCCTCTGTCAATAGATGCCTGGCGACAAGACTTATAATGGCTTTTCCATTGTCTGTGATGAATTTTACTCACAGACAATGAACTAAACTCGTTATTTAGCGTGATATCGTGACATTAGCCTTAATATGTTTAAGGTGAACGACTATCGTAAATGTGACAATCACCAATAGTGACCATGCTCCCCATTTGCCTGCATGTACCATTGACCAAGCTCCAATCTGGTTTGGATATTGCCAAACACCAAAAAATGTCCCAAAATTCTCAGCCAACCAAATAAAAAAGCCAATTAGCATAAATGCGAGCAATAATGGCATTTTTCGTTCTTTATCTAGCGGAGTATAAAAAACCACACTACGGGCATACAACCCCATAATAAATGCAGCTAAATACCAGCGATAATCATCAATATAATGATGGCTAAAGAAATTAATATAAATAGCTAATGCAACTAATGTTGCCATCCAATAGGGTGGATAGTGTTCAATTCTTACTTTAAAAAATCGCCAAGATTGAATGATATAGCTCCCTACAGCGGCATACATAAAGCCAGTAAATAAAGGAACTCCCCAAAGCTTAGTGTAAGCTTCATCTGGATATTGCCATGATCCAATCGTTGCTGACGTTTTAAACAACTCCATCATAAAACCAACTAAATGGAAAACACAAATAGCCTTTAACTCATCCCAGGTTTCCAGTTTTGACCACACTAACAAGGCTTGAAAGGCAACTGCAAAAATCAATAACAAGTCATAGCGAGGGATGCCAATTAGCCCTTTAGCTGGTACCAAAAATAGCGCCAGAAAGAAAAAACCAGCGAATAAACAAGAACGAGCATTAATTAAACCGAAAAACCAAAACTCTAATAGAAAACGTTTAATGCCATGGCTATTATTCGGTTGATGTGCCATTAAAATTTGGTCTAATTTCCCTAACACATTCAATTTTTGACACAAACTGGTCATTTATTTACTCACCTAATTTTTTATTATTTTGTATGTTTTTTTTCATAAGACAAGGCGAGGAGTTTAACAAAATAGTTATCCCCTACATAAGGTAACTATCTTAGATTTATGCATTTTTATTTTTTATAGTTTTAAGCGCTGGGTTTACACTACCTATTAATATTAACGATACTTTCCATCCGATTTTAGGTTTTATTTTTTAACTCGCACCTGATGGCAATTCGTTAACAAAAAGTAATGATATACTTAAATGATATGTGTTTATTTGCTATATGAATGCCAATCCAACAATTTAGGAGTTTTATGATGAAATTATATTACGCTCCCGGTGCTTGCTCACTTTCTCCCCACATCATTCTGCGTGAAACTGGTTTAGATTTCAGTATTGAGCGAGTGAATATAAAAGAAAAAAAGACTGAGAAAGGTGAAGACTTTTTAGCAATAAACCCAAAAGGACAGGTACCAACCTTAGTGCTAGATAATGGCGAACAACTCACTGAAGGTGCTGTTATTGTTCAATATATTGCGGATCAAAAACCGGATCGTAACCTGATCGCACTTCCAGGTTCGATGAAGCGTTATCACCAACTAGAAGCCTTGAATTTTATTTCAACAGAGCTACATAAAACGTTCTCACCTTTATTCACTCCAGGGACACCAGAAGAGTATAAAGATACTGTCCGTAAGGTATTGTTTAATAAGTTTGAGTATGTTGATAGCGTGCTCGCTAAACAAGCTTTCTTTGCTGGAGATACTTTTAGTGTCGCTGATGCCTATTTATTTACGGTTAGTAATTGGGCAAAACACGTTGGGCTTGATTTGACTAGCTTAAACCACCTGCAAGATTACAGTGCTAAAATAGCTAAACGCCCTAATGTTCAAGACGCATTAAAAGCGGAAGGCCTAATCTAATCTGTAAAATAGCGCTCTTTCAGTAGAGCGCTATCTTTGATAATACAAATCAATTTAATCTAATTGTGTTGCACAGAAATTATGTTTTGGGTTAACCATTTTGTCTTGAGCAGCAACGAGTTGTAATTCGTATTCTTCCATTTCTTTGGTTTTTATCATCACTTCATATACCGCAGCTGCGACGTGCTCTAATCCCTTATCTAAAGGCTCACCTTTCAATAAGTTAACCAACATTAAACCACTGGTCAAATCACCAACACCAACAGGTTGTTTTTCACCAAAATCAACTAATGGACGACTAACATGCCAGCTATGTTCCGCAGTAACCAAAATCATCTCAAAACGATCAGCACGATATCCCGCACGACTTAAATGCTTAACAAGCACTATTTTAGGGCCTTTGTGGCACAATTCACGGGCAGCTTGCGCGGCCTCGTCGACATTTTTAATGGTTCTACCCGTTAAGGTTTCTAGTTCTAGTAAATTTGGTGCAATGACATCACTAGCAGCCAGTGCGCGCTCACAAAGGAATTCAGCAACCCCAGGAGCAACAATGCAACCCTTCTCAGGATGCCCCATGACTGGATCACAAAAATACAGGGCTCGGGGGTTTGCTGCTTTTACTCTTTGCACGATAGCAAGAATATCATTCCCTTGCTCTGCAGACCCAATATAGCCACTTAATACAGCATCACAAATTTCTAATTTATGGATTTTAGCTAAACCATCAACGATATCGGTTAAGTGTTGCGCTGGAAAGACACTTCCAGTCCATTGTGAGTACTGTGTATGATTCGAAAATTGTACGGTATTGAGTGGCCACACATCTACGCCCATTCGGCACATAGGAAATGCAGCAGCACTGTTTCCTGCATGGCCGAAAACAACATGGGATTGAATTGATAATACGCTTTTCATTGAGAACCCAAAAAATTGTTATGTCGAATGAAGAGAAATCAGTGATTACCCATTGCAAATATGAATACACTCCAAATAATCCAAGTCATATATAGGTGACATAAGAAAATAAGCCGAGGACATACATCAGTATGCAATTCAGAGAGCCTAGCGCAGTCAACACCAATACAGTTTGAATTATGACGAGTATAGCCCGGAAGATTCCGGGCTGATATTACAAAGGTTAGTCAGAGCTATTTCCAATTAATTAAACAGTCGTTTTTCTTACCGCGACGGATCAATGTATAACGCCCAAACAGGCGGTCTACATCAGAGAAGACATACATTGGCTCAGTTTGTTTCTGGCCATTAATAGATACCGCATTAGAACTAATTGCCGTTCTTGCTTGCCCACGAGAAGGCGTTAACTCTGAATCTACTAAAGCTTGCTGTAAATCAGCACCTGCTTCTAAGGTAATACAAGGAATACCATCTTGAGCTAATTGTTCAAAATCAGCTTCAGTTAAATCAGATACTGCACCAGAGAATAAGCTTTCAGTAATACGTTTTGCAGCAGCAAGCCCTTCTTCACCATGTACCAGTTTAGTGACTAATTCTGCCAATACATATTGAGCCCGAGGCGCTTTTCCGCTGTTTTTATCTTCTTCTTCCAGTGCATTGATTTCATCTATTTCCATAAATGTGAAGAATTTTAAGAAGCGATAAACATCGGCATCTGCAGTGTTGATCCAGAACTGGTAGAATTTATATTGACTAGTTTTCTTGGAGTCTAACCAAACTGCACCACCCTCAGTTTTACCGAATTTAGTACCGTCTGCTTTGGTAATCAAAGGTACCGTCATGCCAAATACTTGGTTTTGGTGTAGACGGCGAGTTAAATCGATACCAGAAGTGATGTTACCCCATTGGTCAGAACCACCAATTTGCAGTTCCACACCCATCTCTTTGTTCAAATTTGCAAAGTCATAACCTTGTAAAAGGTTATAAGCAAACTCAGTAAAAGAGATACCAACGTCATCACGATTTAAGCGTTGCTTAACAGACTCACGGTTAATCATTTGGTTAACAGAAAAGTGCTTACCAATATCACGCAAGAAAGTCAGTACATCCATTTTGCCAAACCAATCATAGTTGTTAGCAAGGCGTGCACTGTTATCACCGCAATCAAAACTTAGAAATGGTGAAACTTGGTTACGAATTTTCTCTACCCACTCTTGAACGGTTTCTGTGGTGTTTAATTTACGTTCAGTAGCTTTAAAGCTCGGATCTCCAATAAGGCCCGTTGCGCCACCGACCAACGCCACAGGCTTGTGCCCGGCTAGTTGGAATCGTTTTAAACACAGCAAAGGAACCAGATGTCCCAAATGCAAGCTATCAGCGGTAGGATCGAAGCCACAATAGAGAGAGATAGGGCCCTGCGCCAGTCTCTCTGCTAACGCATCCTCATCCGTTACCTGGGCAACGAGGCCCCGCTCTTGCAATTGTTTAATCAGGTTATTGCTAGACATCAATGACTCCATCAGTTGTATTTTGTCTATCTATATTGGTTTAAATGACCAGTAAGTTTGAGAGGTTTGTCAAAAACTCACCAGTGTAATTTGTCAGTTTTCTTAAATGAAGCTATAGCATAAAGCGCATATCAATTAAGTGCCAGCTAAAAAACATGATCCTAAGGGGCTAATCTGTCAATTTTCCAGCCACTCTCTTCTCGCTGGTATAAAAAACGGTCATGCAAACGGTGAGCACCGCCTTGCCAAAATTCAACACTATCAAATACCACTCGATATCCCCCCCAAAAACTGGGTAGTGGGACGTCACCATTCTTAAACTTTTGTTTTAGCTCTAAGAATTTCCCTTCTAAAATACCACGTGCTGAGATTTTAGAAGATTGCGCTGATGCCCATGCTGCAATTTGGCTATCTTTTGGCCTACTATGAAAATATTTAATTACTTCAATAGGGTTTAAACGTTCGGCAACGCCTATGAAATTGACTTGGCGCTCTAATGGATACCATGGAAAATGCAGGCTAATTTTATTGTTTTTTTCTAAATGCTGCGCTTTTCGGCTACCTAAATTGGTATAAAATACCAGGCCTTTATCATCAAAATGTTTTAATAGTACGATACGCTGGTAGGGTTGCCCGGTTTCATCCACCGTAGCAACACACATGGCTGTTGGGTCACTCAAACGAGCTTCGCATGCCTGTTTCATCCATAGTTCGAAAAGGGTCAATGGGTTTGGTGTTAAATCATGGCGTCTTAACCCACCTTTTGTATATTCTCGACGTACTGCTGCGAGGTCAATCTCACCTAGTTCGTTCATTTTTGCATCCTTAACCACAATTATTTTTTATTACTATTTTTAGGGTATATCGCCCCAAGCACAGTTTCTTGGCTTGCACCAGTTACAGAAGCCAAATTCCCTGAAAGCCCAGAAATGGTTCGAGCAGCTAACCATGCAAATGCCAAGGCTTCCATATCATCCCCACTCAGACCAAATTTATCACTTGGCGCCACTTCAATCCCAGGCAGTAAGGCAGCCATCCGTTGCATTAGAAAGGTATTCTTTGCTCCACCACCGCAGACTATCAAGCGCTCACAACCGCCACATAGTAACACTTGCTCTGCAATAGAGGCTGCTGTCAATTCGCACAGCGTTGCTTGCACATCATCAACTGAAATTGAAGGAAAATGAGCCAAATGCTGTTCTAACCATTGTGTGTTGAAATACTCTCGCCCCGTACTTTTCGGTGATGAACGCCTAAAGTATGGGTCACTTAGCATCGCTTTTAGTAATGCATGGTCAACTTGACCACGACTGGCCCATTCACCATCTTTATCGAATGCCTTTTGCTTAATACGCCAACTCCAGGTATCCATTAACATATTGCCAGGTCCAGTGTCATAACCTTTGACATAAGCACCAGGTAACAAAGCTGTCACATTAGCTATTCCACCAATATTTAGTACAATTCGTTTTTCTGTAGAATGCCCTAAAACAGCTAAATGAAATGCAGGAACTAAAGGTGCCCCCTGCCCCCCATAAGCCATATCTCTTCGCCGGAAATCACCTACCGTTGTGATCCCCGTTAAAGCCGCAATACGGTTATTATCACCTAACTGCATAGTAAAAGGTTGCTCGCCATCAGGCTCATGCCAAACAGTTTGACCATGGCAACCAATGGCAATGATATCTTCAGATGTTAGCCCTGTTTGAGTAAGAAGCTGGTTTATTGCATCTGCATATAAAGAGCCTAGCTCTCTATCAATTTTACCAACCTCTGATAGCGTTGTTACTTGTCCTTGGCATATATCTAAAATTCTTTTTTTTAATTCAATAGGAAATGCAACACTCAAACTGGATTGCTCTGCGACAAATTTGTCACTAATTGCAGCAAGAACGACATCAACACCATCTAGGCTAGTTCCTGACATAACCCCTATGTAACGACCTGATTTCATCATTATTCTTGTTCCTTCAGAGTGCACATTGACTTTACAACGCTCAACTACAAAAGATTGTGCTTTGATGACAAATTTTGTCAACAATTCGATGCAATTTCTCGGCGCGCTTCGCAGGAATAATAAATAAATGCTTTAAAACTCAAAATTGCTAGACAACCCAAATAAAAAAGACGTTTTGTAATACCTGAAATTTTCATTTCCAATATAATGGTACATAATATATTTATCAGCTCGGCATTACGGTTCTGTACCTCAGCTAAAGTTTTAACACCTTATTTCTGTTTGGCAACGGGTGCGAAAAGATGCTCATAAGCTGACTACCCTATTGAATATTTAACAAAGAGTGCCTTATTGAATGAAATAATCGCGAATTTGAGATATTTTACCTAGTGTTTACACTTTATTTAAATCAATATCGGTAATCTAACCATCGCTTTTTAATACCATTATTTTGATACTTGTTGTGTTTATGGTGAAAACAAATATACGATGCTATGTTAGTGCCACAGACAGCAAATCTCATAGGAGTTCTTATGCTTAAGAAAGTTTTTGTAGGTGTTGTAGCAGTTGCAGCTTTATCAGGCTGTGTCAATACCAGTACGCTTTCTGGTGATACTATTTCAGCCAAGGATGCGAAACAGGTACAGACTGTGACTTATGGTACTGTTCTGAATGCTCGCCCTGTGACTATTCAAGCTGGTGAAGAC
The DNA here is from genome assembly GCF_028479245.1 of Providencia sp. PROV223. Taxonomy (NCBI): domain Bacteria; kingdom Pseudomonadati; phylum Pseudomonadota; class Gammaproteobacteria; order Enterobacterales; family Morganellaceae; genus Providencia; species Providencia sp. PROV223. Next base: position 327,367 of record NZ_JAMPNG010000001.1, read on the forward strand.
GGCAACGTAATTGGCGCCATTGGTGGTGCAGTACTTGGTGGGTTATTAGGTAACACTATCGGTGGTGGGACAGGTAACACATTAGCAACTGCTGCGGGTGCTATCGCTGGTGGCTTAGCTGGCCAAGAAGCTCAAGGCGCATTAAATAGAAGCCAAGGTGTTCAATTAGAAATCCGCCTTGATAGCGGCAAAAACATTGTTGTAGTTCAAAAACAAGACCCAAACACCTTCCGTAATGGTCAACGCGTTATGATTGCGAATAGCGGAAATACCGTTACTGTATCTCCTCGATAATCTTATGGTTACTAAATTAGGTATGCTCACCGGCTATTGCCGGTGAGCATTTCTTATAAAAATATTGCTGAATAATATAATAACTTTATGTTTGATAATCATATTTTATATTTATCATGCATGGCTTTTAAGCAATGTAAATTCTTGTTTACACATAAATGCCTTGCTTTCAAACCAATAAACTTATTTTAGCCTATCCCCTCTAATCAATTGTTTGTTATTAATTAATACGCACCAATGAATTAGCTAATTAAAAAAACAAAAGCAACGTCGAGACATACAATTTACAACTTTAATTATATTTCACAGCAATCATTCAACAAGAACAATAACCAAGTGTGATTACTCATCCTATTATTACCCTATAAAAATTGCATGATCCAATTATTTTTATTGCCAATTTAATAATTAGCATATCATTTATTAGCTAGTCATATTATTTTTACATCAAGAATCATTTTGCAGTCTTAAAATATTCTTTTCAAGCTTCAGAAGTAATTGTGACAACTGATAAAGCTCATCTTGGCTAATGTTATTCAATATTTCTAGACGCGTATTATTTATGACTTGATCTACAGTTTTAATAAAAGGTTCAGATTCTTCAGTTAATTTTATTCTTTTAGCTCTCCTATCATTTGTGCAAGTATGTCTAGAAATAAGTTTTTTTTCCTCCAACTGATCTAGAGTTCTTACTAATGAAGGCTGTTCAATACCAATCGCTTTCGCTAACTGTATTTGTGATTGTTCAGGTGGTAGTTGACTTATATTATGTAATGTAACCCAATGTGTCTGTGTGAGTTTAAGAGGCTTCAAACGATAGTCGATTAATGCTCTCCACATGCGAACAACACGTGATAACTCTGTCCCAATTTGTGATTCCAATTTACCCTCCTTTATATAATTATAATGTCTAAAAAACATACCGTCTTCATATTATTTTTTGAATTATATATTAATTTCCTTTTATATTTACAACTTTTTATTTATACATTAGCTATTAAATACCTATTTCTAGTTATAATGACTGGTTTATTATGTGGTATAACTCCCATTAATACTTCGCAAACTCATCCATTATCTCAATCCAGGCTTAATAAGATAACCTATCAATTATCTTATTAATAAGAATAGCCGCACTCTCCTTTTTGATCTATCTATTTTACCTCTTATAGTAGTCATGAATAACAATAAAAAAAACAACGACAAATAAACCTTTAAAAAACAAATGAATATAGTTAATCTTAAAATCATGTTAATTACAGTCATTTTGATTTAACCTATACTAATTTTTAATAAATAAAATTTCATTGAAATATAAACCAAGAAATAAATAGCTTATCATTAATTCCAGTTGAATTAATTCACATTAGGAATAAAACATTTGTTTTATTCCTAATGTGAATTAAGACGCTGGGAATTAAAAGAGTCGTTGTTGCTTATCGATGATTTTTTCTTGATCTGGTTTTTTATTTAATATTCTTAAATAGCGTTGGCGACATAAACGAAGTACATTTCGTTTTTCAGTATCCGAGAATTTTAGCCAATTAAAGCGTTCATCACGAGTGCGGTAACAACCTCGACAATAACCTTGCTCATTACTTTGACAAATACCACGGCAAGGGCTGGGGATCTCAAAAAATTCAAGTTGTTCGGCCATAAGTTTCCCCTTTAAAAGAAAAAATCACATTAAATCTGTGATATACTCCTAAAAATGAGTATTACCATTATTTGTCCAAAAAACAAACTGTAATCATTGTATTTATTAATTTAAGCACGTTATATTAATAGGTAAATCGATTCAGGCTGATTCTAAGAGGTTTAAAATGCGCTTACTCCATACTATGTTACGTGTTACTGATATGCAGCGTTCTATTGATTTTTACACAAAAGTGTTAGGCATGCGCTTATTAAGAACGAGTGAAAACACAGAGTATAAATACTCTCTCGCGTTTGTTGGTTACAGCGATGAAAGTGAAGGCGCCGTCATAGAGTTGACCTATAACTGGGGTGTTGACCAATACGATATGGGTAATGCATATGGTCATATCGCTCTAGGCGTCGATGATGTTGCAAAAACGTGCGATGATATCCGTAACGCAGGTGGAAACGTCACACGTGAAGCGGGCCCTGTTAAGGGCGGAACCACTGTGATTGCATTTGTGGAAGATCCTGATGGTTATAAAATTGAACTGATCGAAAATAAAAGCGCAAGTAAAGGCTTAGGCCATTAATTCGCGATATGATTTAGAAGTTTAGGTACCTAACTTAGCACCTAAACTTCTATCACCGTTTACCTGCAAATTTTTACTGGTTTTGGCATAATGTCATCCAACTAGAAAACTAAAATCGAAAGTCCTAATGTCTGAAAAAAACAATCCAAACGCCCTAGTGAACCGCTTTAGGGGATACTATCCTGTCGTTATTGATGTTGAAACTGGTGGGTTTAATGCAAAAACTGACGGCCTGTTAGAAATTGCTGCCATCACCTTAAAAATGGATAAAGACGGCTGGCTCTCCATGGATGAAACATTGCATTTTCATGTAGAACCTTTTGAAGGGGCGAATCTTGAACCGTCCGCTCTTGCCTTCACCGGAATTGATCCAACAAACCCTCTACGCGGTGCTGTTAGCGAATATGACGCCCTTCATGCGATATTTAAAGTCATTCGCAAAGGAATGAAAAACACAGATTGTAATCGCGCAATTATTGTCGCTCATAATGCTAATTTTGATCACAGCTTTGTCATGAATGCGGCCGAGCGAGCAGGTTTAAAACGTAATCCTTTCCATCCATTTGCGACCTTCGATACTGCAGCACTGAGTGGCCTTGTATTTGGTCAAACAATTCTGGCAAAAGCTTGTGTTTCTGCGGGTATCCCATTCGATGGTAAACAAGCTCATGGCGCACTGTATGATACGAATCGCACGGCTTTGCTATTTTGTGAAATCGTTAATAAGTGGAAAAAATTGGGTGGTTGGCCAATTATTGAAGACAGTCAATAATCTTTTAGTAAATCACCATGACAGAAAAAACCGTATTTGATGTAAAGCAAAAATGCCTTCGTCAAATACGGTTTTTACGTCTTTTATTTGTGGCTTAATTTAGTCTGCGCTAGCTTCATCTGCTGGACGATATTTATCCGCAGTTTCTTTGATTAGAGACTGGAGCTCACCACGCTGGAACATTTCCATGATGATATCACAGCCACCGACCAGCTCACCATCCACCCATAATTGTGGAAAAGTCGGCCAGTTTGCGTATTTTGGCAATTCAGCGCGAATATCTGGGTTTTGTAAGATATCAACATAAGCAAAACGCTCACCACAAGAAGACAGAGCTTGTACTGCTTGAGCAGAAAAACCACAGCTCGGAAGTTTAGGAGAGCCTTTCATATATAATAAAATTGGGTTTTCTTTAATTTGGCGCTCAATTCTTTCAATAGTTGTCATTTTTAACTTCCTTAAAACAAAGATGCAGGTTTGCAGTCAGCCGGTAACTGAGAATCTACCGCAACTTAACAGAATACATTGACTGATATAATAAGAAACTGAATTGTTTCATACAATATGCCAGTTTTATAGGGGCATTACTATAGCATTCCAAAAAGCAAAAAGGCATCTTTTCTATCTTCTCTTTACCTAAGTCAAACAAGCAGCTATTTCTAGTTAAAAATGCATATTTGATATATTCAGGTCATCTATTCGGAATATCCATATGATTTCTATGTGTAACTCCCCTATTTATTTGTTAACATTTGAGTAACGCTATTACCTTTACCTTTGTAAGGTTTAACGTGTTATCATTAATATATTAAATATCATATCGCCGATAGGCGAAACTCTAATGATAAGCAGTAACCGACTATTTCGCTCATTTTAAGAGCAAACACCCTAAGTTTTTTGATATAAAAGCAATCAAGGAGTACGCAATGTCATTTGAACTACCCGCTTTACCGTATGCAAAAGATGCTTTAGAACCTTATATCTCAGCTGAAACCTTAGAATATCACTATGGTAAGCACCATAACACGTACGTTGTTAACTTAAATAACCTAATCAAAGGCACTGACTTTGAAGGAAAATCTTTAGAAGAAATTATCAAAACTTCTGAAGCCGGAGTTTTTAACAACGCAGCACAAGTTTGGAATCACACTTTCTATTGGAATTGCTTAGCGCCAAATGCAGGTGGTGAACCAACAGGTAAAGTAGCTGATGCAATCAATAAATCATTCGGTTCTTTCGCTGAATTTAAAGCTCAATTTACTGATGCAGCAACCAAAAACTTTGGTGCAGGTTGGACATGGCTGGTGAAAAAAGCGGATGATAGCCTTGCTATAGTGAATACATCTAACGCTGCAACACCTATTTCTGGTGATGATAAGCCCGTGTTAACTGTTGATATTTGGGAGCACGCTTACTATATCGATTACCGTAACGCTCGCCCTAAATATTTAGAAAACTTCTGGGCACTGGTTAACTGGAAATTTGTGGAAGAAAATTTAGCATAACAATTTCTGCTTGTTGCTAAGTTTAGATACAGCAAGGGCGAGATATACTCGCCCTTTTAAATTCACCCTACTCAAGGCTGAAATAAAATCAGAAAATATGCGCAGCAAGAAAGATAATTAATGCTAATGAGCCCAGCGCAGCAAGCAATCCATATTTAACATCTGTATCCATGAGTTCCTCTCATTCTAATGTAATTGAATTAATAAATAACCATGAAACAATAAAGGTTATTAAGTATACATATCCAAAAAAGTAAAACTAGTGTCTATATCACATGTTATAACATCAATTATTTCTTTCGTTTTTGCGCTAGATCAGACAAAATCGACAACAAATCGCTAAATTATTGCCAGCAAAGGATCAATGCATCAATATGCAGGTAATTTTTTAACAAGAATTCTTATAGAGACCGGTTATTGGTCAGGAGTTTTTTTCCCCCATGGCAACGATTAAAGATGTGGCGAAGCGCGCTGGCGTATCTACCACAACCGTATCCCATGTTATTAATAAAACGCGCTTTGTAGCTGATGACACTAAGGCTGCGGTTTGGGCTGCAATTAAAGAGCTCAATTATTCGCCAAGTGCGGTTGCCCGTAGTTTAAAAGTTAACCACACAAAGTCGATTGGGTTGTTAGCAACTTCCAGTGAAGCGCCTTACTTCGCTGAGGTGATCGAATCTGTTGAAAATAGCTGTTATGAAAAAGGCTATACGCTGATTCTTTGTAATTCTCATAACAATTTGGGAAAACAAAAAGCGTATTTACAGATGCTAGCACAAAAGCGCGTTGATGGCTTACTTGTGATGTGTTCCGAGTACCCTGATACCTTAATTGGTATGCTAGAAGATTACCGCAATATCCCAATGGTAGTCATGGACTGGGGAACTTCTCGTGGCGATTTTACAGATAGCATTATTGATAACTCGTTCCATGGTGGATACCTAGCAGGTCGCTATTTAATTGACCGTGGGCATCGCGATATTGGAGTGATCCCTGGTTCACTTGAAAGAAATACAGGTATTGGGCGTTTAACTGGCTTCAAAAAAGCAATGGAAGAGGCCAAAATTACACTAAAAGAAGAATGGATAGTTCAGGGGGATTTCGAACCTGAGTCTGGCTATAAAGCAATGACGCAAATTTTAAGCCATAAACATCGCCCTACCGCTGTATTTTGTGGTGGTGATATCATGGCAATGGGAGCAATTTGTGCCGCTGATGAAATGGGATTACGTGTTCCACAAGACATTTCAATCATTGGCTATGATAATGTGCGAAATGCGCGCTATTTTACACCGGCATTGACCACAATCCACCAACCCAAAGAGCGTTTAGGGCAAATGGCCTTCACAATGCTGCTCGATCGTATCGTCAATAAGCGCGAAGATGCTCAAACAATCGAAGTCCACCCTCGCCTTGTAGAACGTCGTTCTGTTGCAGATGGTCCATTTATCGATTACCGCCGATAGTACGAATAACTAGGTTGAAAGCCACTCTGCGTTAAGCGTTTCGTTATCGCCAAGGTAATCTAACAACCAGCTGAGCGCTGGTGATGTATTATTTTCCACCCAAGTTAAACAGCAAGGACTGGGTGGAAAAGGCTGCGCTAATGATAGTTCAACTAATTGGCCGTTTTCACAAAGCGGAGCCGCTCGATGCTCAGGTACCATCCCAACACATAACCCATTAACTAAACAAGCTAAGCCATTTTCCCAGTAAGGTACAACAAGCCGACGCTGGTTATCAAGAGCCCAAGTATCACGTTTGGGTAGGTTACGTGAAGTATCTTCAAGGCACAAACTAGGGTACTCTCTCATTTGATCATCGGTCAGTTTTTCACCTATTCTGGCTAATGGGTGCTCTGGGCTTGCAACACACATCCACGACATAAAACCCATATCACGGAAACTATACCTTTCACCAATTGGAGATGCTCGAGTCGCACCAATCGCAACATCTACACGCCCATCAGCAAGTGCATCCCACACCCCATTAAACACCTCTGGATGAATAAAGAGTTCGATATCAGGAAAATGACGATAAAAATCAAGAATTAGCTGTTCTGTCCGCTGTGGTTTGACAATACAATCAACGGCAATACTAAATTGACCACGCCAACCATTCGCAACTTGCTGACACTGGTGACGAGTATCTGTCATTTTTTTGATAACAGAACGGCTCTCCTTAATAAATATCGCCCCAGCTTCCGTTAGCACAACATCACGATGTCGACGCTCAAACAGAGGAACCGCAAGCCATTCTTCAACTTGCTTAACGGTATAGCTGATTGCAGAAGGTACACGGTGCAATTCTTCAGCAGCACCACTAAAGCTTCCAGTTCGAGCAACTGCATCAATCACTTCGAGTGCATGCGCAGACCACATAACTTCTCCTTTCAAAAATTTTGATAACAAGATCCAAATATTACCGTTTCACAACCTAAAAAAATAGCCTATACAATGGCGTCATCATTAACATTTTTTTAAATATCAGATAAGTAATAATTATGTCGAATACTGTGAAAAAAAACGCCCCTGGGTTTATGGTGTACCTTGCAGGACTTAGCATGCTGGGGTTTTTAGCCATTGATATGTATTTACCTGCATTTGGTGCTATGCAAGACACCCTGCATACATCCGAAGGCGCGATCAGTGCTTCTCTCAGTATCTTTTTAGCTGGTTTTGCCTTCGCTCAGCTATTATGGGGGCCATTATCAGACAAACTTGGCCGTAAGCCTGTTCTCATTGTGGGCTTAACTATTTTCATTTTAAGTAGCTTAGCTATTTATTGGGTGGAAACCGCAACACAGCTATTAACACTACGTTTTTTACAGGCGGTTGGAGTCTGCTCCGCGGCTGTTTTATGGCAAGCACTAGTTATCGACCGCTATGATGAAGCAAATACCCAAAAAGTTTTTGCTTCTATTATGCCGCTAGTCGCGCTATCCCCTGCTTTAGCGCCATTATTAGGTGCATGGGTTCTTGAGCACCAAACATGGGAAGCAATTTTCCTGATCCTAATGGCGGTGGGTATATTACTTTTATTACCAACGCTCTTTTTGAAAAATGTTTCAGTTAAAACAATAACTGATGACAACCAACCACAAGCTAAGATTTCTTTCTCAAATTTGCTCAGTTCCCCTGTTTTCAGCGGCAACGTACTAGTTTATGCATCCTGTAGTGCAGGTTTCTTCGCTTGGCTAACAGGTTCTCCCTTTATTTTACGCAATATGGGCTTCAATCCTGCTGATATTGGTTTGAGTTATATTCCACAAACTCTAGCCTTCATTATTGGTGGATATGGCTGCCGTATTTTATTAGCAAAAATCCGAGCAGAAACAATATTTCCATTGTTACTTCTTGGTTACGCGCTAAGCATGTCCATTTTATTTATCATGGCTATCTATACCACACCATCATTAACCATGATCTTGATCCCATTCTGCTTTATGGCAGCAATGAATGGAGCCTCTTACCCAATTGCAGTATCTAAAGCACTAAATACATTTCCTAGTGCGAGTGGTAAAGCAGCTGCGTTACAAAATGCCTTACAATTAGGGCTATGTTTTTTAGCAAGCCTACTTGTTTCTGCCTTGACCTTCGATCCATTGTTGGCAACAACCGGGGTCATGGCAGTCACAATTATTCCAATGGCCATTGGCTATTTTATGCAACGTTGTGCCAGCAAAAACAATCAAACTCTTAAGCAAGTCGATTACCAAGCGAACTCATAAAGTGTAGTTTACTGAATCAACCATGCCGATAAGACTCGGCATGGTTTTTATTTTAGTGAATTCAAGAAAATGCTCCTTCAGTGTATAGCACTTGTGAGGATACGGTAATATTTATTAAGTATGTTGCTATATAACCCATTATTCTTAACTTACAACCCCTAATATTCTCTCATCAATTTTCTTTATTCAAAGCGGATTTCACTAAAAAATAAGGCTTTTATTTTGTCATCTACTAAGATATAGATATTTCTTGGTTAATTTTCTTGTTAAAAAACGTTATCATTGCGACATTAAATAATGAGTGCTCAAAAATGATGTTAAAACAGTATTATCCACCAGATGAATTAAAATCCTTTGTTAGTTCTATTTTGATAATCAAAGAGTTTACAGAGGCAATTAAAATTTTCCCTGGAACTGGTGCTGAAATCTGGGTTTCATCAGATGCTTTTTGCATGACAACAGAGAGCGACTCAGTCGCAGACTCATACCAACTTATTATTCCTAGGGTTAATACGTTTACTGCTAGCCCCAATCATTCTAAAGTCATGGTATTACGTATTCGTCATGATGCCTTACGTTTTTTACTACCTCAAAGCACACTAAATTATACGGATAAACCCATCGCATTGAGTGGCATATGGGAAGACCGCTGGTTTGAAGCTTTAGCTAATTCTTCATTTAAAGAGCTGTTAGAGTGTTTTAATAAGACAAAAGCCAAGAAAAAACCTCATTTCATAGATGAAATCTTAGAGTTGCTATATCGTAACCCAACTAAAAAAATCACTGAAATTGCCGAAGAGACCGGCTTACATGTCCGTGTCATTCAAAAAGAGTTTCTAAAAGAATATGGTATTACGCCAAAAAGGTACCAGATCAATTGTCGCTTAGAACATGTTTTAAAAAGTATGGTAGTAGAACAAGACACCTACCGCTGGTTTGAAACAGGCTATTATGATCAATCCCACTTTTACCGTGATTTTAAAAGATACTTTACTATGACGCCGTCGGCATTTTTAAAATCGAGTTATTCGCTTTTTTACAATACAAAAACTAAGTACCCATTAAGATAGTTCTTAATACATAAGGAGAACGGAATGAGTATTGTTGTGTATGCCCAAATTACAACAGAAAGGACCGATGGGTATTTAACGAAAGAAATCGTTCGTGACTTAGCAAAACTAAGCCGCCGAGAGAAAGGATGCATTCAATATGATCTTATGGCTAAAGAGAATGGTTACATTGTTTTCGAGGAATGGGAAGACACTCAGGCATTAGAGATGCATAAAAATAGCCCTCATTTCAGGCGATTAGTTGAAGCAATTGAACGTGATAACGCCAGCTTTTCTGTCAATTTTAGTGAAAGATGATCTATTAATAATGAAAGCTAGAGCTAGTTGTCATTTTTGAGAATTTTAATCATCTTTATTTAATAGAACTTCATAACCTACATTCAAGAAACAAAGATTGAACGTGTTTCATTCAGGCTATAGCATAAACCATTATTGCTATAGCCTACCTGACTGTTTATGCCGCTATTTATCTTTCAAGCACGAAACACGGTTATTACTTTGCATGCCTATTTACTCTGTTTTTGCTGCGTCAGCCAATTCTTCTGCTTGTTGTAATAATCTTTCTTGTTCTTTTTGATTTAAAACACGCTCAACAGTATCAACAATCGCCTGAGTTTGTGGATCTATCTCAATATTTATTTTATCACCCAAACGTTTTTTACCTAATGTTGTTCTCTCTAATGTTTCAGGAATGAGATGCACACAAAAACGATTATTGATCACGTCACCGACAGTTAAACTAATGCCATCAATCGCTACAAAGCCTTTATGTAAAATGTATTTCATTAATGGTCTATCATGAATTGACAACCAAATTTGATGGTTATCTTCAGATGTGAAGATTTTACTAATTTCAGCGGTTGTCATAATATGACCAGAAACAACATGCCCACCTATTTCGTCACCGTATTTTGCGGCACGTTCGATATTAACAACATCACCTTCTTGCAATTCCCCCAAATTAGTTAATCTCAGGGTTTCTTTAATTAGATCAAAACTGACTCTTTCGCCATCAATTTTTGTTACCGTCAAACAACAACCATTATGCGCAACAGAAGCCCCTGTCTCTAAACCTTTCAGCAATTCTGGGGTAAACTTCATTACATGAGTTCTAAAGTTGGCTCTTTCTGTAATTTCAATAATAGGAGCAGTCGCTTGAACAATGCCTGTAAACATAATGATTCTCAGTGTAGTGGATTAATAGACTCAGTTTACATCAGAATTTTTAGAGATCTATCCTATTTGAGTGGTAAACAACACGATAATAAACCTTATATTCAGTAATATATTAGGCTTGAAAATGCTCTTTTATAGTTTGTTACCATATCATTATTGGAATCTATTTAGAAACGGGATAGAATGAGCGGTTTTTAATAATCAATGAGTTTTAAGTAACTCACTTATTTTTCTAATTTTTTTCCTCTTACTTGCTTTTATTACAAAGGTGTATGCGTGCAGAAATATTTTACAGAAGCGCGTAGCTTGTTGGCACTTGGTATTCCTATCGTTTTAGCTCAATTTTCACAAACTGCGATGGGGTTTGTGGATACAGTTATGGCTGGAAGCGTTAGTGAAATTGAGATGTCCGCAGTTGCAGTTGGTTTTTCCATCTGGCTGCCAGCTATTCTTTTTGGCCAAGGGATTTTAATGGCATTAACCCCAATCGTTGCACAAATGAATGGGTCAGGTCGTCGTAACTTAATTGGTGACCAAATTCAACAGGGCCTGTGGTTAGCGCTACTTTTAGCCTTAGGTATTATGTGCCTTCTTTATAATAGTCAGCTAATTATTAGTAATATGCCCCATATTGATAAAGAATTGGCGGATAAATCTGTCCGTTTTTTACATGCTATTATGTGGGGTGCGCCAGGCTACTTATTTTATCAAGTATATCGTAGCCAATGTGAAGGGCTTTCAAAAACCAAGCCGGGGATGGTGATTGGTTTTCTCGGCTTAATGATTAATATTCCCATTAACTATATCTTTATCTATGGTCACTTTGGTGCCCCCGCTTTAGGTGGTGTTGGTTGCGGTGTCGCCACCGCATCAGTGTATTGGGCTATGTGTCTGATGATGAGATGGTATGTGAAACGTGCTACTGCGCAGCGTGATATTCGCCCTACACTCTCTTTCACATCGCCAAATCCATTAATCTTGAAGCGAATTATTGTGTTAGGTACGCCAATTGGTCTGGCACTTTTCTTTGAAGTCACTTTATTTGCTGTCGTTGCACTGCTAGTCGCTCCATTAGGTGTTGTCGCAGTAGCTGGTCACCAAGTTGCGTTGAATTTCAGCTCTGTGATGTTTATGTTCCCATTATCATTAGGAATAGCTGCAACCATTCGCGTAGGTTACAACTTGGGACAGAAATCAACTGAAGCGGCTAAAGTTTCATCTTATACTGGCATTGCTGTTGGCTTAATGGTCGCTTGTTTTACCGCGGTTCTCACAGCCGTCTTCCGTGAGCCGATTGCAATGATGTATAACAAAAACCCCGAGGTGGTTGTTTTAGCTAGTAGTTTAATGCTATACGCCGCTATTTATCAGTTGTCAGACTCTGTGCAAGTTATTGGTGCGGGCATTTTACGTGGCTATAAAGATACGCGTTCTATTTTCTTTATTACCTTCACTGCATATTGGTTACTTGGCTTACCTTCCGGCTATATCTTAGCGTTAACTGATATCATTGCACCGGCGATGGGGCCTAAAGGCTTCTGGATTGGCTTTATTATTGGTTTGAGTGCGGCTGCAATAGGAATGGCGACACGAATTATGTGGATCCATAAGCAGACAGAGGATGTTGTTTTACTTCGTTCAGCGCGCTAATCGACGGTTTTTTAAGCTTTTTATTATGGGAGAAGATGTATTTCGCACCAGATAGTTTTAAATACGAGCAAACTATCACGAAAATACATTTTCCCCTTGCCAGATGAACTTCATAACGTTAATATTCATCCCCGTTGTCACCTAGATAACTTTTAGATGCGTCCGTAGCTCAGTTGGTTAGAGCACCACCTTGACATGGTGGGGGTCGGTAGTTCGAGTCTACTCGGACGCACCATTTCTAGTGAACACAATGTTAATTTTCAGCGCGTCCGTAGCTCAGTTGGTTAGAGCACCACCTTGACATGGTGGGGGTCGGTAGTTCGAGTCTACTCGGACGCACCATTTCAAATTAACACAAATCAAGTCTCTCAGTGCGTCCGTAGCTCAGTTGGTTAGAGCACCACCTTGACATGGTGGGGGTCGGTAGTTCGAGTCTACTCGGACGCACCATTTAATTTATCTTCCTACCCCACTAAAATTTCTCTTGATTGTCTATTATTATTCCCTTATTTTGTTGCGCAACAAATTAACAGCCTAATATCAACTGAATTTTTGATCTGAACGCCTTCTTCTTTTAATTTAATAAAATTTGATTTGTCTCACAGTTTTTTGTTGTCTATAATACTCACATTGGCTGAAAGGTTTCAACAGTAATAAATCAATACGTTAGCTTTAATTGAATTTGTCATCTACACTATAATAAGAATCAAAATGTGACAAATTTAAGTGTAAAAATGCATTAAACACCAGACTGTCGCCTATTCTTATAAATGAGTTGCGCAACAAAATTTACCCTGCGCACGACTTATTAAATGTACTAAGCATCGGCGGCAATACCGATTTCCTTTATAACATTAGATAGACTGCCATGAAAAAAACCAAAATTGTTTGTACTATCGGTCCAAAAACCGAATCAGAAGAAAAACTGACCCAACTCCTTGATGCAGGCATGAACGTCATGCGTCTCAATTTCTCTCACGGTGACTACGAAGAACACGGTCAACGTATCAAAAACCTTCGCGCTGTTTGTGCAAAAACAGGTAAACAAGCTGCTATTTTGCTAGATACTAAAGGGCCTGAAATCCGCACCATGAAATTGGAAGGTGGTAACGACGTTTCTCTCGTTGCTGGCCAAACTTTTACATTTACTACCGATACCTCTGTGGTAGGTAATAAAGATAAAGTTGCGGTGACCTATGCGGGTTTAACTTCAGATTTGAAAGTTGGCAATACCGTATTAGTTGATGATGGCTTAATTGGTATGAAAGTAACTAATGTCACTGCAACTGAAGTTGTTTGTGAAGTTTTAAATAACGGTGACCTCGGTGAGAAAAAAGGGGTTAACCTGCCAGGCGTTTCAATTGGCCTTCCAGCATTAGCAGAAAAAGATAAAGAAGACTTAGTCTTTGGTTGCCAGCAAGGTGTTGATTTTGTTGCTGCTTCATTTATTCGTAAGCGCTCAGATGTTGAAGAAATTCGAGCTCACCTGAAAAAACACGGTGGCGAGAACATCCAAATTATTTCTAAAATTGAAAACCAAGAAGGTTTAAATAACTTTGATGAGATTTTAGAAGCCTCTGACGGCATCATGGTCGCTCGTGGTGATTTAGGCGTTGAAATCCCAGTTGAAGAAGTTATTTTTGCACAAAAAATGATGATTGAAAAATGTGTTGCAGCACGCAAAGTCGTGATCACAGCAACCCAGATGCTTGATTCAATGATCAAAAACCCACGCCCTACTCGCGCAGAAGCGGGTGACGTTGCCAATGCTATTTTAGATGGCACTGATGCGGTTATGTTGTCTGGTGAAAGTGCTAAAGGTAAATACCCGGTAGAAGCTGTTACTATTATGGCAACTATCTGTGAGCGTACAGACCGTGTAATGCAAACTCGCATCGATAACCAAAAACCAAGCCAACGCCTACGTGTCACTGAGGCTGTATGTCGTGGTGCGGTGGAAATGTCTGAAAAATTAGATGTCCCATTAATCGTTGTTGCAACTTATGGCGGTAAATCGGCTAAGTCTGTCCGTAAGTATTTCCCTACTGCACCAATCTTAGCGTTAACTACCAATGAAGAAACTGCACGCCAGTTACTGTTAGTTAAAGGTGTGATCCCAATGATAGTTGGTGGTTTTACTTCTACAGATGACTTTTATCGTGAAGGTAAACGCGCAGCTCTAGAAAGTGGCTTAGCTGTTTCTGGTGATGCGGTTGTAATGGTCTCTGGCGCATTAGTACAAAGCGGAACAACCAATACATCTTCAGTTCACGTACTTTAATTAGTCTTTAATTGTCTTCTAAAAGGCCGATAGTGATTATTTTAGCTATCGGCCTTTTTATTTAGATTTAACATTTAGTGCTGCCTTGATGTAACTATCCCTTTATTTACTTTTCTCTAGTAAATATCTTATTGCATTTTAAGTGTAATATCATAAACCCCACTTAAATTGGTCAAATAACAACCTTCATTGATCTTAATTTAAATTTTTCTTCTTTTTCCTAGTACTAAATATAAAGTATTTCTAGCAAAACTTCATATTTAGTACTAGCATAAGACATAGTAAGTGCCATACCCTAATTTTCATTAGGTTGTTTTAAAGGGATATAGCAAGCTTTAAGATAACAAGCTTAGCTCTATTGTTTGGTGACTTGCTTTTTTATATTTTCAAGATAAATCAATCTAGAGGGTAAAATAATGATTCGTACTAAAATTGTACTGGGCTCTATCGTATTAGCTTCAGCATTACTAGCGGGTTGTTCTAACAGCACTGAAGTGCAAAAACTCTCTTCAGATGTGCAAACTCTGAATGGTAAAGTTGATCAACTGAGCAACGACGTTCAGTCTCTGCGCTCTGACGTACAGACAGCTCAAGAAGAAGCAGCACGTGCTAACCAACGTCTGGATAACCAAGTTCGTACTTACAAAAAATAAGTTCGATTTGGCGATAATCTAGTCTTAAAGATCCTTCTTTGAAGCTAGTAGCATTTATGAGGGCCTATGAAAATAGGCCCTTATTATTTGGTCAGGGTTATTGAGTTACAACAGAAGAGCGGTATTTCGCAGGTAGCAAGGCCCCAACTTTACCGTCATAGATGGGTTCTGGCTGTGAAATCGAGAATGGCTCAATAGGTACTAAACCTTGGTGTTGTGTTTCATCTTCAGGGATACCATTACTCTGATCATTATTTACACGCACAGGCATACCAGAACGCCTTGCTAGCTCTTTTTCCACTAAAGCCTTATCAATCCCTTCATTTTCTAGAAAACGCTTGAAATCGTCAGACAGCTTGATTGGCATGGTTTGTGGGTCATCACCGCTTGTTCGTGACAATGGCTGATGCACCTCAATGTAATAACTGCCATCAGTTTCTTTGGAGTATTTGACAGGCTGATCAATAACTTGGACACGAGTTCCTTTTGGTACTGTTTTAAATAATGCTTCGATATCATCAGGACGTAAACGAATACAACCGGAGCTCACTCGCATACCAATACCAAAATCCGCATTAGTGCCGTGTATCAGATATTCACCACGCCCATACGCTAGGCGTAATGCATACAAGCCCATTGGATTTTCAGGCCCTGCTGGAACGACGGCTGGAAGAGTTATACCTTCTTTAGCGTAATTTTTACGGATATTCGCCGTTGGTGTCCATGTAGGATCTTTAATTGACTGACTTACTGAAGTCACCATTTCAGGTGTGTCGCGACCTAACTGGCCGATACCGATAGGATAAACAATCACTTCCTCACTGTTCGCAGGGTAATAATATAAACGCAGCTCCGCCAGGTTAATCACAATTCCCGTTCTTGGTGTTGATGGTAACAACATTTGTGCTGGAATGATGAGTTCTTTACCCGCTTCAGGAAGGTACGGGTCTGTTCCTGGGTTTGCTTCAAGCATACCGAGTAGACCGATTTGGTGCTCACTTGCAATGGCCTCCAATGGTCGCCCATCATTGGGGACGATATACGTGTAATTTTCCCCGATAAGACGAGTGTTACTGTCAGGTAATGGATATTCTTTTGCTTGAGCTGGAGCCAATAAGGCGCTCATGACAAATAAACTTGCCACCGTCAAAACTCTTTTCATACCTACTCCAAGGAAAATAGTGTTCTTACAATAATTCAATGATTATTGTTCATAATAGCAACTATCCTTCATATCTTTAATACTAATTAAATATTTTTATTAAGTATTAATAAGGTAGTAGTCTTTTTATGATAGCCAAATACAATCACTTTAATGGACTGGTCGAATAAAAATAATAACCAAGAAGTAAAATAAGTAAGGGAGCATAAAGCTCCCTGCAGACTTGCTGCCAAACATATTATGTTTGGCAGCAAGTCTAATAGGTTATTGAAAATAAATTAGGAAAATCAATTTATTGATTTTCGGCTGATAACACAAAGCGGGAAAAACCACGCTTTTATCCCGCTTTGTCAACAACCTCAAGGGAGCATAACGCTCCCTCGGTAGGATCATACTAATTGTGCCGCACGCGATAAAATTGTACGGATCATCGCATTTAAACCTTGAGTTCGCGAAGGTGTTAAATGTTGCTCCAATGCAAGTTGTTCAAAAAATGACTTCACATCGAGTGCGAGTATTTGTTGCGCCGTTTTGCCTTGAAAAAGGATAATCACAATAGCAACTAACCCTTTAACGATTGCTGCATCGCTATCACCTGCAAACGTAATTGTCCCGTCTGCTTGTTTTTGCATATCAATCCACACTTGGCTTTGGCACCCTGCGATTAAATTATTATCGCTTCTTTGTACCTCTGAGAGTTCAGGTAAACGTCCCCCTAGCTCTATCATATAGAGATAGCGTTCCTCCCAGTCCTGACAACGGGAGAAATTACGTAATAACTTATTTTCATCGGGTAATGCGGGCATGCTCAGTTCCTTTACCATATATTTCTTATGTGCTTAGCCTAACAATTTTTTAATACGCTGTAACGCATTGTATAAAGAATCGATTTCTTCTTTCGTGGTGTATATCCCCACAGAAGCACGGCACATAGCAGGAACGTGATAATGTTCCATTAATGGTAAAGCACAGTGATGGCCAGTACGGATAGCAATACCATATCTATCTAGAAAAGAACCCACATCATAGGCATGGTGCTGGCCTAGATTAAACGCCAAAACGCCTTCCCGTTGGTCATTGCCATATAATATAACTGATGGTATTTCTTGCAATTTCTTAGAAGCATATGCCATTACTTCAGCTTCATGAGCAAATACATCAGGTAAATTAAGTGCGTTTAAATAATCGAATGCCGCCCCTAACCCAATAATTGCGCTAACGTTCGGTGTTCCTGCTTCAAAGCGCCATGGCGCATCAGCAAAAGTGATCCCTTTGGTCAGGCTGACTTGACGGATCATTGCCCCACCGCCCTCCCATGGTGGCATCATATCCAAAATAGCTTTTTTGCCATAAAGGATACCAATACCTGTCGGGCCATATAACTTATGCCCTGAAAACACATAGAAATCACAGTCTAAGGCTTGCACATCAACCTGCTGATGCATTGCACCTTGCGCGCCATCGACCAATATCGCGATCTCTCCACCTTTTGAAGCCGCAATCGCTCGGGCTTGTTTAATGATATCCTGTACGGGATTAACTGTTCCCAATACATTAGAGATATGTGTAAAGCTCAATAATCGCGTACGTGAATCAATGACATCATTTAATACATCTAATTGCAGTCTACCATCGTCAGAAATTGGGATAATTCGAATTTCAAAGCCAATTTCCTCAGCTAACATATACCAAGGTACAATATTCGCATGGTGCTCCATTTCAGTGATGACAATATTGTCCCCTTCATGGAAATACTTTCGACCAAGACTATTTGCAACAAGGTTAATACCTTCCGTTGTGCCTTTAACAAACACGATTTCTTCATTTGAAGCTGCGTGAATGAAAGCGGCGGCTTTTTGACGAACCTCCTCCATCATTGTCGTCGCATTTGCACTGAGAGTATGTATACCGCGGTGAACCGCGGCATACTGATGTAACGTAAACTCACTTTCTTTTTCAATAACTTGCAAAGGCTTTTGTGCACTTGCGGCGCTATCTAAATAAACCAGCGGATGATTATTGACTGACTGTGATAAGGCAGGAAAATCCTGCCTTACTGAAGCGACATTGAATAGCATGGATATTAAACCTCCGCTAAGCGCTGGCGGATGTTTGCCATCACAGCGTGTTTTAACTCTTCCGATTCAATAGATTCTGTAAGTTCCGCAGCAAATGCGATAATAATCATATGTTTTGCTGCCTTACCCTCAATTCCTCTTGAGCGCAGATAAAACAGTTGTTCGTCATCAATACGACCGACCGTTGCACCGTGACCACACTTTACGTCATCTGCATAAATTTCAAGCTGAGGTTTAGTATCAATTTCTGCTTTTTCACCTAACAACAATGTGTTGTTAGTCATTTGACCATCTGTTTTTAATGCGTTGGGTGCGACTTTGATCATGCCATTAAAGACAGCTTTACTGCTATCCATCGCAATCACTTTATGTAATTGACGGCTATTGCAGTAACCTTTATTGTGCTCTAAATACGTACGAGTATCAGCAATTTCATTGCCTTTAGGCAGCAGTATACTGTTGAGTTCAAACTCAGTATTTTCACCGTCAAGGCGAGCACTTGTATGGTTTCGTGTTAATAATGCGCCAAGTAAAAAACTGGTACTTTTCACACGGCTATCGCGCCCAATAACAATATCATTGTGAGCAAAATGCTGAGCTTGGCCATTTTCAACATTTAACTTAAAGTGACTAAAGTCTGCGTTATCACCGACTTCAACTGTTAAACGACTACCAGTCATGTGCCTTTGCTCATTCAAACTAACATAATGCTCAATAACTTGGGCTTTACTGTTTGCATCTAACGTTAAATGGTACCGATACTGGCTAATATTGGTGGCCTGTTTATCGCCACTACCTGTTGAAATATTAAGCAAGTATAATGGCTTTTCTGCTATTTTATTTGCTGCAAGGTGGACGACTAAAGGTTGTACCGCCAAGCTTTCGGTTAAATGCAAAAAAATCTCGCTATTTACAGGCGAAGGAAGCAAGTCTTGGTTATCAAGTAAAGCCACTTGGAATGGCCCCATATCAATAGAGCTCAATGCAGAACTATAACACCCATCAATTAAAACAAGGCGATATGCATCAATTGGCAGAGCCAGTGCTTCGCAGTCTTGTGCTACAACATCACCATCACTAAAACGATACTGAGTCTCAAGTACAGTATTTAGTGGAGTATAGTGCCAATCTTCATGGCGAAACACAGGTAAACCAACTTGTTTTGCTATTTCCCAATGGGTTTTAGCATGTTGAGAATTCGCACCATGTCGTAGTTCAAATAATTCAGAAAAACGTGACATTGCTTGCTCGTTAAGCTTCGCAACTTCCGCACGTTTTTGTGCTCTTTCACTGTTGGTCAATAAGCCAGCCATAACCCTGCTCCTCCAGTTTTTTCGCTAAACTGAAATCACCTGATTTGATGATTTTCCCTTGATATAACACGTGGACAAAGTCAGGCTTCACATAATCTAAAATACGCTGATAGTGGGTTACGATGATAAAAGAACGCTCAGGCGAACGTAATGAATTCACGCCATTAGCCACAATTTTCAACGCGTCAATATCTAAACCAGAGTCAGTTTCATCGAGAATACACAATTGAGGCTCTAGAGCTGCCATCTGCAAGATATCATTACGTTTTTTCTCACCACCGGAGAAACCTACGTTGACAGAACGCGCAAGTAAATCTTCTGGCATTTCTAATAATTTGATTTTGTCTTCAATAAAATCTTGAAAATCGAAACGATCTAATGCTTCTTGCTGACGATATTCTCTAACCGCATTGACTGCCGTTTGTAAGAAAAATTGGTTACTGACCCCTGGAATTTCAACAGGGTATTGGAATGCAAGGAAAACACCTTCCCCTGCACGCTCTTCTGGATCTAGTGCAAATAGGTCTTTACCTTTAAACGTCACTTCACCGCTATCAATTTCATACTCTTCGCGGCCAGCAAGTGTGGCGGATAATGTACTTTTACCAGAGCCATTTGGCCCCATAATGGCGTGAACTTCCCCTGGTTTTACCTCCAGAGATAACCCTTTTAAAATCTCATTACCTTCTACACTCACGTGTAAATCTTTAACACTTAACATATTTACATGCCTTTAGCGCTTTAGCGCAAATAAACTCGATTAGGATCAGCCAACGCTGTGCTCTAAGCTGATCGCCAGTAATTTTTGTGCTTCTACGGCAAATTCTAATGGAAGCTCCGAGAACACATCTTTGCAGAAACCATTTACAATCATTGAAATTGCATCGTCTTCGCTGATACCACGTTGTAAACAGTAAAATAACTGGTCTTCCCCAATACGTGAGGTTGTCGCTTCATGTTCAAGTTGTGCCGTATTATTCTTAACTTCCACATATGGGAATGTATGTGCACCACATTGGGTGCCAATTAACATAGAGTCACATTGGGTAAAGTTACGAGCGTTATGTGCACTCGGTAGAATTTTCACTAAACCGCGATAACTGTTTTGGCTTTTACCTGCAGAAATACCCTTAGAAATGATCGTTGAACGGGTATTTTTCCCGATATGGATCATTTTCGTTCCTGTATCCGCTTGTTGATTGCCGTTCGTTAATGCAACGGAGTAAAATTCACCGACAGAGTTGTCTCCTTTAAGGATAACGCTTGGGTATTTCCATGTGATGGCAGAGCCAGTTTCTGACTGTGTCCATGACATTTTTGAATTATCACCTTCACACAATGCACGCTTAGTCACAAAGTTTAGGATCCCACCGGCTTCGCTATCTCCACCGGAGAACC
This sequence comes from Providencia sp. PROV223, assembly GCF_028479245.1. Classification (NCBI taxonomy): domain Bacteria; kingdom Pseudomonadati; phylum Pseudomonadota; class Gammaproteobacteria; order Enterobacterales; family Morganellaceae; genus Providencia; species Providencia sp. PROV223. The sequence goes on from NZ_JAMPNG010000001.1 coordinate 348,680, forward strand.
AGTTTTGGACAGTCGAATATTTAACTTCGGCATCTTTATGAATAATAACTTCAACAACCGCCGCATGGAGCTGATAACTATCACGAACAGGTGCAGAACACCCTTCGATATAGCTCACATAGCTACCTTCATCAGCAATTAAAATCGTGCGCTCAAACTGGCCGGTTTTGGCTGCGTTGATCCTAAAATACGTTGATAGCTCCATTGGGCAGTGTACGCCTTTTGGTACATACACAAAGGTACCATCTGAAGCCACTGCCGCATTTAATGCAGCAAAAAAGTTATCATGGCTCGAAACGACTGACCCGAGATATTTCTGTACCAGTTCAGGGTATTCTTGAATAGCCTCACTAAACGAACAAAAAATAACACCATGTTTCGCTAAGTCATCACGGTAAGTTGTAGATACTGAGACCGAGTCAAAAATGGCGTCAACCGCAACGGCCTTCCCTTCACGTACAGGAACGCCTAATTGGTTAAAGGCTTCTTCAACTTCAGCCGTTAAATAATTATTGGTTTCCGCCACACCTGTGCCTTGTGTAGCACCAGATTGCGAACCACAGGTATCATCACATGAGCCACAAGATGGCGCAGAGTAATAGCTATAGTCTTGGTAATCGAGATTTGGGTAATTTGCTTTAAGCCAATGAGGTTCTTCCATGCCTTTCCAGTGATTAAAGGCATCAAGACGGAATTGGAGCATCCACTCAGGCTCATTACGTTTAGCTGAAATTGCACGAATAACATCTTCGTTAATGCCTTTCGCCATTTCATCCGTTGCGACTTCGGTAAAGAAGCCTTCTTTATAACGCTGGTCATCAAGCCAGCTTTGAACATCATCGCCAACTTCTACATTGCTCTGTGACATAATCTGACTTCACATGTTAAACGCCGAAGCTTTCACCACACCCACAGGCATGTTGGGCTTTCGGGTTATTAAATTTGAAAATTTGATTCAGCCCTTCTTGGACAAAATCAACGACTGTGCCATCAATAAATGGCATTGCTTCTTTTGGCACATAAAGGTGTGCGCCATCGAGTTCAAATAACAGGTGTTGGTCTGTTGGGTTTTCGATCATTTCAAACACATAACCGAAACCTGCGCAGCCAGACTGTTTTACGCCGAGTGAAAGCCCTTTTGTATTTGGGTTTTGCACCATCAATTTTTTGATTTGTTTTGCAGCGCTTTGTGTCAGGCTAACTCCCTGCCAATTGTTTTCATCAAATGAAAATGTCTCTACACCGTCAGTCATATTGACCCCACATTTCTTATGGCTTTTCAGCCTGTTATCAGGAGATTAACTCTGCCTACCCTATGGTAATGATTAGCTAATTGACTTCAACCATTTGTTTTAAGAGGTTATAGCTATTATAGCTCTTTTTTTGTTCATTTTCAGATTATAAAACAAACAAAATCACAAAAAAACAAGCTTAACCCATTGATAAACAATAAATAAGTAGAGTTGTGTTTTTTATTTAAATTTGTACTAAATAATACACTTAATGACACAAATTAATAAAGGTGCATTTATTATACAACTTAATTAACTTGATAAAAAATGAATTTATAGAAAGAATGGGCATAAAACCATACAAAATAAAGGGTTTTATCGGGTTTTCTGACCTTTCCTTAGCCAAAAAACCCTGCAATTAAAATGGTTATTATTCAAATAATACGGCGGTTGTCAGGCGAGAAGTACAACATAATTTGCCTTGCTCATTGAAAACCTCAATATTCCATACCTGCTGACGGCGCCCTAAATAGATAGGTTTACAAATACCCTTAACAACCCCTGAGCGAGCAGCACGAACATGATTGGCATTGATTTCCAACCCGACCACCTTTTGTTCTCCTTCCGAGCACATATAACCCGCAATTGAACCTAAGGATTCAGCTAATACAACAGAAGCACCGCCATGCAATAACCCAAAAGGCTGTTTGGTGCGATGATCAACAGGCATTATCCCCTCTAAATAATCATCGCCAATTGCCGTGATTTCAATACCGAGATGCCCTAACATGCAGGTTTTTGACATTTCAGCGAGTTGCTGCAAATTAAATTGACGTTTCCAAATCATTAAACTATCTCCAGCAGCGCTTGAATCGGATGTTTTATCGATACATTTTCCATGCGTTTAACTTGGCTACGACAGGAATAACCTGAACTTAAACAACGTTCTTTTGGCAAAGAAGACATCGCCTCCTTCCACGATAAGTTATATATTCCTTTTGAATTTTCAAGATTGGCCACTTCGTGCCCATAAGTCCCAGCCATGCCACAACAGCCAACACTAACATTATTTAATGTTTGCCCAAAGCGTGCAAATAACACCGCCCATTGATTCGCACTATTAGGTAAAGCCGTTGATTCAGTACAATGACCGAAAAAATACCACGGCTGGGTCGATGTGGTTTGCACATTGTGTGGTTCAGGCAATGTCATTAACCATTCATGCGCTAACATCACCGTAAATTGGCAGTGGTCTTTGCCTAAAATTTCATGATATTCATCGCGATAACAAAGTACTAGTGCGGGGTCAACACCGACCATTGGCAACTGCAATCTTGCCACTCGATTTAAAAAATCTGCCGTCTTACGAGCCGTTTTAGCAAACTTCGCTAAAAAGCCTTTGATGTGTTGTGCTTTTCCATTCGGCAAGAACGGTAGCAACACAGGCTTAAGACCTAATTTCTCAATTAAATGGACAAAATCTGCCACCACTTTGGCATCGTAATAACTAGTGAAAGGGTCTTGAACCACCAGCACATGTTTTTCACGTTGTGAATCCGTCATACTTTCAAGTTGTTCAAGCGTGACAGAAACCGCTGCATGACCTGAAAGTTCTTGTTTTAATGTTGGTTGAGAGAACAACGGCAAATCCACCATACCGATAGTATGTTGACTCAGTTTTTGCACCACCGGTTGACGCAAAAAGAAATTAAATACGCCGGGCACTTTGGAAAATAAAGGTGCACTCGCTTCAACATTTGCAACAATATAATCGCGAATAGGACGCAAATAACGCCCATGATACAACGCTAAAAACTTAGCTCTAAATGATGGGACATCAATTTTAATTGGGCATTGCGTTGAGCAGGCTTTACAGGCAAGACATCCTGCCATTGAGGCTTTCACTTCATGAGAGAAGTCATAATCACCTTGTTTAGCGCGCCAAGTGTTACGTGTTTTTTCTATCAGCCCACGCAATGACGGTTGGTCTTGTGTAATGCCCTTTTCAAGGTGTTCTGGTGTAACACCTTGTTCAGCTAATAGCCTTAGCCACTCACGAACAAGTGTCGCACGGCCTTTTGGAGAATGAATTCGTTGACCACTCACCTTCATGGATGGACACATCGGGCTCTTCACATCAAAATTAAAACACAGCCCATTACCATTACACTCCATTGCACCACGGAATTCTTGGCGCATTTGGACTGGTATCTGTCGGTCATACGTTCCTCGTTTGATGCCATCAACCTGCTTCATCGGTGCATCCAACCCCGCAGGTGGGCAAATTTTACCCGGATTTAAGCGGTTATCGGGGTCAAATGCCGCTTTGATATTGCGCAACTCACCGTATAGCTCATCACCAAAAAATTCAGGACTATATTGTGCACGAAAACCTTTCCCATGTTCCCCCCACAACAACCCACCGTATTTAGCAGTTAATGCAACAATTTCATCAGAAATTTGTTTCATCAATACTTCTTGTTGTGGATCGCACATATCCAGCGCTGGACGAACATGTAATACTCCTGCATCCACATGACCAAACATGCCATAATTTAAGTTATGACTGTCTAATAACGCACGAAATTCCACTATATAATCAGCAAGATGCTCAGGAGGAACGCAGGTATCTTCAACAAATGGAATTGGCTTCGCCGCACCTTTACTGTTACCCAACAGCCCCACGGCTTTTTTACGCATGTTATAAATACGCGTAATATCTTCAAGATCATGGCAAGTTTGATAGCCAATCACCCCAGCTTGATTATTCGCCATTAATTCATCTAAGCGTTGGCACAAGCTTTCAGTCAATTGATTGATTTCATCTTCATCATCGCCGCTAAATTCAACGATGTTTAACCCTAACATTTCTTTGTTTGGCACATCCGTAATTAAGGCTTTAACAGAATGCCAAACGATGTCTTCTTTCGCTAGGTTAAGCACTTTTGAATCCACAGTTTCAACTGATAGCGCTTTGGCTTGCACCATAAAGGGGGCATTACGCAGTGCAGACTCAAATGAGTCATATTTCACATTCACTAAACGACGTACTTTAGGAAGTGGCGTAATATCCAATGTTGCTTCAGTGATAAAAGCAAGAGAGCCTTCTGAGCCAGTGAGAATGCGCGTAAGGTCAAATTCAGTTAACTCATCATTAAACACATGACGTAAATCATACCCTGTCAGGAAACGATTTAATTTGGGAAATTTTTCTTCAATTAGAGAACGTTGCTCTAAGCAGCGCTCTAACACTGTTTTATAAATACGCCCCACTGTAGAATCTTCTGACGCAATCGTTTGGGCGAGTTCGATAGGCATAGCACGTGTATCTAAGCATTCTCCCCCTAAAACCATGGCTTTAACGCCTAACACGTGATCAGAGGTTTTACCATAGACTAATGAGCCTTGGCCTGATGCGTCAGTGTTGATCATTCCACCTAGCGTTGCTCGGTTACTGGTAGATAGCTCCGGTGAAAAGAAATAGCCATAAGGCTTGAGATATTGATTTAATTGGTCCTTGATGACCCCTGCTTCAACCTTAACCCAACCTTGCTCTGGGTTTATTTCTAAAATTCGATTCATATAACGGGACATATCCACAACAATCCCTTCGGTTAAGGATTGCCCATTAGTTCCCGTTCCCCCTCCCCGAGGGGTAAAGCTAAGCTCACGAAATTTCGCTTGCCCCGCAAGCCGAGTGATTATTTGTACATCTGCACTCGAACGCGGAAACACAACCGCTTGGGGTAATAGTTGGTAAATACTATTATCTGTCGCCATGGATAAACGCTCAGCATAGCTGGTGCCGTTATCCCCAGTAAAACCGTGTTCTTGTAGCTCATGCAAGAACTCAATAACTAAATGACTAAGATGAGGAGCTTCTGATATACGCGGGATCATTATTAACGATGACTCTTGTTGTTTAGTGTTCGCATTACTCGTTATGTACTATCTTTATTTTAAGTTGCACAATAGTGTCTGAGGTCTATGATGAGTTATCTTCACAGCCTGTAAAGACAGCACAGCCGCTGATGACATTGTCATCATGAACCATATCACAATATTGTTTTTTTTAACCGTGAAAAATAATTACGTTATTTTCACCTAAAAATTTGCTAGACACGCAGAATTTTCATTTGCAAAGGATCAATCATTAATGGAAAAATCTCAAAAACGCTTGGATCTTCCCAAACTTATTTTCGGCCTATTATCCATCGTTTTAATGATAGCAGCCTGTTTTTGGGTACTTAATCCATTTATTCTTGGCTTTGTATGGGCGGGAATGATGGTAATTGCAACTTGGCCACTATTATTAAGACTCGAAGCTCGCTTATGGCGCAAGCGCTGGTTAGCTGCATTAGTGATGGTTCTTCTTATATTACTATTATTCGTTATCCCATTAGGTATCCTAATTGGCAGTATTATTGAAAATAGTACTCCACTTATTGATTTAGCTAAATCACCATCAAGCCTAACGCTGCCTGATTTAGAATGGCTAAATACTATCCCGATGGTAGGTGAAAAAATTTACTATGCATGGCATAGCTTAGTTGCCAGTGGGGGTAATGCTTTACTTGCCAAAATTCAACCCTACTTTGGCCAAGCCGCAGGGTGGTTTGCCACACAAGCTATTAGCGCAGGAAGATTTGTTTTTCACTTGATGTTAATGCTGCTGTTTAGTGGTTTACTCTATCTTAAAGGCGAATCAGTCATGGTTGGTATCCGCCACTTTGCTGTGCGTCTTGCAGGGATCCGTGGAGATGCAGCTGTCGTATTAGCCGCACAATCTATTCGAGCCGTTGCGTTAGGTGTTGTTGTGACTGCACTCATTCAAGCCATTGTCGGTGGCATTGGCCTCGCTCTTTCTGGTATCGGTTACGCAGCAATCTTGACTGTTCTATTGTTTATTTGCTGTGTGGCTCAATTAGGGCCTTTATTAATCATGATCCCCTCCGTGTTATGGCTATTTTGGACAGGTGATACGACCTGGGGGATCATCTTGGCTATTTGGGCTGCCGTTGTCGCTACTATGGATGGCGTTCTTCGCCCATGGTTAATTAAAATGGGCGCAGACTTACCCATGGTTCTAATCCTTGTTGGTGTTATTGGGGGAATTTTATCATTTGGTATGATTGGTTTGTTTATCGGCCCGGTTGTATTAGCAGTTTCTTACAGCTTATTAAAAGCTTGGATGAACGAAGTCGCTGTTCCGAATGAAGACTTAACAGAAACTGAAAAGTTTCTAGAGGAAGAGTTTTCGATTAAAAAGTAGTATACCGCCAATTAGTCGCAGGTATGTTTAAGCTATACATGCTTGCGAACTTAATAAATCTAGTTCCATTAATATTTAGAAACAATATTTAACATTCTAACGTTAGTATTTAGTCTAATTTATGTTAACATAAATCTATTGAATTAATTCTCTTTAAGTAACAATGAGTAATATTAATATTGAGAGTGTTCTTAATGATTGTATAATATGAATAGTTTAATATTCAATTATTGAATCATATGGATCTAAGAAGCCGCGCCCTTCCCCCTTTAGGCGTTGCTTTATTAACTGAATTGCTGTGTGTAGTCTTTGCCTGTCAGCCCATGATAGGCTTTTTTTTTATCTTTATTTAATATGAATACTATTCATGTCATAATCAGAACATCACTTTATAATTATTGATTAACATCAATTTTTGTCATTATTATCCGTTATAATACTCCTTTGGCGTTATATAATTAATTAACTTACGTTACTCTTATTTAGCATATACTTGCCTGTTAAATTTAATACGCATAATAAGGGTAATTATATTTAGCTTATTGTTTGTTTATGCCTAAAAAGCATTACACAACCACTTATTCAAAACTATTTAATATCAAACTACCTATTATAGAAGTTATCAATTTCTATAATAGGTAGCTTTGATTAAGTAAACACAAAGGCTGAATGCTATTCACATTCAGCCTTGATAATTAAAAAACTAAATAGTTATTGATTTTCAGCTATCGTTAGCCATGTTTGCACAACGGTGTCAGGATTTAAAGATAAACTATCAATACCTTCATCAACCAACCATTGAGCGAAATCTTGATGGTCGGATGGCCCTTGCCCACAAATGCCTACATATTTATTTTGGCGTTTTGCAGCCTGTATTGCCATGGATAACATCGCTTTCACGGCATCATTTCGTTCATCGAATAATTCAGAAACAACACCCGAGTCCCTATCAAGACCTAATGTTAACTGAGTCATATCATTCGAACCGATAGAGAAACCGTCAAAATGTTCGAGGAATTGATCAGCCAGTAAAGCATTTGATGGGATTTCGCACATCATAATAACTTTTAAGCCATTTTCACCACGTTTCAAATCATGTTTAGCCAATTCTGCAACTACGGCTTCCGCCTGTGCAACCGTGCGAACGAATGGGATCATGATTTCAACATTTGTTAGGCCCATGGTATTACGAACACGTTTAACCGCTTCACATTCCAATGCAAAACAGGCACGGAAGCTATCAGACACATAGCGCCCTGCACCACGGAAACCTAACATTGGGTTTTCTTCTTCAGGTTCATAAATATCCCCACCGACTAAGTTGGCATATTCGTTTGACTTGAAGTCAGATAAACGGACAATAACGCGTTTTGGCCAGAAGGCTGCGGCTAAAGTCGAAATTCCTTCGGTTAATTTACCGACATAAAATTCAATCGGGTCATCATAACCTGCCATCATTTGGCGAATTTCTGCTTGTAGCTCAGGAGATTGCTTATCAAATTCCAGCAACGCTCTTGGGTGAACACCAATCATACGATTGATGATAAATTCAAGCCTAGCTAAGCCCACGCCTTCATTAGGTAAACAAGCAAAATCAAATGCACGGTCAGGGTTACCGACGTTCATCATAATTTTGACATCTAGACTTGGCATATCACTCACTTCAGAGCTGTGAATTTCAAATGCAAGTTTACCTTCATATACAAAGCCTGTATCGCCTTCAGAACAAGAGACAGTCACCTCTTGGCCTTCTTGCAAACGGTCAGTCGCATCACCGCAACCGACAACGGCTGGAATACCTAACTCACGAGCGATAATCGCAGCATGGCAGGTGCGTCCACCACGATTGGTAACAATCGCAGCCGCTTTTTTCATGATTGGCTCCCAATCAGGGTCGGTCATATCGGTAACGAGTACATCCCCCGCCTGAATTCTATCCATTTCACTCAAGTTATGAATAACTTTAACCGCCCCTGAGCCAATACGATGACCAATTGCACGCCCTTCAACTAAAACTTGTCCTTGTTGTTTTAATTGGTAACGCTCCATCACTTGTTGATTAGAACGAACGGTTTCTGGCCTTGCTTGAACAATATACAAACGCCCATTATGACCATCTTTTGCCCACTCGATATCCATTGGGCGACCGTAGTGTTTTTCAATCTGTAAAGCTTGACGTGCAAGTTCTTCAACTTCGTGATCAGCCAAAGAGAAACGATTGCGTAGAGCCTCTGGCACATCTTCGATTTGTACTTGTTTACCGTGCTCTTTACTATTGGCATACACCATTTGTAATTTTTTTGAGCCCAGTGTACGACGTACAATCGCAGGGCGGTTGCTGGTTAACGTTGGTTTATGGACATAATACTCGTCAGGGTTCACGGCGCCTTGTACCACCATTTCACCTAAACCATACGCAGAAGTGATAAATACAACTTGGTCGAAACCTGATTCAGTATCAATCGTAAACATGACACCCGACGAGGCTAAATCTGAACGTACCATGCGTTGAACACCCGCAGAAAGTGCTACACCGCGGTGGTCATAACCTTGGTGAACGCGATATGAAATCGCACGGTCATTAAATAATGAAGCAAAAACGTGTTTAATCGCAACTAAGACTGCGTCTATCCCTTGAACGTTAAGGAATGTTTCCTGTTGCCCTGCAAACGAAGCGTCAGGCATATCCTCAGCCGTTGCCGATGAACGGACAGCAAATGAGGCTTCCGCTTCACCTTCTGACAGTTGCGCGAATGCATCACGAATATCTTGTTCCAACTCCTTCGTCAGCGGTGTATCAATCACCCATTGACGGATCTGAGCACCTGCTACAGCCAGTTGGTTCACATCATCAATATCCGTTTCATCTAGCAGGTTATAAATGCGCTGATTTACACCGCTCTGCTCCAGAAAATCATTAAACGCCTGTGCGGTTGTCGCGAAACCGTTAGGTACGGATACTCCCAGATCAGATAAGTTAGTGATCATTTCACCGAGAGAAGCATTTTTGCCCCCAACACGGTCAACATCATTCATCCCTAATTGGTTATACCAAAGTACATTACACGGAGTGAGGCCATTTGTGGACATTGAAAGCGATCCTTTTATAGCAATTTAGTGACAGAGTACAAATCGTAAAAAATCTCGTTGGCGAAAATTCGCCTCGTGAAATAGACTAGCACAGACGCTAAGAGAAGATGGACTGGTGAATCGTTCCATCACTGAAGAAAACTTTTTTGTTCTAAAAATCGTTCAAAAAATGGCTATAGTTCCCCCTATAAACTAATTTTTAAACTTTAAACAAAGATAATATCTCCCAATATCCAGTGATAAATACAATAAGAGACAAATAATGATGACCGAATTAGGAGCAATGAATAATATGGCAAGCCAAGTTCAACGCACAGTTTTTTTTATTTCTGATGGAACAGCGATCACCGCTGAAACTTTGGGGCATGCCGTACTTTCTCAATTTCCGCTGTCATTTATTTCTTATACTCTGCCGTTTGTCACAAGCGAAGCTCGCGCGCAGGAAATTAAACAAAAAATTGATATTATCTTCCAAGAAACGCAATTGCGCCCTTTGGTGTTCTATTCGATTATCTCCCCCGAAGTAAAGCAAATCATCACTCAAAGTGCCGGGTTCTGCCAAGATATCGTTCAGAGCTTAGTCGCCCCGATTCAAAAAGAAGTCGGCCTAGAACCTGAACCCAAACTTAACCGAACCCATGGTTTATCTATGCAGAATATGAATCAATATGATGCACGTATCGCTGCCATTGAATATACACTGGCTCACGACGATGGGATTTCGTTACGAAACCTGGATCAAGCCCAAGTGATACTGATAGGGGTTTCACGTTGTGGCAAAACACCAACAAGTCTCTATTTAGCGATGCAATTTGGTATCCAAGCTGCAAACTACCCATTTACGGCTGACGATATGGATAACTTACAGTTACCAGCCGCATTACGCCCATATACGCATAAATTGTTCGGTTTAACTATCAGCCCTGAACGGTTAGCTGCCATCCGTGAAGAGCGCCGTGAAAATAGCCGCTATGCTTCCATAAGGCAATGTCGTATTGAGATAGCTGAAGTTGAAGCTTTATTTAGACAAAATAAAATCAATTACTTAAATACAACTAACTACTCTGTTGAAGAAATTTCCGCAAAAGTGATTGATACCATGGGCTTACAAAGACGAATCTTTTAATGAATACAAATAAAAAAAATATTCATTCCAGCTAAGTTGGAGGTTGAAATTACGCCACATTCGTTTATTGTGATCTTAATCACTTATAGGGCATACGCCTATTAAAGTTCTTTGAGAAAGAAAATGCACAAAACTGATGAATTACGTACTGCGAGAGTGGATAGCTTAATTACCCCACAAACTCTCGCTGATGAGTTTCCTATTTCCCAAAAAGTCGCTGAAAACGTGACAGCGTCACGCAAACGCATAGAACAAATATTATCCGGTCAAGACCCGCGTTTACTGGTTATTGTTGGCCCTTGTTCGATTCATGACATCGATGCGGCTATTGAATACGCTAAAAAATTAAACGCATTAAGAGAGCATCATCAAGACCGTTTAGAAATCGTCATGCGAACTTACTTTGAGAAACCACGTACTGTCGTGGGTTGGAAAGGGTTAATTTCTGACCCAAACCTTGATAATTCTTGCCAAGTTAATACCGGTATCCGGTTAGCTCGTAAATTATTAATTGAAGTTAACCAATTAGGGTTAGCCACGGCAACCGAATTCCTTGATATGGTCACCGGGCAATATATTGCAGATCTGATTAGTTGGGGAGCAATAGGTGCTCGCACAACAGAAAGCCAAATTCACCGTGAAATGGCATCCGCATTGTCTTGTCCTGTTGGTTTCAAAAATGGCACAGACGGTAATATTAATATTGCCATTGATGCAATAAGAGCTGCAAAGGCACAGCATATGTTTTTATCACCAGATAAAAACGGGCAAATGACCATTTACCAAACTAGTGGTAATCCACATGGTCATATCATTATGCGTGGGGGTAAACAATCTAATTACACTGCCGGTGACTTAGCCGCAGCTTGTGACAAACTACGTAAATTTGAATTACCAGAGCATTTAGTGGTCGATTTCAGCCATGGTAATTGCCAAAAAATTCACCGTCGACAACTCGAAGTTGCTCGAGATATCGCTGAACAAATAAAAGATGGTTCTACCGCTATCAGTGGTGTAATGGCAGAAAGCTTCTTGGTTGAAGGCACGCAAAAAGTGGTTTCTGACCAACCTTTGGTTTATGGTCAATCAATTACCGACCCATGCCTTGGCTGGGAAGATACCGAGCAACTTATTGAAATTCTTGCTCAAGCTGTTGAATCACGCTTTAAATAAACCCAATAATTCCAAAATTCTTCTATTACAAGCCCTTTAGTTTCGTTTACTAAAGGGCTTCTTTATATTTAAATCAGAAATAATTATTATTTAAATATAATTAAAACGATATAATACTCTACTTAATCAAATAAAATAGAATTTTAATCCAAAAAAAGTCTTGACCCACCCCACACTAACGATAATAATTCTCACTACGAACTAATTTATGCGTTCGGTTTCCTGTAGACCAGCCCGACTATCCGCTACAACATTACAGTGCTAAATAGTTCTAACAAATAAATACGCTACGCGAACACTTATTGCATGCCACCCAGAGATTTTATCCAGGCAGCCAGCAAATTTTGAAACCAAAGGAAAGGATTTCCTATGCTGTTTAAATCGATGCCTACATCAACTCATCAAGAACATAAAATACCACTCTCCGCTATCGCAGCTACCATTATAATGGCAGGGTTTAACAACACAGCCTTAGCTGAAAATTTATTACCCGCAAAAGCAGTGTCAACAACGGATACCCGCGACATTATTCACGTTTCTACCTCACCTTATGACTTAGAAAAAATTGCTGTTGCAGAGAATGTTGAGGTTATTGATGCCCAAGCACCCGAACAGCAAGCCGCCACATCCGCCCTTGATTTATTAAAAGGCCAACCTGGGGTGTTTGTCTCTGGTTCCAATAGTACTTATGGACAAAGTATTCAAATGCGGGGCTATGATCCCCGAGGCGTAAAAGTAACCGTTGATAATATCACTCAGGACTTTAATTCAGGCTTATATGATGCAACATTTATTGACCCAACTTTAGTAAAAAAGGTGTATATCCATAAAGGTTCCTCTTCGGTACACCATGGCGGTGGCGCTTTGGCAGGGGTAGTCTCTTTCAAAACATTAAATGCTACTGATATTTTGAAACCCAATCAAAATCTAGGTGGCCGTATTTTCAGCGGTATAGATCACAATGAACATAGTTACTATGCAGGAGGAACACTATTCGGGCGTCTCAACACTCTTGATACATTAATCAGCTACAGTCAACGCAAGAAAAATTTGATTGGCTCACCTGATTTTGCACACATCGATAATCATGAAAATATTCATAATTGGATGCTAAAAACCACATGGGCAGCGACTCCCTCTTACCTTTTAGCAATTCAGTTAAAAGATTATCGCAATGAAAGCTTAGGGGTGAAACAACCCAGCAAACCAACAATCAAAGAGCGTTATCCGAATACACCACATGAAAGAAACAGTCGCCAATTTGATGTCGCGATAAGCCAATACTTTACCCCTAAAAATAATGTTAACTGGCAAGCTGAGTGGGATATTTACTATAGTGATTTATCTCTAGACCAAACTGACACGGTCAAGATCACCACAAAACCCAAAGAGTACGGTACAGAAAGGCGAAATCAATACACCTATGGAACTAAATTCGCCAATAGCTTCACCATTCCAATGTATCGCTGGGCAAATCATCATATCCAAAGTGGAGTTGAGTATTACGCACAACAACAAAAATCAAACCAATATGCGATTAGCTACCCGGCAGCGTCATTAACTAATACTTCAGGTTGTCTAGTCAATGACATGACATTACAACACTTACCTATCACGTTCTCTGCGGGCACTCGTTTTACACGATATCAAACAGATAGCACGCGCATAGCTAAAAATGCTCATACTAATTGGTCGTCACGTTTTGCTGTCAGTGCCACCCCACAACACTGGGTAAATATTTTTTCTTCTTATTCGGAAAGTTACCGCACCCCACGCATGAGCGAGCTGTATAACAATTCAAATCATTTCACGATCCCTTTCATCGGAATGAAATCAGACTTCCGCCCTTCCCCGGAATTACTACCGGAAGTCAATAAAACTATAGAAGCAGGGGTAAAACTCAGTTTCGATGATCTGCTAATAGCGAGGGACTCTCTACATTTTGGTTCAACTTATTTCTATACAAAAGCCAAAAACCACATTGCTCTTGAAGGAGAATACGAAGAAATATTTAACATAAGAAAGTTTAGAACCGAACATTTTCCGAAAGAACTTTATTTTGTAAATATACCTTCTGCCACTATTCGCGGATTTGATAGTTTTATCCATTACAAAACACAATGGTTTGAGCTTAATCTCAGTCACAACCTAACCCAAGGTAATGAAGATGGCTCACATTATTCCCTTTCATCAATACGTCCTGAAACCCTAGTTGCTCGCTTCAATGCTCCCGTACCTGAAACAGGAGTCAATATCGGCTGGATCGGCGAATTTACGGGAAAAACTACATTTGAAGGTAATGTAAAATACCAGTTATCACACCATAAATCGGATAAAGGCTTAGACCGCTACCACAAAGAGGTTATTCAACAGGCAGGTTATAGCCTGCATGATTTTTATCTCAACTATCAAGCCGACCAATTTATTAAAGGCCTCAGCTCAACACTAACGATGAAGAACGCATTCGATAAACAATATGTTTCTTCAATGGGTGTTCCTCAGGAAGGTCGAAATTTCCACCTTAACGTAAATTACTCATGGTAACGCATTAAAAATCGCATGTTATCAACTGGTTTGGCTAGTATTTAAAATAAAACAAATCAGTTGATGACTTTCTCCCGGCAATCTTAATTTTTCAAGGAAAAATTTGTGAACTCAAACCTCTACAATGATTACCAACAAATTCAAAAATCACATTCTAACTTATGCCCTCACAAAATCGCTGCCTTACTTCAGGTTTCAGAAGCACAACTAGTTCATTGCCGTGTAGGAAATGAGAAAGTCCTTCGATTATCAGGAAAACCGGCAGATATCTTGCAAAATTTAGTCTCTATCGGCCAAGCGAAGGGAATAACACGCAATAACTATGCCATCAGTATTCAAACCGGTGAGTATAGTAACCCGCGGTTTAGTCACCATGGCGGGCTATTTTTAAATCCTAAAGCACTCGATTTACGCATGTTTTTTGCACAATGGGATTCCACTTTTGCTCTTGTTGAAGAAACCTCAACAGGGCTACGCCATAGTATGCAATTTTTTGATAAGCATGGGGACGCATTACATCAGGTTTATGCTACAGATAAAACGGATATGGCTGAGTGGCAGGCTATTGTTGAACGCTATGCTTCGCTGGATAACTTACCTATTGTACCAAAAGAAATTCTCCCACCTTCAACACAAGAAATTAGTCAAGAACTAGCCACTGAGCTAGAACAACAATGGCGAGATATGACTAATGTGCACCAGTTTTTTGGAATTTTACAAAAACATAATTTAAGTCGTCAGCAAGTTTTCCGTGCGGTTAGCCAAGAATTAGCATGGCAAGTTCCTACCACCGCCTTATCTGATCTGCTTTCTCTTGCATACCAAGCACAAAATGAGGTGATGCTTTTTGTCGGAAATCGTGGCTGTGTTCAGATTTTTACTGGCAAAATAAAAGAGTTAACAAAAAATAATTCGCTCAATATTTCTGGTCATAACTTTCAATTGCATTTCATTGAAAATGGTATCTCCGAATGCTGGGTGACTCGAAAACCGACTAAAGATGGGTTTGTAACTAGTTTAGAGGTCTTTGATAAGCAAGGTAATCAACTTATTCAAATGTATGGGCAACGTATAGAAGGTACGCCAGAACAAATAGAATGGTGTAAACAAATTCTTTCTATGTCTCGCTTATAATAAAAAGTATTAAAAAATTGTTGGGCTTCTAATGGTAAATTTCCGAATACTTTTTAAGCAAATATTGTGATTAAGTTAGAGATGAAATTTACCATAGAACCCTTTGCTTCATTAATTCACGACAGCGACATAAGCCACTTTTTGATATGGAAAGAGAATAATCCTCCATTATCCGCATAAAGCGTTTTACTTGTAGTTTATATTAGTTATTAACCCTGCAAATATTGTCATTACAGAGATTTCCCACCATGACAATTACCTCGGAATTTCCTGTTTATTGTTATATAAAAACGATTACAAATGGAACAATAATTTTTCAATTATTTACTTGGTTAATAATTTCGAATGGATTGAACAATTTTTTTGAACATAACAAAAAAAACGCCTTCAACTCACCTAATAAAACAACAAAAATAACATAATCATTTGAATTTAAACAATTTTAAACATACAATAATGAATGTTTAAAATGTTAATTTTATCAACATCTATTGTACTAATAGCTATTCTCATTTAAAAACCGCACGTTTGGCCTATCGATATATCGGAAAAACAGGAAGAATAGACCCTAATTTCGTGAGTTATTATTAGTTATTAATGAACAATAGCCTACTTGAGTAGGAGGTAAATATGTCAGAAAGTGTAGTCAACGATATTGTTAAATGGCTTGAAAGTCAGTTGCAACGCAATGAAGGCATCAAAATCGACACAATTGCCGATAAAAGCGGTTATTCAAAATGGCATTTACAGCGCGTTTTCAAAGAAATGAAAGGTTGCACGCTTGGCGAATACGTCCGTAAACGTCGTTTATTAGAAGCAGCTAAATCATTACGTGAAGGTAACTTACCTATTCTTGACATCGCATTGCAATATGGCTTTAGCTCACAGGCGACATTTACCCGTATCTTTAAAAAGCACTTTGATACAACGCCTGCAAAATTTCGCCAATCAGGTGAATTGCCTGAATGCAAAAATTTTATGACCTGTAGTTGTCATAACTAATTATTTTAGAACATCCCTTCCTATTAGTTATTTGTAATTTTGAAGTCTATGTCTGAGCCGACTATGTCGGCTCAAGGTTGTTGGCAAAGCAAGATAAAAGTGTGATTTTTCTCGCTTTGTGTTATCAGTCGAAAATCAAAAAATTGATTTTCCTCTTTTATTTTCAATAACCTATTAGACCGCAGCTAAACATAAATGTTTATCCGCAGTCTGAGCCGACTATGTCGGCTCTTTTTTTAACTTAATTCATGGGCTAACCAGTTTTCCAAATCAGCCAACTGTTCCTGCAATTGCGGCCATTTCACAACCATCTCTTTGCTCAATGCACGTACTGTTTCTGCCTGATACGCTTTACCTGTCAATTGCTCACTCAGCCACTCTAAAGGAGATGGGTCTAAACTATCCGTAAAAAACTGACAGCGGTTTATCACACCTTTTTCGATATCAAAATGAAACTCAATTCCCCCCCAAGGAAAACGGGTATCTGAATAGTGAGAGAAAGCCGGGGCTTGCCCAAAATTCCATTCCCAACTACTTTGTTTTGCAAAGGTGTCTGTGAAATTTGGCAAATCAGGTAGTTTTTCAGGGGAAATATACTCAGCAGCGACCGTTTCACCGAAGTAATTAAAAAAGCTTTTAATTATTCCTTCGCAAACAATTTCATGAGAAATATTGGGGACAAGCTCAGATAAATTAGCCACACGAGAACGCACTGACGTAATTCCTTTTGCCTGTAATTTTTTCGGATCTGGATTCAGATAGTTTGCTAAGCGACTTAAATCTGCATTAATCAGCAAGGTTCCGTGGTGAAAACCTCTATCCTTCGTTTCTCGGTATGCAGAACCCGATATTTTTCGCGGACCACTTTCAGTCTCTAAAACTAAATCATTACGGCCAGAGATTTGTGCGTTAATACCGACAAGTGCCAATCCATCGACAATAATTTGTGTAGAAACTGTTTTGTCATATTCCGGTTTTCCTGCCATAAACGTAAAACAAGTATTACCTAAATCATGAAAAACAGCCCCACCACCGCTACTACGCCGTGCTAAACGAACATTATCTTCTTCCATCCTCCGAGTGTTACATTCTTTCCACGGATTTTGTGCACGCCCTATAACCACCGTATCAGCATTTCGCCAAAGAAACATAACACGTTGGTCGGTTGGCATTTGTCGGAAAATGGTTTCTTCAACCGCAAGGTTAAACCAAGGATCGTAGGATTCAGAGATGAGTAAACGTACTGTTGACATTAGGCTATCCTTAAAACAAAACTTGCCCTTAAAATAGCATAATCACTAAAGAAAATAGCGAATTTAGATACGCCTTGCCTGCCAAAACACTTTTCGCCAATAAACGTTGTCCATTGATGAACGGATCACCCCTTTACTCGTTGATGCATGAATGAATGTATTATCGGTATCGTAGATACCCACATGCAATCCATTCTCTCCTGAACCTGTTTTAAAGAACACCAAATCCCCTGGCATCAAATCTGATTTATCAATCTGTGTGCCTAATTGAGTTTGATCTACCGTTGTACGAGGTAATTGAATGGCAAAGCGATCATTAAATGTGCGATAGACAAAACCGGAACAATCAACACCATTTTGATTCATGCCGCCATAATGATAAGGCGTACCATACCACTGCTCGAGTTGGTCTTTTAATTGCGCTATAGTCATAATTGGATCAGATAACTGTGTTTTTAGCGGCGGTGGTGGCGTTCTTTTAACGGATGTCGATGAACAACCAATTAAAACTAAACACAATAATAGTGGCAGGTGTTGTATTTTAATAACCATAAAGCACCTTATTTATCTATCTGATTACGATAACTTGCTTATATTATAGTGCGTGAAGACTATAATATAAGCAACTAAGAAATTATTCTATTCTATCACTTGATGATTTATTAGGTCGGCTAATTAGCCATACCCCTAATAAAATAAAACAGATACCAATGGCCTTTAACCCTGTAGCAGGTTCATTAAACCAAGGTAAGAAAACTGCTAATAAATAAACGAAAACATAGCTTAAGCTAATAAGCGGATAAGCTTTATTCAATGCTATGTATTTTAATGCTAATAGCCAACATAACATCGATAACGCATAACAAACTAACCCTAAAAAAATAATTCCTAAACTAGTAATATTAGCGAGTAACCAATCCAATTGCAGCCAATGCCAGCCAAGTGCGAATGAGGGTAATTCAACTACCCCTGCTTTTAAGCTCAGTTGAGCGACTGTAACTAATAACGCACTGCCAATCACCCATAAATAACCCTTGTTCATACGCTGATACTCATTAGCAAAATACCAAACATAATGGCAGCAACCCCTAACCAGTGGTTGAGCCCAGTTTGTTCTTTATAAACAAACTGGCCAATTAGCGTAATTAACACAAAATTAATACTTAGCATTGGATACGCGATACTTAGCGGCATGGTTTCCAATAATTTCAACCAAAACAACATGCCAAGCCCTAGCATGAAAACCGCCAGCACCAACCACCGAAGGGCTGATGCTGTTTTATTGGTTTTATTACTCTGCCAATTGACGACGGCTTGCTTTTGAGCCACTTGTCCAATACAGGTCAAAACGCTAACCAGCAATAACAGTAATAGTTGTGCAATCATTGTTGATGATAAACCACAATCGCCATACGTGAATTTTTAATAACTTCATCTGGCTTAGGAATATCTGGCAGACCTTCTTTACGGCCTAATAAAAAGACAACAGTTACCTGCCCTTCTTTACGTGCTTTTGTCAGCCATTGTGCAAACTGGTCCGGTTTTATTAAGCGATGTTGGCTATCTGGATATTCCAACCCATAACTTAACTCTCCACTACTATTGTATAAATAGATATTGGAATTTTGAGTTTCCCAAGCAAGACCGGCTGCGACCCCAACATTACTTGCCATCAGATATTTGCTATTCATCAGTAAATCATGATTTTGATGAATAAAGTTTTGAGGTAATTTAGAATCGATGGTGTTGTTCGGCAGAGCA
Source organism: Providencia sp. PROV223 (assembly GCF_028479245.1). NCBI lineage: Bacteria > Pseudomonadati > Pseudomonadota > Gammaproteobacteria > Enterobacterales > Morganellaceae > Providencia > Providencia sp. PROV223. The sequence continues at coordinate 368,267 of NZ_JAMPNG010000001.1, forward strand.
CTGCCAATACACAAACTCACGGCCAAAGAGCACGATGCGGCCCATAACCAATATTTCGCATTTAATACCGTACATAGGTAACCGATAATCGCCCAAATAGAAAAGGCAACGACACCTAACACCATTTTTGACCATTCATCAGGTTCGTATAACGGCTTTTTGATCACTGTGCTCACGACAATTACCGCTATAACCGCAGCGATCCCTAATACAACATTAATAATCCCATTAGCTTTCAATGCTTTCATTTTACCACTACGAACGCAGTCAACCCCATACTTTGCCATAAGCAATGCCAATGGCGCCATAAACGGCAACATATACGTTGGTAACTTACCGCGGGAAATACTGAAAAAGATGACGGGAACAACAAACCAGCACAGTAAGAAAAACATATCAGGACTAGATTTACGTTCTTTCCAACCTTTCATGATAGCACCGGGTAACAGCCCTGCCCATGGAATAGCGCCAAGAATAATAATCGGAATATAATACCAAAACGGTGCGATATGCTGAGCATCATCTGCCGTGAACCGCTTAATGTGCTCAATCCAAAAGAAATAATGCCAATAATCAGGCTCTTGTTTTGCAACCGCCAAAGCCCATGGCAAGCTGATAATAACCGCAGAAATTATTGCAAGCGGCCCATATTTGAGTAGCTCAAGAAACCGCTTTTGATAGATTGTGACAGGCAGCATGACAATCACTGGAATAGCAAGGGCTAAAAAGCCTTTGGTCATAAATGCCATGCCACAAGCTAGCCCAAGACAAAGCCACGCCGCTAATTTGGACTTTACTTCCCTCGATTTCATTGCCCACAAGCAACAAAACATACTTGCCGCTATCCATAAAGACAACATTGGGTCGAGTACACTGTAGGTCCCGATGGAAAACACTAAGAACATCGAGATATAAATGAGGCTTGCAACATAGGCAACGTGGTTATTACGCCACATCATCTTTGCCATACGATAGACAAGTAATGCACTGAGAAGAATACAAAAAACCGAACCAAAGCGAACAGCAAAATTAGTTTCACCAAAGATCATTTGGCTAATATTGTTTATCCAGTAACCTGCCACTGGTTTTTCAAAATAGCGTACATCCAGCATGTAAGGAACAATCCAATCGCCACGCTGTAACATTTCACGGCTAATTTCTGCGTATCGCGTTTCATCTGGTTGCCAAAGTAAACGACTATTCAACGGCAACAAATAGGTTAGGATAAAAAAAAGAGCCAGCAGAGAGGCTCCTACTTTGCTCGCTCGGTTATTCAACATAGGTTGCTTATTCCTCTTCTTGGCAGCCTAGCCAGCCTTCACGTCCGGGGAATGGTGCCCTCACCACACGCCCTTTGGGCAATGAATTCAAATTGTCTGGCAGTAATTCACTCAATGTACAGAATTGGATTTCTTCTTGTGTAATTCGTTCCAATAATTGTGAAAATTGTTCCGATTTGGACATTCCTTCCACTTCTGTATGGATAGTATAAACTGGAACGCCTTGATCTTCTTTAATTGCTTGAAGAATAAAATCATTAAATGCATCATCACTCACGACTGTCCCTACGACTTCATCGTAAGTCGGCAGTGTGACAGGGATTTGAACCGTCCCGAGTGAGCCATCGGCTAAAATTGGCCTAAATGGGTATTTACCACGACAATCACTGTTGTAGTCAAAGTTAAACGCTTGTTTAACTTCCAACACACGCTCATCACCTCGCCAACCAGCAACGGCAGAACAAGTCACTCGGTGTCCAATGGCTTGCTCCAGCGCATCCACCCCTAACTTAACTTGCTCTGTTAGTTGCGGTTTGCTCCATTTGGCAACTTTAGCCTGCCAACCTTGATGGTCCCATGCATGTAAGCCAACTTCATGACCAGCATCCAAAGTTTGTTTCATCAAATAACCTAAATCTTTAGCAATTTTTTTACCCGGCCATGCTGTGCCCGCTAATAAGATATCTAACCCATAAAGGGATGCAGCGTTCGACCTAAGCATTTTCCACAGAAATTTAGGACGCAAGAGGCGCCATAAATGGCGCCCCATGTTATCGGGTCCTACACTGAAGAAAAAGCTGGCCTGGATATTATGCTCTTTGAGCACTTTGAGTAGCTGTGGAACCCCTTTCAAGGTACCTTGGTAGGTATCCACATCAATTCTCAAGCCAACTTTTTTCATTAGTCTTTATTACCTAACTCTTCAACTGCACCTTGTAAGAAGAAATCTAATGTTTCTTCGATGGTATCTTTCATATCGATAGTTGGGACCCAATCCAGTAAACGACGTGCATTTTCAACACTTGGTTTACGGTGTTCAACATCTTGATACCCTTGGCCATAATAGCTGCTGCTTTCGATTTCACGGAAGCCTGCAAATGGAGGAAATTTCCCACGTTGAGGGTGTTTTTCGAAGCTTTCCAACAACATTTCTGCTAATTCACGAATACTCGCTTCGTTAGTTGGGTTACCGATATTGATGATCTGACCATCACATTTGCCATCTTTGTTTTCGATAATACGGAATAACGCTTCGATACCGTCTTTAATGTCTGTAAAGCAACGTTTTTGTGCACCACCGTCAACCAGTTTAATTGGCGAACCTTCAACTAAGTTTAGAATTAACTGAGTAATCGCACGCGAACTACCAATACGTGCAGAATTCAAGCTATCTAAGCGAGGCCCCATCCAGTTAAATGGACGGAATAAGGTGAATTTTAAACCTTCTTTCGCACCGTATGCCCAAATCACTCGGTCAAGTAATTGTTTAGAAACTGAGTAAATCCAACGTTGTTTATTGATTGGGCCGACGATTAAGCGTGACTCGTCTTCATCAAACTCTTTATCATCACACATACCATAAACTTCAGACGTCGATGGGAAGATAATACGTTTGTTATATTTCACGCAGTAACGTACAACTTTCAAGTTTTCTTCAAAGTCTAATTCGAAAACGCGTAATGGATTACGGGTATATTCGATTGGCGTTGCAATCGCAACCAGAGGCAGAATAACGTCACATTTTTTGATGTGGTATTCAATCCATTCTGTATGGATGCTAACGTCACCTTCAATGAAGTGGAAGCGTGGGTTACCAATAAAACGCTCAATCGCAGAAGAACCGATATCCATACCATAAATATCGTAGTTACCGTCTTTTAATAGGCGCTCCGTTAAATGGTTACCAATAAACCCATTCACACCTAAAATAAGAACACGTGTGCGGCGTTTAACTTGTGCTGTTGGTTTTGCTCCAACACGGACATCAGTTACGATACCCATTTCGTTAGCAAGGCGGCTACCTTGCATATATAAACCAGTCTCGCTTTGGCCGCTAATCACTTCGATAGCGCCTTGCCCGCAAGCAATACGCAGTGGGTCACTCGAAAGTACCGTACCAGCTGCTTTACCTTGATTATCATCTAAAACGCGTGCGCGCCAGATAACCATTTTACGTGCGCCTAAATAAGTGAACGCACCTGGGTAAGGTTCAGTTACTGCACGAATTAAGCAGTTAACTTCTTTTGCGCTATTATTCCAATTAATCAAACCATCTTCAGCGGTACGACGACCAAAATATGTTGCTTGGCTTTCATCTTGTGCAACTGATTTGTAGCTACCAGCTTCAATTAATGGCAGTGTTTTATTCAATAAAACTTCCGCCGCTTCACGTACTTTCGCATGTAAAGTCAGGCTAGTGTCTGTATCGGTAATCGCCACTTTTTCTTGAGCAATAATATCGCCAGCGTCAGCTTTAGCTACCATTTTATGTAAGGTCACACCAGTTTCGCTTTCACCTTTTAATAATGCCCAATTAATAGGTGCACGACCGCGGTATTTAGGTAGCAATGAGCCGTGTAAATTAAACGCACCTTTAGGCGCGATAGCTAACAGCTCTTCACTTAACATATCACGATAGTAGAAAGAGAAAATCACATCAGGTTTCATTTCACGAATACGTTCAATCCATAATGGATGATTAACGTTTTCAGGCGCAAAAACAGGAAGCTCCATGTCAGCACTTAAACGCGCAACTGAGGAGTAAAAGTGGTTTTCATTTGGGTCATCAGTGTGTGTAAACACTGCTTGGATATCAAAACCTGCTTTTTCAAGCGCTTTTAGCCCTACGCAGCCAATATCATGATAGGCAAAAACAATAGCTTTCATTAGTCTTCTTCCTGATTTTTGTCGGATTTCGCATCTGCTCCAACGACTTTTTGAATAAAATAACGAGGTCTTGCGCGCACATCATTGTAGATCCTACCGATGTATTCGCCCAGTAGCCCCATGGCAACAAATTGTGCACCAATAAACATAAAGAGTACTGCAAACAGAGTAAATACGCCATCTGCTGCCCACTCTGCGCCAAAAATTAAACGCAATGCAATTAACAATACCGCTAATAAAAAACCGCCAGCAGCGATAATACTTCCTACAACACTCAATAAACGTAGTGGCGCTGTAGTCAGGCATGTTAATAAGTCATACATTAAATTAATCAGCTTCATAAAGCTGTATTTAGAATCACCAAACTCGCGTTCTGCATGCGCTACATCAATTTCAATGGTTCTACGTGCAAATGTATTTGCCAAAATAGGAATAAATGTACTTCTTTCATGACATTGCAACATAGCTTGAATGATATGACGGCGGTATGCACGTAACATACAGCCGTAATCTCCCATTGAACGCCCTGTCGCTTTGGTGATCATCGCATTGATCATTTTAGAGGCTGTTTTGCGAAACCAAGAGTCTTGGCGATTCGCACGGCGCGTACCAACTACATCATAACCTTGCATAGCTGTTTGCACTAAACGTGGGATTTCCTCTGGTGGATTTTGTAAATCCGCATCCAAAGTAATCACTAAGTCGCCATCAGCTTGGTTAAAACCCGCCATAATAGCAGAATGCTGCCCATAGTTACGGTTTAAAATAATTGCAATAACGTGGTTATCTGGATTTTCTGCGGCTTCTGTAAGCATTTGTGCTGAACGATCGCTACTACCATCATCAACTAGAATTAATTCATAGGATTGAGTTAATTGTTTACATGACTTGATAGTACGTTCTAACAGTTGCGGTAAACTCTGCTCTTCATTATAGACAGGGATAACCACTGAGACTTTTTTAATCTCATCAAATTCATCTGCGTGTGACACTATTTTGACTCCAAAAGAACTGCTTCTACAGCTTTAACGACCCGTTCAACATCTGCATCAGTCATATCGGGAAATAAAGGTAACGAACACAATGTGGCGCTATTCCATGTTGATTCAGGTAAAACTAACTCAGGGTATTTTTCGCGATAATATTTTTGTGTATGCGCGGCACGAAAGTGCAACCCTGTTCCAATATCATGCTCTTTCAATTTTTCCATGAATGTATCGCGATCAATACCGCATGCTGCTTTATCGACACGTACCATAAATAAATGATTTGCATGTAAATGAGAGTAACTAGGGACACTCAACATTTGTAAAGGAGAATTTTTCAGTAACTCACGATAACGAGCTGTAAGTTCCGCACGACGCTGATTTAATTGCTCAACTCGTGATAACTGCACCACTGCAATCGCGGCGTGAATGTCTGATAAATTATATTTAAAACCGGGCTCAACAACCTCGGCTTGCGGCTTACGGCCTTGCATTTGTCTATCAAACGCATCAACCCCTAGACCGTGAAACTTGAGTGTACGTACACGCTGAGCAAGTTCATCGTCATCTGTTGCGACTAATCCCCCTTCCGCACAGGTGACATTTTTGATGGCATGAAAAGAAAAAATAGACGTTCCCTTTTCGCCAATCCACTCATCTTTATAACGAGTACCCACGGCATGTGCCGCATCTTCGATTAATGCTACACCGGCTTTTTGAGCAATCAAACGCAATGCGTCAAGATCACAAGGAGCTCCCGCATAGTGTACTGGGATAATAGCCTTTGTTTTTTCTGTTAACGCTTTTTCTACGGCATCAGGTTGGATCATTAATGTATCACGATCAACATCAATCATGACCGGTGTTGCCCCAAGCAACTCAATCATATTGATTGTAGATACCCATGTTTGAGAAGGCGTGATGACTTCATCACCAGGACCAATACCCAATGCCATTAATACAACATGCATGCCTGCAGTAGCTGATGACAATGCAATTGCATGTTTACAGCCATAACGCTTACAAAAATCGTCTTCTAGCTGATGATTCTGTGGGCCTGTTGTTATCCAGCCTGAACGCAGAACGTTTTCTACTGCCTTGACCTCTTCATCACCAATTGCTGGTTTTGAAAATGGTAAGAAATTGCTCATATTGTTAATAGCCTAGTTTTCATTGTGAATAGAATATTCTAGTTAATTATACTTTAACCGAACCTCAACACCTGCAAACATTGCGGGATTATCATGTAAAAATGTGTGATAAAAACAACTTATTCCTTATCCGCTAAATTTATAACCTGCCACACTTGATGAGATGTACTGTGACTTAACTTAATTTCAGACATAAATATGTCAGATAAATTATTTTCTGTCATTATGCACTCTGGTTTCCCTATTGCGACTAACTGTCCTTGTTTCATCATCCAAATACAAGATGCATTTTTATATGAATGACTAAGGTCATGACCACTCATTATAACGGTTCCTAAGCAATCACAAAAATATTTAATCCATTTATCAAGCATCGATTGCTGAATAATATCTAAATTATTGGTCGGCTCATCCAATAATATGAATTTTCCCTTGCATTGCTGTTTATCCCAAACCTGCAAAAATGCGGCTGTAATTCGAACCCTCTGCCATTCTCCACCCGAGAGTTGGCTAATAGGTTTACTTAATAATGATGTCAGTTGAAAATCTGAACATAAGTGCTCAAAAATATCATTGGAAAACAAGGTGTCAGGTGAAAAAAGGCCAACGTATTGAAAAACTTTGAGTATAGGAACGTAACTAACTAATTGTGAAAGATAAGCACGCTGTTGGCTTAATTGTGCAATACGATATTGCCGTATACTTCGGCCATCAATTAAAATATCGCCGCCTACAGGTAAATAACCGCTTATCGCAGCTAATAATGTACTTTTTCCCGCCCCATTCGCACCCAATAGATGAATTTGTTCTCCAGCCCGCACTTGAGCTGAAACATTAATCAATCGAGTATCGACGGTAATATTTTTAATATCAATAATTAATTTGTTATCCATCACTTCTACCGCCATTGTTGGTGACGAATTAACAAGAAAATAAATATCGGTGCCCCTAAGGTGGCCGTAATAACACCAATAGGAACTTCAGCATTGTCGATTAATAACCGAGACAGTATATCTGCAATTAATAACCCTAATGCCCCTGCTACAGCAGAACCAACTAATAATACTCGGTTATCTGTTAAACCACTTAATCGCAATATATGAGGAATAACCAAACCAATAAAACTAATCGCACCCGCAATAGCGACGCTGAGGCCAATTAATACACCACTAATAATAATTAATATCACGCGCCATTTATGGACTGAGATTCCTAATTGATAAGCTTGTACTGTACCTAATGAAAGATAATTCAGTATATTACCTTGGAAGAGCACCCAAATTAAAAACGGTAAACAGCCAATAACAAGGCCAATTTGACGCCAATCAACCCCACTAAAACTCCCCATCATCCAATACAGTAACTGCCGCAAATCAAGGTTACTGCTCATATACACCATCCATGTCATACAAGCCCCACTAATCACACCAAGTGCAACCCCAACAAGCAATAAACTCGAATTATTCAAATTCTTACGACGAGCAAAGTAAAGCAATATGGAGGTAAATAATAAAGCCCCTATAATCGCGCTAACACTTAATAGCCAATAATGCGTCACACCTGATGATAATAATACAGTCAGCACCACCGCGACACCCGCACCATTACTAACCCCTAATAAGCCTGGTTCTGCTAAAGGGTTTTCAAATAAAGCTTGCATTATAGCCCCTGTGACTGCAAGAGCTGCGCCAATGACAATGACCGCTAGTGTGCGGGGAAAGCGAATTTGCCAGACAAACAACTGCGCGGGATCATCCATCCATTGGCTAGGCCAATACCAAATCTCCCCTGCACTGAGCGACAATATTGCAATGATAAAAAGGGAGAAAAACAAAAATACGATTAAACGTATGTCTGATTTATTTTGTTGTTTTTGTAATCCAAGCAAAGAATAAGTCATATATATATTTACTTATTTATTATTGAGTTAGAAAATTACCGTTTTTTATGCAAGATATATTATCACCATAGATTTAAATTAATTTTTAATTTTAACATAATCTCTATGGAAACCTATGAAAGCTAGAAACAATGCACTCAAATCATCGCTGATAACAAATCCTCACGAAAATATGCGCCCCTCTAGTGAGAAGAAGAAAGGATTTATAAATTCAATTAGAAAAATTAATGTTCTGTCTAGTATAAAAAACTATATCTTACGCAAGTTTCAATCAAATACGGTCAAACACTATCCCACCTTCTCTACTGAAATGCCCCCAACCTCACCAATTTGTGAAAAAGACAAATTAGCTGCGAAAAAGATAGAGCAAGAAAACATAAAGGCTATCGATTACTGTAAAGAACTCACTGGCGATGAAAAAATGAATTATCTTCAGCTTAATAAACTGGGTAGCGCCATTTTAACTCACCCAAATTACAGGGAAACAATTGGTCTTTTTCGCACATCAGCAAATGCGCTTGAGCGTGATAAATTAGTCTCACACCTACTCGCAGGCAAGCCACTTAAAGAATATCTTTTAAACAAAGATATTGTTGATATTAAAATTCTTACTTCAGCTTACAAAAAGATTGCTGCTAATCTAATAGAAAAAAATATTCATTCATTAGAAACCTCTCCAAAATCCATTCATAAATTAGCCGATGTAGTACAACAAAAATCTGCGTTATTAAAGGAAATTTTCGCTCAAAACTCAATCAATCAAGACAAAAGAGAGCTACTGAAAGAACTAGATAAAAATGCTCAACATGCATTTTTATCTCTTGAAAAAACACCGTTAACACTACAATTAGTCATTCCTCTATTCGCTGAAATCACAAAAAATCAGCAAACAAATAAAATGGATGCTTACAACTTAGCAACTTGCTTTGCACCAAGTTTAGTCACTAGCTCAGGCCTACCTTTTGCTTCTCAGATTAAATTAAATAGTGACGCACAAATTTACATAGAAGCTCTAATTAATCACGATTTAAAATTGCAATCCTATGATGTCTAATCAACTCTCAACTACTATCACAGTTTCCAAAAACAAAAGACCGCCTAGGCGGTCTTTTGTTTTTATATAACTGATTGTTTTATAGATGGATTTATAAAACGTCATCCACATTACATCCACATGTAACCCACTTTTAGCATTAGCCCCTTGCAATAAGGGGCTTTACTTATCGTTTAAAGCCGACTTTAATTTATTCTCAATTCAATAAGGGGAAATATAATGCTTAGAATATTTTTTGGTGATGTAAAACACACTACGAGTACCAATTTTTTTACCCAAGTTAAAAAACTTTTTATTTGCTCTGCGTTTTCCGTATTTGCATTGATGGTTGGTATCAGTTCGGCTTCTGCTGCACCGTACCTCAAATCAAGTGAAGATTGCACAAAGCAAAATGAAGTTTACGCAACAATGAATGATGCAATGGAATATTTCAGTGATTATTACCCTGAAAATAATTCACTCGAAATTATTAGCGAATCACCATTAAAAGTTAGGCTTTCAGCAGTAGCTTTTGAGCAAGACGGGCAAGACGTAAAGGAGCTACTAGCTAAACGAGCCATTGTCTATGGTGTTTATCGCTCATTAATTAATACACCCAATGATAAAGTTACTATCACTTCTTATTTAGTTGATACGAATGGAAAAAAACTGAAAGATTCACCTGAATATACAACAACTATCACTAAACCACAGGCATTAGAGATCATTAAAAAATATATTCCGGTTAATAATTTGAGTGAACTAACCGATGATAGCTGCTCTTTTACTACACGGTTCAATGAATTACGATTTGATGATAGTGGTAAAAAAGGCTTTGATACTTTTTTCAACGAATTGATTAGTGTTTCTAAGTAATATTTAGCCCCTCAATTGAGGGGCTTTGATTTCTATAATGCTAAAGGCGGTTGTTGGTATTTGTTCGGATGCGGTTCAACAACATTAACATGTGCGGGTTTAACAACAATTTTTGTCACTGATTCGTGACTGACAAATGTGCAACCACAATTAATATTTTGGCATTGGTTGTAGCGTTCTTTGGTTTCGGATGATACTTGATAGGAACTACGAGTGTGTGCAGCGTGACCGCATTCAGGACAATTCATCATGATTATATATCCTTTGTCATGATGTTGATGTTACGTAAATTATATCATGTGTTTTTATACAGTCTAAAAAATTATTCATCAGCCATATCTAAATCTGAAATCTTCACCTCTAACTCTAATGCGCTTGTAAAACCACTGTCATTCAGTGAATGAACGACTCGCGTTAATGTCCAGTCCGCATTATCAATTTCGGGTTTAAATCCGCTGACGGTGATAGGCATTTCAGGGTAAAGATCTGCACGGCCAACAGCGAGTTGAATCGAAAATGACGCAACACCACGTTGGATTTTTTCCCAATTGGCTTTTGCGGCTCGGGCGGCATTTTCTTTCGTGGCGTAGGTATGAGAAAGCGTGAGAACGTTCCCTTGTTCGCCGGCTAAATATTCCCCTTGCTTTTCTTTCGGTTCAGCGGGTTTTGCAGGTTGTTTGCTTTTTCGCTTACGCTTTACCGTCACTGCTTTTTTCTTTTTCGGCTCACGTGTATCAAGCCAGTTAGCAATAACACCGGTGTATGCACCACGATCGGCAAGTGAAAAACGGTGTCCGTCACCTACTGAGCGGGTGATATGCATTGTTTGAATGGGTTGTCCAGTTGCGGTGAGCCCTTGGCCTTGTTTCATAAACAGTAAGTTTCCGTTTTTAACCGCAACAATTGCTCCCTCTGATTTAGCCACTCGTGTGAGAAATGAGCCGTCCGATTCGTTGGTTTGGTCAATATGAGCGAGTTTAATTTTATCTAATTTTTCATCAATAACCGCCTTTAACTTATTGCGTTCCGCCAAGGTGCGGACAATATCGCCCAACGATTTTTGATGGTAAGACTGCTCACGCTTGATGTTTAAAGTGTCGCGAAAGTCCGCACTACGACCACGGATCGTGAGCTTATCTGGCACGCCGCTATGTTCAACCTCATCAACCGTAAATGTCCCCTTGTAAATCAGCGGTGAGTTTTTCCAGCCAAGGTGTAATGACAGGGTTTCACCTCGCTTTGGTAAGGCGAGTTGTCCGTCGCTATCATCCAATTCAATATCTAATTGGTCAGCTTCAAAGCCGCGGTTATCCGTCATGGTTAATGACATTAAACGCCCCTGAATCAGACTATTAATATTTTCACCGCCTGCCGCAAGCACAAATGCAGGGGTTAGTTCATCCTTGGTTAAAAAACTCATAGCGGTAAGGCTCCACGAATATCATTGAGTTGCTGACCTAGATCACCAAACATTTGAGACAGCGATTCGTCCGTGCGTTTTAATTTCAGCGTAAATTCAATTTTTCTGGCCGAGCCATCATCAAAAAAAATACTTTTCGATTGGGTGATTTCTTCAATCACAAACATACCGTAAATGGTGCCTGAGCCATCAATCAGCGACCATGCTTTCCCCGTTTCTGCCATTTGCTCCAATACCAGCAATGACAGTCTGCCGCCAGTCAGTGACGGAAATAATGAGCCACTTAATGTGATATCGTCATTATCAAGGCCGATAAATTGAACTGCGGGACGTTTGCCGACACGATTATTCACGCCATAACGGTATTTTTGGTTAATTTGCATCATCTGGTAAGGCGTTGTATTTAATTGAAAGACAAACAAGCCTAGTGCTGCCATTGCCATAATTAATCGTCCTCGCTGTCTTGATACCGACTCAGTCGTCTTGCCTGTTCACGCCGTTGGTTTTGCTCTAATTGTCTGGCGACTTCTCTTGCAATATCGTTTGCTGACTGGTTCGGTAATGGATAAACATTGATAGTGACCGGCGCAGTATTTGCCGCATGATTGCTTTGGTTTATGTTTGTTGGTGCGGATTGATAGCTATTTGCGGGTAAAGCATACGGATGGATGGGTTTTGCTGTCGCGGTCATAGAGCCCATGGTTAATGCCGCCGCAGCCAGCGCAGCGGTTTTTCTCCGGCTGGTTATATGAGCAGGGCCAGTTACTATTTCAGGGGCTTTTTCGCCGACAATGCCAAATTGTCCACGAGGGATAAATCCGCCATTGTCGAACATGCCCGCACTTTTCATACCGGCTTGAATAACGGTCACTTGTGACATGGCGCGGACAGTTTTGGTTTCATCTGAAAGCATCCAATCGGGTAATATGTTTGTGGCCATTTGCTTGAGTTCGGCAAATTGAGCTTTCAGTGCCTCCCATTTTTCCAGAATGCCGTTTTTCAGGCTATCAATGATCTCACCGCCAATTTGTTTAAAACGTTCCGGTAAACCTTTAACATCCGCGACAATCTGATCCCACTTATCAGAAATGGTTTTCTTAACTAATGCCCACATGCGAGAAGTGATAGCGACAATCTCATCCCAGTGTTGATAGACTAGCCCGACAAGCCCCCAATTCAGCACATAGGATTTAACCCCCTCCCAAAACTGGGAAAATATCTCTGTCACTCTGTTCCATAATTTTTTTGCGTACGGAACGATATCATCCCAATATTTATAAATCAGGTAAGCCGCGCCAGCGATAGCCGTAATAATTAAGATAATCGGGTTAGCTAATAGCGCACGGCCTAGCATCATAAATGCCGTTCCAATTAACTTAATAGGCTTAATCAGTAATGATAGAAAACCACTGCCTTTGATGCCTAATACGGACAGACTTAATTTCGCCATGGCGAGTGGTCCAATTAATGCCGCAATCATCAATGTGATACCGCCACCAACGGCCAGCACCGCACCTAACCCCAATGTGATCATGGTGATTTGTTTGACCAGTTCAGGGTTTTTCTTTGCCCATTGGCCAAACTTCGAAATGAGATTAGTGACTCGTTTAGTGATATCCCGCAAAGGGCTATCCGCACCGCCAAAAATTTGTATCCCTACATCTTCATAAGCCGAGGTTAAGTTTTTCAAGTCGCCATCAAGGTTATCTGTCATGGTTTTGGCAACTTTTTCCGCTTCCCCTTTAGCGGCTTTGATTTCAGCAATCATGGCTTGCAACTGACCGGAGCCAGCTTGGTCAACCAATACTGAGAGGGCAGAAAATGCCTCTTCACCGGCAATATGTTTAAACAGTCCAGCACGCTCTGCCGTACCCATTTTTTTAGTTTTTTTGTCTAGTTCGGCGAGTATGTCGGTAAATTGGCGCAAATTACCTTTGGCATCACGGGTTTTAATCTTCAATTTATCAAGGGCTTCGCCGGCCATTTTCGGCGGCTCTGCCAAACGCCCTAAAATAGAGCGTAAGCCTGTACCGGCCATACTGCCTTGAATACCCGCATCACCGAGTTTACCGGCGGCAACGGCGGCGGTTTCTAAATCGACACCGAGCCCCGAAGCAACCGGTGCAACATATTTCATTGTGTCGCCAAGCATAGTGAGGTTGGTATTAGACCGCGTAAACGTGGCGACAAGGGCATCACTGACACGGTTCATTTCATTAGAATTCAGCTTAAAGCCGGTCAAGATGTTGGAACCAATATCAGCCGTGGTGGCCAAGTCGATATCACCGGCCAATGACATGGATAAAGTACCGGACATGGCATTTTTAATTTGCTCTGGCTTAAAACCAGCCATGGCATAGAACGCTTGGCCTTGTGCAACTTCATTAGCGGTAAATGCGGTTGTTGCCCCAAGGTCTCGCGCTTGCTCCCTTAACATCTTGTAGTCGTCGGAATTTTTATCAAGGCGGGTTAAGGCTTGCACTTTCGACATGCCGATTTCAAAATCATAGCCTGGTACTAAGACTTTTTTAGCCGCATAACCTAACCCCACACCGGATGCAAGCATACCCGCGCCGCTACCGGCCATTTTATTACGTACCCCCATGGCATTTTGATAGCTATTTTTTGCCGCAGACATTCGCTTTTCTTGGTTGGCCACCCGTTTTAGTTGCTGCTCTTGTTGCTGTAATCGCCGGCTTGTGCTGGCAATGTCGCTATTTAATTTGATTTGGGCTTGGCTTAGCTGGCGTGTTGAAATGCCACTGCTTCTTAGGGCTTCCCGTTGGCGCTGCAGTGAGGCACTCAGTGTGCTGGTTTCAGCTTTGAGTTTTGCGGCCGCCGCTTTTGCGCGGTCAAGCTCCAGTGATTGTGCCCTCGTGGGATTTTGAACGGTGGATAATTCACGTGCGAGTCGGCTAACTTTAGCTGTGGCTTGTTGGTAGGCGTTATTCGCTGCATCAAGGGATTGCTTGGTTTTCTTAAATCCGTCAATTTGCTTGGCTTGGTTGTTAAGCTCTTTGAGTTGTTGTTTAGATTGGCGGAGGGTTTCCGCCAATTTTTTATTCGACGCTTGAGCGCTCTTAAACGGTTTCGTAAATTTATCGACGGCGCTTAAAATCACCTGTAAACGTAAATCTTTACTCATCTTCTACACCGCTACGTTTAAGGGCGTGATAACGCCATTCTAATAATTCGGTTAGGGAAAATTCATCGGTGACAGCGGGTGACCAGTGAAAAATAGTGGCAATATCTGCCACTAAATCATTGACGGTTAATCGTTCTGGAAATCCATAGTCACCGACTTCGGTAACAAAAAAAGCACAAGCTCTTTGGTTAAATTCAGCATATCCGCTGGGTTCATCATGATTAATTCAGGTTTCGTCAATGCCGGTGCGGTGACGCGGGGTAATACCAACATCGCCGAATCCACATCCATTTCCATCAGTGCGGCTAAGCGAACACCACGCAATGCGCCAGAATTGGGTTTACGTACCACAATCTCTGTCACTGTGGTTGTTCCACGCGTGATGGGTTCATCTAGCGTGACGGTGATTTGATTTTTTTCTACGGGTTCAGTCATTTACTTTTCCTATAAACCTAATGCGGCGCGTTGTTCTTCTAGGCGGTCAACACCATCAACTTTTTCAATCATATTGAGTAAATCAATCTCAATGAGTGTTTCACCATCCCAAATGAGTTTGTAATACGTAGCATTAAAAGGCGCTTTGACTTGGGTATTTTCACCGGCCTTGCCATTACCGGAGTCAATTTCACTGAATCGACCCCGTAACACGACCTCAACCGCAGTGTATTCTTTGGTATCTTGGCGTTGATAGGCACAATTGAGGCGCAACATCACGCCATCAATTTGAGTGATCCCCCATTGCTTATAAAGCTGGGCTTCTAAGCCTCCAAATGTTAATTCGGCAGAGAGTGCATCATCTTCTAACCCCATATCAATCTTGACGCCGCCATTCATGCCGCCGCCGCGATAGGTTTCAAATTTACGAGTGATTTTCGGTAGCGTGATTTCTTCAATACGCCCCATATAGCTTTCACCTTCATTGAATAAATTTAAATCTTTAAGTTTGCGTGGTAAGGCCATGATTACCCCTTAATTTTTGAGCCAAAATCTAATAAATAGCGGTCAGTAATACGCTGACGTAACAGTAAGTTTTCCAGTGGGGGGACGGCTGTATAGTCATAATCAATGTATAACTTGCCGCTTTTCAGCTCTTCTTTGGTGTTAACGTCTGGATCGAACCAACATTCACCGCCTAACAAATAGCCTTGCGTTGTCATACTGCGTAGTTTTGCATTGATACTTTCGATAATATCGCGAGCCAGTGAGGGATTAAGCGTACCGTCAATTGACCAGTCCAACCCCTCGGCGATGGTGTCAGATAACACCTGCGCGGTGCGGGTGTAGGATTCAAAGGCAAACAACGGATCATCAGAGCAAGTACGGGAGCCCCAAAATTTGAAGCCGTTATTGCGAATTAGCGTGGTGATATCGTTTTCGTTGAGTAAGCCGGCATCGGTGGCAGGGTCTTGTAAATCCCATGACACATCGGCAGAAATACCGGTTACACCATTAATGCCCACGTTAGACAAGGTTTTATGCCAGCCTATTTCATTATCAATTTTGGCACGTAAACCCAAAGCACATGCGGTGGCATAGATATTACTCTCTGCGTTCGCGACGGTATCCCAACTTTGGAATTCAGGCCAAATCAACATTAATTCGCGTTGATTAAAGTTTTTACGGTAATCAATGGCATCCGAAATGGTTTTACTGCCATAGGCGCTAATATAAGCCATGGCTCGCATTTTTTGCGCAATGCCCGCAAGCGTTGATGAAACCGCCTGTGTGTCATGAGCCGGTACGGCTAGAATGCGAGGTTTAACACCTAAACGGCCTTGCGCCACGGTTAATGCCTGTAAGCCGGTTTTACGTCCATCGGGCGTGGTGCCACCAATAATATTTGAGGTGGTTTCTGCTTCGTTTTCGCCTTGTTCAACACGTACAACGACGGTGACCGGTTTTGATTGGTTACCGATGGCATCCAGTGAGCGAGCAAGCGTGCCGGTTTCGCCAGCTTTACCTGCTGCATTTTTCACATCTGTAATTAAAACAGGGGTATTGAGTGGAAAGGCTTTTGTGTCTGCATCATCGGCAGTACACACCATTCCGACAATGGCGGTATTGATGGTGCGAATAGGTCGCGTGCCTTCATTGAGTTCAATCACTCGCACGCCGTGGTGATAATCTTGAGCCATTACTAGCGTCCTCTATTTTGCAATAGCTCAATTTTGGGTTGGGGTTAACGCAAATGCACGAAATGGCGATTGTGTGAAGGATGAAACAAAGCCCCATTGGTTGGGGCTCAGAGTAGATTAATGTTATTCGGGTTTTTCAGGCCAATCAATATCTGGTGCGAGTGAAGTATCAACACGGTTTAACAAAACACGGTATGTTTTCCACGCTGTTAATTTTGCTTTGTAATCGTCATTATCAAGACCTACTTCAATGGCATCTTGTAAATATGTGATAGTGGCATTCGCTTCCTCTAATCGCTGCGTCTTTTCCTGCTCGGCTTGTGCAACCAATACCGCTTTTTGAGCTTCAATATCTGTTACCCATTTTTTGCCGTTCCACTTATCAAATTCTGTTTTCGGCTCTAAGAGAGTTAGCGTATCGGGCAAATCGCCAATGAAATCAACTTCCATCGATTGACGGGTTTCCGTACTGTAAGCCGTTTTCCCTCGGTTATCTGTCACGATTTCCCATTTAGAGCCATCTTCACTACGTACCACCGCGAAACCGGCTTTTGTCGGTAATTCTGGCGCATCAATATAAGCACCAGCCGAGACGCTGACATCAAAATAAATATTCTCCATGCTCGCGTTCAAATATTCGCGCGTTTGTGGGTCTGCAATATAGACTTTAATCCAACCCGCTTTTGTAGCTAAACCATTTTCGCCAATTTCGGCTTGTTCAATCTCTAAATTATAATTTTTCATTATGCTGCTCTCACGATATATAAAAATGCAATGTTGCGCGGACGTGTTTCTGTTCCACCCTCAAGGTTCATCGCGTCTTTTGCAATTGAACGACGGCTACCATTACCTCGACCGAAATAAGCAGTACCAGAGCCGGAATCTTCACCAATTACCGAGTGGTTATGTGCTCGAAATGCATCTCCTTGAGCTGATAAAACCGCGCGACCTGTATCGACACCGCGCCCCGCATCAAGACCACGCAGGAACTCCCCTCGTAAATCAGGTAAAACTCCCGTTGGGTATGCTTTTGCTAAAAGTGGATAGGTTGTTTTATTAAATGATTGACCGTTGCAGATTAAATAACCTGTCGGTGGTGAGGATTGAGGCCAAGGTAGAGGAATGCCTACTTGACAATCACTAAGCTCATCTGATCCCGAAACTTTTAAATTTCCATTGCGGTCTTTAGTTGTGTTCTTATTTGTCCATACGTTACATTTTTCAATTGGTGTGTTCGTGCCACCCTTTCTTATGATTTGTAACCAGTCCATTCCATAATTTGACAATAACAACATTTGAGAATTACTTTCTCTTGAATATTTTGTGACAATGCATGAGCCGTAAAAATCGGTGAAACCTAGCTCTTTCATACCTTCCGTAGTATGCGCTATATTAAAAATACCAACTTTATTTTTTCCCATGTTGGCGGTACTTCCAATCCAACCGTTATTCTCCGTGCCTCCTATTCCAAAATCACCAACATGCATTAATGTTCCACTAGAATCAGGTAGAACGTGATTCCGCCACTGTTTCCCTTCTATTCTTGTATTTATTCTCGCAACACCAGCTACAGTCATATCAAGCTGCATATAAGCTTCATTTTCACCCGTTACCTGAATCACATTGGCATCTACAGTATTGTTTACTCGTACTCTACCTGTAATGTTACCGCCTGCTTTATCAAACTTCTTATCAAGGCCATTATTTAACTCTGTATTGGTTGCATAGTCACCCGCAGGGGCGTAATTTCCTTTAGGTTGATATCTGCCGTCTGATTCAATTTTTGAATAGCTGTACCCAAGTGCGGCAAGTTTACCAATCTCAGTCGTAAACAAATTCAGGCTAGGGACTTTGTCGTTATCGTTGCCTTTCTGGCCTGAAATGTTCGCCTTGTCGAATTTTTTATTTAAATCCAGCTTGGTTTGTGCTGAAAGTGCATCAATTTTTTTGTCCAGCACGGTGATTTCAGTATTTACATACTCGCGAGTTGCCAGTACAACTGATGGGTCAATTTTTAATGTGACCGATTCAGTGTGGCTGACAATCAATACCATTCGAATAGATTGCGTACGGCCGGAGCCCTCCGCTAATTGTGGCTTGTACGTTTCGGGGCAGTTTGCTACCGCAATTAAATTACCGGCTTTATCAAATAACCCAATCTCACGTATCCACCAACCGCCATCCTGTTCGGGAATAATTTGTTCAGCAATGATTTGATTTTTATTTTTATCATCAATAAACAAAGTGTTAATAGCGGCTCTGCGTTTTTCAGCAATTAATTTAGTTTGATTGGTATCTGGCGTTGGTAAACTCCCGCCACCATCACCCACCGCCATATGTGTTAATTCAAGTTTTGTGCCTAGCGCTGTCGCTTGGGCTAATAAGTTCTCACCTAATTTTGTGAGTAAGGCAAAGTATTTCATTGTGAATTAATCCTCATTTCATCAATTAAGTGAATAGCCGCGCCTTGAACATCAAGGCCAGAAACCGAAATTAAAGGCGGTGTATACGCGTAAACAGTCAATGAGTCACCGGTGTAACTGGATGCCGCACAATAAAATTCACCTCGGGTTTCTAGTTGAATAGTGAGTCCGACAAGGTGACGGCTTGCCGGCTTGGCATCAAAAATTAATGCCTCTAACTCTTGATACATTTCCTCGGTGATACCCGTTTCAAGAACCCCGATATCAAGACGAAACGTGCCGGCGGTTTCGTTGGTTTTCCACCACTCAATCACACGGATTAAATAACCCAACGGCTCAACCACACGGCGCAATGCACCAATGGTGCCCTTGTGTTTATGAATAAACATGGCGGCTTTCACCGCATCCCGTTTGGCTTTTTCTGTCCAGTTTTTATCCCACCGGTCAACGCTGAACGCCCACGCCAGATACGGCAGCAAATGCACGGGGCATTTATCAGGGTTCCAAAGTTCACGAATAGGAATAGGCACGCGCTCAATCTGTGCCAGTGATTCAGCCGCCGCAAGCTCTAACGGTGATGAGCCGACAGGTAATAAACGATTATTCATCTGAGCCCCCTAATGCCACGTTAATTTGTGTGCAGAAGCTGGCCTGTGTTTTATCCAATTTGATATCTGCAAACGGCTTTTTCAGTTCAACGCGTTGCACGCCTTGAACATGCAAAGCGGCATAAATGGCACTGAGCACAATGTCACGGCCTAACCGGTGCTGCTGTGTTGCATAGCATTTCACTTGCTCCTCTGCCGCCGCCATAATCGGCTCATATTCAGGTGAGGGATAACAGTAAATCACCGCGTCGATTTCATAGTTAACGATGGTTGCCGATTGCACTGTCACACGATCAGCAACCGGCCTAACGTCCTCATCGTTTAACGCAATATTCACTTTCTCAATTAAATCAGCCGGTGCGCTGCCGTTCCCCTCGCGGGATAAAACAGTAACCGTGACGTGAGCCGGTAATGGGCTAATCACAGAAGCGTCAGAAACCCGACCATCAGCGCTGCGAGCGTGATATTCATAACTGCCAATCGGGCCAGCTACGCTTAACGCTTCGAAAGCGGCCGGTATACGCATGCGTAAATTAGAATCTGACTCATACACCGGTGCAATCGGTGGGATAGCGTTTTCATCACCGGCTGATAACATCAGGCGTTTCACGTTGTTATTGGCCGCGAGTTGGTCAAGGTCGGCACCGGTGGCAAAGGCCACCATACTTGCGCGAGCCGCTTCATTGACTCGCTGACGTAAAATTAATTCACGGTAACAATTTTCTTGTAATAATTTGGTGAGCGGCTCAGATTCCAATTCTAAGGTGCGGGTGATGGCTTCCCGTTGTTCTGCCGGCATCGCACCAATTAGTGCGGCTTTGCGTTCGGCAAAGAGCACCTCATAATCTAACGTTTCGACCACATCCGGTGCCGGTAATAAACTTAAATCAATACTGGCTGCCATCGTTACCTCACATTAACCGAAAAATTAAGTGACTGATTGGTGTCTTGGTTTGTGGCTTCAATATCCACAATCATTTGCGCAGCCTCGGTGCTATTTAGGCTAATGCGAGTTAATAAAATGCGTGGCTCCCATTTCAACAATGCGGTGTAGCACGCAGACATTAACTGCAATTTCAGTGCGGGATTTTGTGGCTGGTCGATAAGTTCTGATAATAGCGAACCATAATTTCGCCGTGCGACGCGTGAGCCAATAGGCGTGATCAAGATATCGCGCACGGATTGGCGTATATGCTCAATATCGGAAAGGCACTTTCCATTTTCTCGACTCATACCGCAATATCTCATTGAGGGCCATCCGTGCGACTTCCGCCGCGCTCAACACCACCATGATCGTGATCATCCAGAACAATCCCATTTGATGAAAACGTCCCATTTTTATGAACAATATCTCCGGTCATTTCGCCGCCCTCAGTCACATTGAGCGTGGCGCAAGTCAGATTTTCCGAACAAATCACCGTTGGTGTGGTGAGATTAATTTGTTTACTTGCATTGACGATAACCACATTTGTTGTGGCATTAATTTGTTCGCTGGCGTCAATTGTGGCCGTTTTAATCCCTGTTGCGATTAATGCACCAGTGGCGGGTTCATATTCAATAATTGCCCCGTCTGAATAGGTTCGGTGGTCTGCTGTGAGTGAACTGGTCGGCTCGGCATGTTCATTGGAAAAGATACCGGTTAGCACAAATGCCGTGGTAAGTTCGCCGCCTAAAGCAAGGATAAGAACTTGCTCACCCACGCTAGGTGCATTCATGGTGCGAGTACGACCAGCACGTAAGGTGATCCAATTTAGCCAGTCGGTTTCTAAGCTTCCAATTTGTACGCGACAGCCTTTCTTGGCATTCACATCTGTCACGATACCAATTCGGATCAGGTTTTTAATTAGGCGGCGAATCTCGGCAGACATGGTTTATTTACTCGCTGCCTTGACTGCCGACAAAAGCACACCGCGAGCCAACCCCTGCCAAAAACACCAAAATACAAAGAACGGCACAACAATCCACTGACTTGTTATGAATAGGATAATCACACCGACCGCTGTCAATAAAATCACCGTTCGATAAATCCACTCATCAAGCGGTATGAGAAAATTTTCGAAGCCCTCAAAGGTATATTCATAATCTTTATTGGATAAAAAAGGCGTGAGAGTAAAAAATAATTTAAAGCCGTGAAGTGAAATGTACGTATTGATGATCACCACAGAAATATAGTTACCTACGCCCGTATCAAAAAAGATAACCAGTGAGTAAATAATGATAAATAGAGTAGGAATTAGCGGAATGTATTTACGCATGACAACCTCAAAAAAATGATTTTCTTAAGCGTGCCATTGATAGTGTATTGATTGCAGCTACTGCCTTTTGTTCAGTCTGTGATACACATTATCGTGAGAGAAAATCAATAATCTGGCTTTCAATATGCCTGATTTCTTGCGGAGTGAGCCCTAACAACTGGCGTGATGGATAGGTTATTTTTGCATTACCAATGCGTTCTGTTAAACCGAACTGGTGTACACCGGCAATATTTGCTGCGGAAGGTAAAAAATAAATGACAGCTTCTTTATCGCTATTATAGGCGCGTAAAAAACGGGCAGTGGCGAGCTTTTTAAACATGCGGGTTTGCTTGGTTTTGCGCTCTGTACTGATTTTTTCTTTCTTGATACTGATATAGCGCTGAATATCTGATTTGCGAAATGAGCGCTGGGCTTTTTTATTCGCGTCTTGGCCAGTGATTGTTTTGCTATTACCACGCCAGTTCCGTAAGGTACGTTTTTGACCGTACCACACAAATTGGATCTCACGCTGTACCGTGACGAAATTCGCTTTGCGTTTGGTGTATGGGCTGCCATCCGGATTTTTTTGTTGTGAAATGCGCTTAATTTGAGAACGGCGTAAATCGCGAGTGATTTCTTTGGCGAGCTGCCGGCGCTGGCCTTGCGACATGCGATTTAATAAATGCGTTAATTCACTGTCAAGTTGACGCAAAGTATCATCATTCATCGTGTCGTTGGCCATTCATTAAACGGGTTAGCCGGCTCAGGGGTAGCCTCAATCACATATTTGCCGTCGTTATCAATCGCTAATACACGCTCGGTGAGATTTAAATCAATACTGATGTGGGCGGTTTTGTTATCTAAAATCACCGCCTCAAATCTAAAATCTTGTTGCCGCTTTGCGGGGTTCGCTGAAATATCGGATTGATTTTTTCTTAGCCAATCATTGACTACCGCAATTAAGACATTTTGGTCACCACTATAGCGCTCAATAATAATATTAGCGGTGTATTCATATTCAAAACTGGGCGTTTCTTCTAACGTGGAAATAATCCGCCCATTTTCAACGAACAAGTATAAATTTTCGGGGTTATCTTTGAGAAATGGAATTTTGCTGTCTAAATATTCCCGTAAGTTAATGAGCTTTTTCACGGTTCCGTTCCTCATCAAATTGCTCAATCGCACTTAGTTGAATATTGGCAGTTTCTAAGGCTGCAAGTAAAGGGTCAACCATCAAAGCCAAATCGCAATAAGTTAGAACCCGTCCGGTAGAGGCGGTGGTACTTGCTGGGTTAGTGTTTTCGGAATGGGAACGCATTGCGTTTGCACGGATACGGTAGGCGTTGTCGAGCACCCGATCAGCAAGATACTTAGGCACAGATAAATCACACGTTGGCTCGTTTTTAAGAAGGGTTTTATATTCAATTTTTCTTTCCTCGGCGGTGGCGCGTTGAATAATACCGCGACGATAGGCATCACCCGCGATTTGATTTGCACGGTGAAAACTTAATGATTGGTCAGAGATCAGCGCGGATTTTTTATCAACGTCTAACGAAAGTTGTTGGTTTTCTGCCGTGAGTATGCCGACTCGTTCATTGAGCCGGTCTATTTTTTTAAGACTTTGCCAGCTGGCGAATATGACACCGGCGACAAGGAATAATGCGAAAGCGATTACCCACTTTTTCATATTAAACATAAGCTTTTCGTCTCGCATTATTGGGTTTAAACATCACAACATCGCCCACGCTTTTTCAAACAGATCATCACTGTATGGCTGCTGACCATTTTCAACATGGACAATCGCTTTAGCGATTTTGAATGCCGTTTCTTTGTCATAAACATCAAGGCAATCACGACGGCCAAAGCCCGTTTCTTTACAGACACGATTAATATAACCCTCTGTATTATTGCGGTCTTTTGCCGGTGCCCAACGTTCAATAATTTCTTCCACCGTATCAATTTTGCCGCAACCAACCCCTTGCTTTCCCGCGTAGGTTGAATAGGTCCGCAAAAGCTTGAATAATGCGCGAATACCGTATTCAGGTTGCTCAAAGCGGCTATGACG
The DNA here is from genome assembly GCF_028479245.1 of Providencia sp. PROV223. Taxonomy (NCBI): domain Bacteria; kingdom Pseudomonadati; phylum Pseudomonadota; class Gammaproteobacteria; order Enterobacterales; family Morganellaceae; genus Providencia; species Providencia sp. PROV223. The sequence goes on from NZ_JAMPNG010000001.1 coordinate 392,409, forward strand.
AGGCTCAATGCTAGGGTCAAATGCCAGTTCTCCTCGCCATGGGTTTCTCGGGTTATAATCAATATTGCCCGGATTATTGTTGCGTATGCCGCGTGGTACGTTAGACATGTTTTCCTCCAGTAAAGCGTGACCATAAATAGGAAAGTCCGATACTTCCCATTGCACCAAATACACCGGTGGTGAATAGGGTGATATAAATGCTCTGATTGCCCTCAATACAGAGCAATCCGCCTAACAACCCGACAAAGCCGGAAACGACCATTTGCATAAAAGCCGCAAACCAGCTCCACGGGGCATTATTCGTTTTAACGTCAATGATGTATCTCACAACACCTCCCCACATTGAAATGAAGAGCATTAATAACCACTGTGCGATACCGAAACTGTTCGGATCTTTATCAAACATGTATCAATCCCATAGCTGTATAAGTGGCTGTACCGGCTCTTCGGTAATTTCAGGTAACTCAATCAATAGCCCCGCAGGTAGCACCGCGCCATGTTCGGCAAGATTGGGATTCGCTAACAAAACAGCCTCGGTCATGCCTGTCGTTCGGCCGTAAAATCGCCAACATATCGCGTCTACGGTGTCACCTTTTATCGCTCTGGTTTTCATATCAATTCAACAATATTGTGTGTCGTTCCTTTGATGCGCTGAATTGCCCAGATAGCATCACGCTGTAAATCATCAATGTTCGTCTCTAAGGCATCAGCTTTTTTATTACCGTTGGGGGTTGTATCAATATCGCGGTAACGTTCGATTAAGTTTGCTTTTGCCGCGCTGAATACGGCACGGCGATAAAGGATCACTAATTCCGATATGTCAATCTCCCCATGCGTGATTTTGCTGGCCGGAACCGCGCCTAACGTTGTATAGCCCAAGTGGATTTCTTGCTGTTGAAAGCAGGATAATTCACGGTTGGTTTCGATGATGGCGTTTTTTAAGGCTTCAATTAATCGACTTTGGGTGATCGTACCGTCAACTCGCATTGATTCCCGAAATGCACGGGTATTAATCGCCGGCCAAAAATCACCACTGGTGATCGTTTCGTCTTTTTCGTTAGCGGGTTCGGGGGAAACAAAATCCATAAGGCCACCTTAAAAATAGGTAGGCGGTGGGCGAGAGTTCGAAAAATAAATGTCTTATCTCGCGCCGCCTTGCGCGTTGGCACGTTCTTTATTCATCAGCCCTGTTTTTTGCTGACAAAAACTTTTCAATATTCTTAATGTCCTGCTTAACCCCACTGCGCTCATTGAGCTCAAGGGCACGCATTAATTCACATAAAGCCGGTTGCGGAAAATCATTATCGCGCAAGCTGTAACCGAGCCATTTATGTAGCTCGGCGCGGACTTTATCGGGCATATCTTCATGTTCAATTAATGCCATGGTGCGCTGCAAGATATCCAATGGAATGGGATTTTTAGCGGTATAGGCTTCTTTGGCTCTATCCCCCATTTCTTCGGCAATAGCACAACCGGTTGTGCGGGATTGGCCTGATGGCATGGCGAGCTTGTGTTTTAATGCATACTCCGCAATGTCTAGCCCTTGCGCGTACAAACCCGCGTCAAAACTCCACAACATCAGGTACATCAAAACATCATCTTGAACGCCTGAATTGCCTTTTAATGTTTCAGTGATCCACGTTTCGTATAGCGGTAAGGCTTTACGTTTGTACGCGGCTTTGCGTTCAAATGATTGGGTTTTACCTAAATCCCGCATGTGTTGGCGCAACATCAATTTGACTTGTGTTGCTGCCGAGGGGTCAGCAAGAACGCCATAGGCGCTGACGTTCTTGGCTTCAACCTGCATGCGTTTTCGTTCCCACGGATTCACAGCTTATTCTCCGCTTGGTGCGTCTTTTACTTCGTCCGGCTCAGTAGGCTCCGCCGGTTTTCCAGACGTCAGCTCAATATTTTCAATCAACGCCACACAGTCGTAATCTTCAACAATGTAATCTTCATTCACTGATTCGTAGTTTTCGATACGATCACGTTTGGCATTGTCCACCACCTGACGGCGGCGTGATTCGATTTGCCAGTAGATAGATAAATTATCTAACCGTGTGATAAGCATTCCATTTTTCGGGAAATAGGGAACACGTACCGCCGGCAACCCACCGAGGCGTTTTTGGCTGATAATCACATCCGCAGCTAACGCCTCGGTATTGGCTTGATCACGATTAACGATAGGGAAATATTTATCGGCTAAAAGTGAGCGGCCACAGATAACGACTAAATCAGTATCATCGGCATATACTTCGGAAATGGCGTGGTCAACGGCTTGCATAACCAGTGCATCAAGGTTTTCATACTCTTCACCTTTACCCACTTTGATAGGCTCAGGGGTAATTTGGTTGGTGTCTTTATCGGTTGAAGAACCTAAAACATGTTCAGGGGCTTCAAGGCGAATTTTATGTAACCAACCGACATTCACGTCTTGCAGGAGTTTATTGACTTTGCGGTTTGAGGTTGCAGCACGATGTGTCCCGTTAAAGCCAATCATAATGCGGTCAAGGGCTTGACGCTGAATAATGGCATCGCGGATACGGCGCTGGAAATCTTCAAACATTGCCCACATGTCCAGTTTTTCGTAACGGATAGCGGTATCGAAATTCGTTTGACGGCAGTGATAGCCTTGTTTGGCCAATTGAGTTGGGTCAGTCGGTTCGCGGTCTTGTTTGGTGGTGTCCGTCGTGCCGGCAACCGTTGAGCCAATGCCGAGGCCGATTTTTTCGCCCACTTGGTCTTTGACAGGCACAATATTAATTTTGGTCAGAAAGACGGCGCTTAACTGAATTTTGCTTTCCAGTTTTTGGGCTGCCGAAGGCTCAATTTCCACTTTTGAATCTGTGAATTCGTGTGGCTGAACACCGTAAATCTCACCTAGACGGGTCATGTAACCATTAAATTTAACTTTTGTTTCTTTTCTCATTGTTTTTCCCGTTTAGCAATCAGTCAGGTTTTCAGTGTTGGTTGTGTTGCCACCAAAAGACGTGGGGCGGTGTTGCTGATTATCTTGCTGGCTCAAGTCTTTTTTGAGTTGGTCCAGCTCACTGCGCAGGGTTTCATTTTCTTTCTTGATACCCGATAACGCTTTGACTTGTGTTTCAAGCCGAGTCAGCTTTTGTGCAGTTTCGGTTTGCTCTTCCGCGCAAAGCTCTACCGCTTGGTGAATGTCATTGAGTTCAACATCATTGCGCTGACGTTCGCGACTGAATTTCGCCATGATGCGATCTTTCAAGCTGGGTTTTTCTGGTTTGTTTTCTTCTTCGGTAAATTCAATCACCGTTTCTTCCGCCGCCGTAAAGACGTTATCTTTATCTTGCTTGCGTTCAGAGAAAGTCGCGGTTTTATCTGCACCCGCGCTAAATTCCAACATGCTCGTGCCAAGGCTGGCAGGGTTATCCGTGACAGCTAAGCCCACCAAATAGGCCGAATTCATATCGGAAAAATTAGGATTAATTTCAACGGAGGTATAAACCTTTTGACGCTTACGATTCATCTCAATTAATGAATCTGTTGGTGATAAAATCCCGTATAGAGCAAGCTTACCTTTCAGAGCACCTTCACTGATTTCTTCTGTATAAACAGATTCCACATCCCCAAAGCGCGGCATCCACTCATAATTTAGATGCTCCATGTTGATCCGAGCACCATAAACGGATGGGTCGTAATTTTTGGCAATATCAGTGAGCCATTGGCGCTGCACTTTACGTCCATCGGTTGTGGCTCCCTCAACACAAAGGCGCACAGGTTTAGATTTTTTTGTCATTGCTCAGGCTCCGGCAATTAAATTTCATACGTAGATAAATTTCATGCGTAAATAAAAAAATAATGAGCCTATGTTTTCAGGGATGAGGGCTAAGAAACAATGCTTTGCCATTGTGTGGAGAATGACACAATGGCAGCTCGGGGCGATTGGTCGTGTGAGCCAGTAATCTGGCGACATGAAAACATTACACGATTTTGACCCAAGAAAACGCGCCATGCACATGTACTTTAGTGGGTATCGCATCGCGCGTATTGCCGAGGCTCTCAAGGAAAAGGCCGCGACAATTCACAGTTGGAAACGCCGCGATAAGTGGGATGAAATCACCCCCATTGATCGCGTGGAAATGACGCTGGAGATGCGACTTTGTACGCTATTGAGTAAAGAAAATAAAGAGGGGAAAGACTTTAAAGAAATCGACTTGCTTTATCGCCAAGTAGAGCGGCATGCTAAAATTCACAAGTACAAAAATGGCGGTAATGAAGTTGATTTAAACCCGAAACTGGCCAATCGCAATAAAGGTGAACGCCGCGCCCCTGAGAAGAATTTATTTAGCGAAGAGCAGATTGAAAAGCTAGAAGAAATTTTCCGTGAAAATATGTTTGCGTACCAAAAGGTTTGGTACGGCGCAGGCCATCAACACCGCATTCGTAATATCTTAAAATCACGCCAAATCGGGGCGACTTACTTTTTCGCTCGTGAGGCTTTTATGGATGCGCTCATTACAGGGCGTAACCAGATTTTTTTATCGGCCAGTAAAGCGCAGGCGCACGTATTCAAAGGCTACATTATTGATATGGCGCGTGAGGTCGATGTGGATTTAAAAGGCGACCCGATCGTGTTGCCTAATGGCGCGACACTATATTTTCTTGGCACCAATGCCCGCACCGCACAGAGCTATCACGGCAATTTGTACCTTGATGAATATTTCTGGATACCCAAATTTCAAGAGTTACGCAAAGTCGCCTCCGGTATGGCGATGCACAAAAAATGGCGTCAAACCTACTTTTCAACCCCATCGGCCTTGACCCACAGCGCGTATCCGTTTTGGTCTGGAAAACTCTTTAATCGTGGTCGTCGCAAGGCCGATCACGTTGAGGTCGATATCAGCCACCAAGCGTTAGTGAATGGCATGATGTGCGGTGATGGCCAGTGGCGGCAAATTGTCACTATCGAAGATGCGATGCGGGGTGGGTGTAATTTATTCGATATCGACCAGCTCTATTTGGAATACAGCCCTGATGAATTCGAAAACTTGCTGATGTGTGAGTTTGTCGATGATATTGCATCCATCTTTAATTTGCAGTTAATGCAAAAATGCATGGTGGACAGTTGGGAAATATGGGATGACGTTCAGCCGTTAATGATACGCCCATACGCCTATCACCCTGTTTGGATTGGTTATGACCCCGCGAAAGGTACTCAAAACGGAGATAGTGCGGGTTGCGTGGTGATTGCGCCGCCGCTACACAAAGGTGGTAAGTTTCGCATACTTGAGCATCATCAATGGCGTGGCATGGATTTTCGCGCGCAATCGGACGCGATAAAAGAACTCACCGAGCGTTACAACGTGCAATACATCGGGATTGATTCCACAGGTATTGGTCACGGAGTCCTACAAAACGTGCGGGAATTCTTCCCTGCCGCAAAAGAATTTGTCTATAACCCTGCATTAAAAAATGCCCTAGTCCTTAAGGCCTATGACGTGATTAGCCATGACCGCCTTGAATATGACGCGGGAAGCAATGATATCACCCAATCTTTTATGGCCATTCGCCGTGCGACCACTGCCAGCGGCAACCGCCCAACCTATGAAGCAGACCGCAGCGAAGAGGCCAGCCATGCTGACTTAGCGTGGGCAACCATGCACGCCCTTTATAACGAGCCAATCACTGGTGAAAATCACAATCAACACAATATTGTCGAGGTATTTTAATGAGCCGTAGAAATAAAAAACGCCAGCCACAAACACTGGCACAAGCCGCAGACCATGCCCCCGCAGAGGCATTTACCTTTGGCAGTCCAATACCTGTGCTAGACAAGCGTGAGATTTTTGATTACCTCGAATGCGTGCAAATTGATAATTACTATGAGCCGCCAATTAGTTTTAACGGCCTTGCGCGCACGTTCCGTGCAGCCCCACACCATAGCAGCGCAATTTATGTAAAACGTAATATTCTCACCAGCACATTTATACCCAATAAATATTTAAGTCGTCAGACGTTTGATAGCTGGGCATTAGATTTTTTACTGTTTGGTAATGGGTATCTTGAAGAACGAAATAACCGTCTGGGGCAGTCGCTGAATTTTAAACATTCGCCGGCAAAGTTTACCCGCCGTGGTATTGACTTAGAAACTTACTGGTTTGTGCAATATGGGTATGATATCAAACCGTATGAATTTCAAACGGGCAAAGTGTTTCACTTAATTGAGCCTGATATTAACCAAGAGTTATACGGCCTGCCTGAATATCTTGCGGCAATCCCATCGGTACTACTGAATGAGGCGGCAACACTATTTCGCCGCAAGTATTATCTCAATGGTTCGCACGCGGGTTATATCTTGTATATCAGTGATGCAGCACAGAAAACCGATGATGTGGATAAAATTCGTGAAGCCCTGAAAAGCAGCAAGGGGCTGGGTAATTTCCGCAATTTATTTTTGTATGCACCAGGGGGGAAGAAAGACGGCATCCAAACAATTCCACTCTCTGAAGCGGCGGCGAAAGATGAATTTCTCAATATCAAGAATGTGAGCCGTGACGATATGTTAGCGGCACACCGTGTGCCACCACAAATCATGGGGATCATTCCTGAAAATGTGGGCGGCTTTGGTGATGTTGAGAAAGCGGCAAAAGTATTTGTGCGCAATGAGTTGATGCCGCTACAAAGTAAGATGATGCAGCTTAATGATTGGTTTGGTGGGGAGATTATGAAGTTTAATAAATACTCACTGGATTTAGACGATGAATAATATCACTCGTTAATTCAATGATACCGCCCACTGAGGCGGTATTTTTTTACCTGTAGGTAGGTGATCCCGATGCCCTAAATAATAATAGAACCCCACTGTATTATACCAAACCTATCTCACCAAGACGAATTCGCCAGAAATCACGCCCATCAAATAGCGGTTTAAACGCACCATACGGCACCACAACGCACGTAAAAATAATTGCTATCTAGTTATAGAAAATTGAATTTAACGCCGTGACGGCTCGGAGATTTTGCGGACGGATAATTAACAATAAACACCTCGCCGCGCAATCGTAGTCCCGCCACGCCTGCCCACTAAATAGGTCGGTTTTCATGCAGGTGCAAGAAATCGTCAGGACCGCACCAGTGGAGGTGCTTCGCGGGGGTAACGATCCTTTTTTGTTCATGCGGATTTGGGCGGAAAATTGCAAAGTTTTATTACATTATATAGATATATGAAGCACACACTTTTCTGTAGTCTAATAAAATAAATTAATTGAATCTCATGTGGGGGAATTATGAGTATCTTTGCCAGTGAAACAAAAAATCAACATTACGTATCTCAAGTAGAGCAACGTGCAAATGCTAGCAACAAAAATGCTAGTAATAAAAATCAAGAAATATTTAAATACACAAGAGTAGACGGAGGTCAATTTGATGAAGGAAAGTGCGTAAAAATATCAACTAATCAAAGTGATTTTGATTTATTCACATTAGCAAAAAAAGACAGCCAAAGAAAAAATCTTGAAAATCTAATGGGTAACCTAGAAAGTGATTATCTAACAATAGTAGATAAAATAGAAAAGTCTTGTGAAAATCACAAAAATGGTAACGAGCTTTTTTTTACAGAGATAGAAGATATAAAAAAAATTTTAGAGTTAAAGTTTTTAACTCGATTTAGAAACCCATACCTAATAAAAAAAACGTTACGTTTAATTTCTTTTACCACCAATTTTATATTAGATGATGACCGTCATCTTGAAGCACTTATCGCTTTGCATAAGGCTGAAAACAATATTGATTTTTTGAGTAAAAAATACGGTGTAACAAAGGATGAATATATATCTTGGTTGAATACTCTAGTCGGGTTATTGCTACCGATAAAAGGAGGAAGCCTTCTCTCAGGAATGGTTAATGAGTTTTTTGAAGCGTCAGAGTTCGGAAAAAAAGTTTTCATTTATTACTATCACACTGACTGTGTTTTACTTCCTGACTGCGGAACATTAGACATTGAAGAAAGTGACATGATTACCTATGGATTTAATTTAACATCTAAAATTTTTATACTACTCGCTATGCCTATATGTAAAGATATTGGCCTTTTTAAAGTAAAGAAAAGGTCTGAACCTGAAATGAAACAGCTAATCAATGACTTAAAAGCTGAATGTCCTGACATAACAGACGAAGATATACAGTGTTATTTAGAGGTTGAGAAGCAATTTAATGCTAAGACAAGCATCACTTATCTAGGAAATAATATTCAAATGCTTGATGCTTTCAATTTAGGCGTTAAAAGGATTTCGAAACAATATTATTTTTCATCAAAGATAAGTTAATATTGATAGGCTCGCCTATCAATTTATCATTTTGGACGCTTACATATTAGTTTTTTATAAGCGTCCTTGTAGTTGTTTCTATTTATTTTTAATAAATTAACTAATTAATTGGGTTTTCTCAAAATAGTTATTGACTAATTCATTTGCATCTAAACTATGTTGCTGTATTGATTTATGAATGAACTCATCAGATAAGCTTCTAAGATCACAGTTTTTAAAACTTAAAACAAAATCCCTTGTATTGAATACTAATTTTTTTAATCCTCTTTCTCTGAGAATCACAACAGATTCATTGAAGCCAGTATTTGATTTGATTTTCTTTGTCGGTATGATCATTGAGTATATAACTTTTGCGCCAGGGTAAAAACGTTTAAACCAAGCTATATTATTATTAAATTGTCCTGTTTCTTCTTTCAATATTTCAGCACGAGTTAGTTTAACCTCGCTTTTACATTCAATAAATAGGTATTCACCATTTTTAATTGCCCAGAGATTGTCAGGTCCTGACTTCCAGTTAGCATCTGGCCGCTCAGTGTTAAATCCGATAAGTTTTCCTAATTCATCAATAGCGCTTTCAAATCTTTCTGCTCTTACTCCAAAAACTAGGCGTGAAAAAACATCGTCCATATAAACCAAAAAGTCATCAAAATCGTCATATTGGCCAATAAAATTCCTGATATTAACTATCCGTTCATGAGCCTTGAGATCGATTTTAGTAAATTGGTATCCTTCGGGTGGTAAAAATAACCGTTTGTTAATTTGATGGGCGTTTATTTGCATTGCCATTCCCTCAACTCGATTTAAAGAATATAAATATCGAGACATTTCTTGTAGGTACCATCCTCTTTCTTCCTTGGAAAGATTATCTGAACTACTATCAAGTAGTTGTTGAATAGCGGCGACGGCTTTATCATGTTGTCCTTCTGAGTGATAGCATTCCGCTCTACGTTCAAGAATTAGCATTTCATCACTATTTAATACAGATTTATTTTCTGTTAGATCGATTGAATCCATACTATCAGTATAGAATTGTTTCCACGTTTCATCACGTGTTAAGCTTTGAGATATTATAGAATTTATCATTTGAAAATAAGTTTCAGAGTCATCTTTATCTTCCCTTGCGTATTTTGCTAATTCTAAACCAAGATCAATCTGTTTTCGAGTTTGAGGTGAAAGATATGAGCGAGAACCTTTGTATCTGATTTGTTTAATTAAATCATTCCCCAGAAGTAAAATAACACAGTAGTCTTTTTCACCTCTTACGGCACGCCCAAGCCCTTGTTCGATTGTTTGTGCTGTTTTTATTTGAGAAAATGTGCTATTTGGCATGCAGCCTTCAATGTATTTTTCAGTTATCGTTTCTGTGATTGGTAATGAGTCAATAACTAAAACACGGCACATATTATCGGGGAGGTCAATTCCATCATACTTAGAGGCCATAACCACTGGTTTGGGGAATTGGCCTTGTTTTAATTTATCTATTTCAGCAGAAAGATTTTTTGTATCTACTTTTATTGCGCCGAGACTTTCCCAGATTTTTGTATGCCACCCGCTGGGCGTAATGGCAACGACACCATAACTAGTATTTTTCCATTTACCAACCCAATTTACAATGGCTTCTCTTGTTAGGCTACCATCGATTAAAGACGGTATTAGTACCATTTTTTCACCTGACCATTTTTTTTCAAAGGTCAATGGATTTTCTATTATTTTTTTTGTTAGGCCTAGATCACGGATAAAAAATGAATCATTCGAAATAGTGGCAGACATAAAAACACGATGTGATGCATTAAAGAAAGCACCAAACATTTCGATTGGTAAAAGCCTAGGCGATATTTCAATACAAGCACCAGAAAAAACAGCAACACATTGTTTCAAATTATCTTTTAAAAGCTCCCAAACAAACCAAACAGATTGATCTTTACTTTTATTATATTTAGATAGAATTTGAATTATTTCGTCTTGCTTTCCTTCCCAAGCCCAATAAGGAATAGCAAGAATTGCGCTTTTAGATTCATTACAAATATCTGAATAAGTACCTGCACCTTGTTTTTTTAAATCATCGCCAAATAGATGAAGTAATTCGTTGTAACATTCGGAAGAGCGTGGGATAACAAATTTACTTCCAGTTTTTATCACTTCAATACAGCTATGGGCATCATCGAGTAGGATGTTGTCAACTTCAACTGAGCTTTTCCCTATACCAAAGTTTGAACTACGGCCATTAAAAACCATTTGAGCATGGGTGATCAATATTTTTTCACCATTAATAAAATCTTCAGGTAATCCATTTTGCGTAATAGTGCAATATGGAATACCAAATTCTTCGGCCTGCAAACGAACTTGCTCTGCAAGGTATATATTAGGACAAATATATAAACTAGAACCTTTTTTTTGGTTTATTTTAGATTGCAATATTAACAATCCAATTAAAGTTTTTCCTTCACCTGTAGGTAATTTAATTATTACATCTTTCTGATCTTTATAGTTAACATACCAATCGTTTAGAACGCTGGTCTGAACTGGAGCTCTTAATGGCCCCTTATTAGCATGTCTATCTAATGTTTCATAGATCTCATGTGGATGAGTTTTTTTTTCCACTGTTTTATTTGGCGTTCTCTTTCCAAAATTAATAGCCATAGTTTTCCTTTTTTGAATACTCCAAGTTTATACTAATAATATAATAAGGCGTAAAGGATACTATGTAACATTAATAATGTTTATTCAGCCTTGCAGATCACATTTTGTATTTTGCAATATCACTATTTATTGAACAAGACCATGATTTACGTGTATATGCTATTTTTACTACTTACGTAAAACAAATTACTTTGCTTTATTATATTCACAGCACTTTGTTTATGATTTTACTAATCACTTCTCTCTGCGCCTCCAACTCCTGCCTTTGGAACTCTTTCCCGTCGTCATTTAAGCCCAATCTCAACCTATCCCCATCAAGTTTTATAAAATCCAGCCTATCACTTACGCCTAAACCATTAGTAAACATAGTTTCAATCTGTGGAATATCGAAATGAATGCCGACTTCTTTAGCAAAAGCGATAATTACTGACTGAATTTCCTTATCCTCCCTCACTTAATTCAATGTTTGAAACTTGCCTCTGTTGATTTCCCTGTGATATTTCGCTTTCTGCCACGTTCTGTGCATCTGTTTCCACAAATGCAAAACCGTATTCCTTAATGTTGCATACTTCACCTGAGCCGTGCTCAGGCTCGTAAAATTGCACATCTGATAGATTGGATGTAATCCGCGATCTACAGTTATTGACAGGACTCCGAGTCGCTCCGCTGTCGCTCTTTAAAAGATTAAAATCAACGTCAACGGCACTTTTCTTGACGATTTGGTACTTTCTTTCACGGGTTTTAAGTACTGGTGCATCGGCTTTGAGTTGATGATAAATACCAACAACTTTTTGAACCTCTTCGCCGTAAACATTCACGTCACTAACTTCTCGGGCAACTCGTATTGTTTCTTCTCTTCGGCGAATACATGGACCACCTTGTGACATGATGTATTCATCAAATTTGCCTTGGTCGGCAGCAGCTCTAACACGTTCCGCAACATCCCCAAGTTTGTCAGCAATGGAAACACCACGAGGTAAGCGGCGGCATTCACGGTATGCGCCTTTAGATGGGAGCTTATAAAATTGAAATTGCGGAATACGCCATGTTGACGCCCACGCAGTAACCGCTGCCGCCATGCTTTTTAGGTCTTTGCCGGTTTCATGGTCTATCTCACCATCAAGGGCATACCCATCGATATTTTTAGCGATATATTTAGCGATGTAACCCACGGCACCGCCGCGGTTCATGTGCTTATACTCAAACCGGTATTTTTGTGCGCCAGCTTCGTTACCATCCTCTTTCAGGGCACGTTTACGCATAATATCAATGGCTTTTGCTCGGCTGGCCTTATCAACAAAAAGCAGCATATGCCAGTGTGGGGTGCCGTCATGATGCGGCTCGACAACACGAACACCATAAATATTGATATTGTTATCATTAAAAGCAGAACGAATGCGTGACCACACTTTGACTAAATATCGCTGTCCGTCTTTTGGTGTGTAGGCTTCATCTTTCCATTTATGGTTTAGTACGGCGTAATAATCATCTTTTCCGGTTTCTATATTTTTCTCTTTACGTTGCTTCGTCGGGTGGTACTTTGACGGGCACGTCAAAGTGATAAACATCCCGATATCACCGCGTTCTTTTGCCACGCGCTCAATCCCTGCCATTTGCGCCATTAATTCCATGCGGCGAATTTCAGGGTTTGACACACTGGCCATCACTTTATCGAACAGATCAAAACGCTCACCTGTTTCAACATCTTGAATATCCATACCCTGTAAATATTGCATGTTGGATAAACGCTGTGCTTGAACCGCGCGGATGGCTTGTTTGCTGGCGTATGGGTGGCGATTAATGCACACATCCATATTGGCAATCATGATTGCCTCAATCCATTGCGTTCTATGGGCTTTTAGCTTTCGGTGCCAGTAATCTGCATTTACAAGGCGAGAAATAGCTGCGATCACTTGGTGCGTGGTTAGGTTTTGCTTCCCTTTGCGGCGCTTTCGATTTTTTAAAACTTTGAGATAACTTTGATGATAAAGCGGCGTGACATGTAAATTTAGAGATAATTCAGCCAATGCCCCGTAAATTTGAGTTTGTGCTGAATCTTCATAGATAATTTCACGATCACCGCCGTTTTGCTCGGTTAGCTGGTCGCAATAGGCTTCATATAGAGTGAAAAAACCATTAGAAATGTGCTCTGCTAGTTTTTTGATTGGTTTGTCATAAAGGTCAAACAACCGGTTAAATTGACTGATTTCAGGTGTAAAGCGAGTTGAAAGTGTCAATAGTGCTTTCGTTTTTAATTCATATCGTGAATTAACCGCGGTGATACGAGGAAATATCCGCTTATAAAAATCAGAGCGTAAAAATTCATAAGCTTTATAGTGGCCTGACTCTTTAATGATGTATTCATAATGCTTTTGAATACGATAACGTAAAATACGCGGTAAAGTTTCAATTTCATCTAAAATCGCTTGCGCATGAATTTGTTGTTCATGGGTAAGGGATTTCTCAAGTGCGTCAATATCAGCTTTGTAGTAATTATTTTTTTCTGGCTTATTCCACGGATACGGAAAAGTCATATCCGCGGTATAAGTTAACGGTTGCTGCGTAAAATCCAATACCTTAGACATTTAGCGCACCACCCAAGGTTTCAGGTCGTAATGCGTTGATGGCCGTTTCACAACGGCGTGAAATGATATCAACTGTTTGGCGGTAAACATCTAATGATTTGATGCCTTTACCTTTAACGCGGCTAACATGATAAGAAGTTAATTCAATCGCCAGCATCCACGGATTAGAATGGCAACAAACCAACTCATAGCAACGAGCCATTTTATTGATTTGCAATAGTCGCCATTGAACCGCATTTGAATCTTCATCAACATGGCGCTGAATAGCAAAGGCTGTCCCGCTGATGTATACGCCGTCTTTAGGATCGAGAATCATTAATTAACCCCCGCTAAAACAGCAATAATTTCTTTAGCCGGCGTTCGCTTTCCATTACCAGCAATGGTGCGCGGTGCTTCTATCTCGTGAATAGTAAAACCGAGGTCAGCGTAAAGCGCCTTTGCTTCTGGTGAATTAGAAACGGTGATTGGATTACCTTGGATATCATTAATATCTTTTAGAGTAATTGCTAATACTTCGTGGTCTGCATCAGTAAAGCCGGCGGTATGATATTGCGTGAAGCTATCACGCCCGCCCATATAGGGTGGATCACAATAAACACCATCACTGAAATCAACTAATGAAAGGGTATCTTGCCATTCAAGATTTAAAATTTTAGTTTTGGTGAGGTAAGCCTTATCACAAAAACTATCAATTTCATTTTTAGGAAAGTACGGTGCTTTGTATTGTCCAAAGGGGACGTTGAACTTGCCTTGTTGGTTATAACGGCACAACCCGTTGAAGCAATGCCTGTTTAAGTATAGAAATAAACTTGCTTGTCTTAGCCGTGATAATGCTTGTTTACTATCATTAAACTCTGATCTAGCAAGATAATAATCAGCGCTATTATTCCTTTTAAAAAGTGGTAAAGCCTCTATTAACATACTCTCAGGTAAGATAGTAAGAGTTTCATATAAGTTAATTAAATCAGGGTTAGCATCAGCAATTAAATACTGCTCATAGTCTGTATTCATCATCACAGCACATGAACCAGCAAACGGCTCAATTAACCGTTTTGCTTTAGGTAAATGAGGGCGTAATTGGTCCATAATTCGAACTTTAGAACCGGCCCATTTAAGTATGGTTTTATTCGCCACTTCACACGCTCCGATAATGTTTACTTTTAAGCTCAAAAATCGTTTGGCAGTCAATACAACGAATACAGCCCTGTGATGCGATGCGGCGTTCTTCTGGAATCGGTTTGCCACAATCTTCACATTCGAAAGCGGAAACACTGACTAGGCGATTAGTAATGGTTTTGATTTGTTGCTCACGTATGAGCATTTCGTGCTCGCTAGCGCGGTCAATTTCTTTAGACATGATCTAACTCCGCAGCCAGATTTGAGTAATGCTCAGACTCACCAACTAATAACTGGTGAATTTGTTCATCGCTTAATTTTTCGTTAATTAACTTGCACGCGATAGCATCAAGACGAGATGAAAATTTGTCATACATGGTTTTGCGTTCATCTTCGCGAATTGCTGTAATACTGATAGCGACAGCGGAGTAATCGCGCTTACCGGTTGCAGTATCAACACCTATCAAAATTGGCTTTATCTCTTTATTTTTCATTATCCAACCCTCAGATTTAGAATGTAGGAATCCCTGACGCGCTAACGTCATTAATTTGTTTATTTACCTTAAATAGGCATGGCGATATGTTTAGGTAATAGCGCCGCGAGTGCTTTAATTTGATTTATTGCTGAAATAATGGATTGTTGTTCCTCTTTATTAAATTCATCGAAACCTAAATGATGTTGATTGTTTTTTATTTCTGCTAAATAAAAAATCATATTTAGCATCCGTACATCACTTAACCTCAAATACTCAATAAATCCGGCTAGCTCTCTATTATCTGGATTTTCCTTATCAGAATGGAATACTGATGTTCTTAACTTTGCGGCTTGATTTAGTCCATTGACTCGGCTTTCAAAGGTTACCCCTTGGTTCTGATAAAGCTTGATATTTGCTTGGTGCGCGATGATATCGGCCGGCCTTGCATCTTGCTTTACGTTACCTAGTAACTGGATTAACTGTTTAGTTTTCACTAATACAGCCGCTGAATTACTCATTGTTTTTATCTAATAGCAACTGAGAACAAGTACAAGAAAAATAAAATACCACCGACTAATAATATTTTGTCCATCAAAGATAATTGACGTTTTTTATTGCTTTTAAATTTATTAACGGATGAACCGGTTAATTTATGTTTATGCTGTTGCAAATGTAATTGGGTCATTTTTTTCACCATATAAACGATCAATATATTTAGTCGCTTGAGCCATGGAATCAAATAACCCGTAAGAATCATCATTTCGTTGGACATGATAGCGGGTTACGGGATTCATCGTTTTAGCCGGTAGCTTAACTATTAGAAAGTTACGATATTTAAAGCTATGGGTTGATATTTGCTCTATGCAGGCTCTCATGTTTTCACCTAGCCCTTTAAAGCGTTCTCTACAGATTTTAAATTGTCAGGAACGACATCTAAATCTTCCATAAGCTTTTTAGCTCGCTTAAACCAGCTATCTTTCCAGCCCATTCGCTCTGCTGCAGGAAGCTTACGAGCGACTTCCCAACACATTTCTAAATACTCGTTATACATAATCATTAAACGCATATCACTGAAACCCTCTCCGTGAATTTGGCGCTCTGTACGGATAGGTAAACGACGGCGATCCATTAACTTTCTAACACTGCTTTCTGACTTGCCAGTTCGGCGACAAAATTCATCAGCGGTGATCGGGTCCGGGATTTTGAACAACAGTTCTAACAATTTCTCGTTCATGTGATAATCTCTCCTATTGGGGTATTTCTGCACCGAATTACCCCTTGATTGGTCATTTGAACTTAAATTACATCATTTGTTTGGAGAAAGCAACATGTGTTTGACAATAGGTGAGAAGCTAGTTCTCATGCGAGAAAGTGAAATGATTGGTAGTCGTGCTAAGGCTGCTGAATTACTTGATATACCAAGGAATGCTTTATGGCGTTATGAATCAGATGAAGCGATCCCTAAAGGCGATGTGATTATGAAAATTCTATCGCACCCCATTTATGAGAAATATGCTTTGTGGTTTACCACAGGGAAAACAGCACCTGAATATGGACAAATTCAGCCTGTTTTATTAGAACAATATATACAGAATAAAATTAAAAATGAGGGAAATTTAGCTTAGCTATATTCAGAGATAGTAAGGATATGAAATGAAATTAACAGTAGGAGAAAAACTTTTACTTTTACGTGAAAGTGAGAGGCTATTAAGTAGGCCGGTAGTTGCTGAAATGATCGGCATTCCTACTAATGCATTGTGGAGGTATGAAACCGGCAAAACTATTCCAGATATCGAGACCGTAACAAAAATATTAAATCATCCTAAATTTGAAAAGTATGTTCTTTGGTTTATTACGGGTAAGACAGCCTCAGAGTCAGGACAAATAGCACCTGCTTTATATAACCCTAGAAACTACGAACAAATTGAAGGGAAAGCAGCCCATGATATCGATTGGTGAAAAACTAAAGCTCATAAGAGAAAGTGAAAGGCTAACTAGCTTACCGGAAACGGCTAAAATGCTTGGTATAAGCCGTGATGCTTTATGGCGATATGAATCTGGTAGGACAGTGCCGAATGGTGACGTTCTAACAAATATTATTACTCACCCAATATATGAAAAATACACACTCTGGTTCTTTACCGGAAAAGTTGCGTCCGAATCAGGACAAATAGCACCTGCACTTTATGACCCTAAAAATTATGAAACAGACGAGGAAAAACAAGCATGACCTTAAATGAGAAGCTTAACGAAATGCTACATGTAGAAAAGATTAAAATGGCCGTTCCGCAAAATATCAACTGGCTTTCTGTCGAACGTATTTTGAAACACCGAAAATTAGAAAAGTATAGCTTATGGATTACGACCGGAAAGATACTTCCTGAAGCTGGTCAAATTTCACCGGCTATCGCGCACAGTGGGCATACTCTAATAATTTAGTTGTTTATACGTACAAAAATTGGTTGGAAATATACCAATATTATATTTGTAATGAAAATCTAGAATTACCTCGTTTAACCGGAGGGCGCAACAATGACTATTAAGGCGCTTGAAGGTGGACGTTACAAAGTGGATATCAGACCGCAGGGCAGATCAGGAAAGAGAGTTCAGCGGATATTTAAAAAGAAAGCCGATGCGATTGCTTATGAAAGAAGCGTCATGCTGACGGCTAATAGTGAAGAGTGGAACAGCGAAGCAAGAGACTACAGATCATTAAATGATATATGTGATATTTGGTGGAATTTTATTGGTCGCAACCTAAAGTATTCAAAAAAATACAAGGCTATTTTAACAAGAATAACTAAGGATATGGGTAATCCTGCTGTATACCAGATTACACCTAAGTTATTAGCTAGGTACTGCTCTGATAGATTACAAAGTGGCGTGAAGGCATCAACTATCAATAGAGAGTTTAATTTGCTAATGAGCATTTTTACTTCATTGGCCGAAATTGGCGAGTGCTCTAAAAGTAACCCGATTAAGTCTCTTGGTAAGTTGAAAGAAGAAAAACCAGAAATGGCCTATTTGACAAAAAGTGATATTGAAAAATTACTTAATGTCATGACTGATGATTATTTACGCATAACTATTTTATGTCTAAGTACGGGGGCAAGATGGGGAGAAGCCATTAGTTTAAAGGCTGAAAACTTATTACATGGACGAGTTACATTTATGAAAACGAAAAATGGTAGACATAGAACTGTTCCCATTTCTGATGATGTAATGAGAACTGTAAAAGTAAAAGATTCTGGATTACTTTTCGATGTTAATTACGTCACGTACAGATCAATACTGAAAGAAGTTAAACCAGATTTGCCGCATGGTCAGGCAGTGCATGTTTTACGGCATTCTTTTGCAGCTCACTTTATGATGAACGGTGGCAATATTCTCACTCTTCAAAAAATCATGGGTCATGCGAGTATTCAGCAAACAATGACATACGCACACTTTGCCCCTGACTATTTAAATGAGGCCATTTCATGCAACCCTTTAAGGGGAGGCATCCACATTCCATCCACCGATATGGGGTGCAATGATGCGAATTAACTTATCACAACATTCGTAACTTATTGAAAAATATTGCTAGCCCCGATGTTCTGGGGCTGGCAATGACCGCCTAGGCGGTCTTTTTCTATATCAAACGATATAATTACTCTTTCGGTGTTGCTTTTTCTACACGGCTTTTTAATTTTTGGCCTGGGCGGAAAGTAACAACACGGCGTGCAGTAATTGGAATATCTTCCCCAGTTTTTGGGTTACGTCCGGGACGTTGATTTTTATCACGTAAATCAAAGTTACCGAATCCAGATAATTTTACTTGCTCACCATTTTCTAAGGAAAGGCGAACCTCTTCAAAGAAAGTTTCGACAAGGTCTTTAGCATCACGTTTGCTAACACCCAGTTTTTCAAACAAATTTTCTGACATTTCAGCTTTAGTAAGCGCCATAGGTTTAGTCCCTCAAGGAGGCTTGGAATCGCTGTTTTAACGCAGCAATACACAGATCAACGGTAGCAGTGATCTCTTCTTCTTCCATGGTACGTTGGGTATCTTGGAAGACAAGACTGATAGCAAGGCTCTTGTAGCCATCTGCTATTCCTTCACCACAGTACACATCAAATAAGTTTATGCCAACTATATGATTTATGCCAACTTTTTTACACTCTGCTAAAACTTCAGCAGCGGCCACATCTTCTGGCACGACTACAGCGATGTCACGGCGGTTCGATGGATAGCGCGAAATCGCCTTAGCTTCAGGGATGACACGTTGTGCTATCGCATCACTACGAACCTCAAACACCACCGTACGACCATTTAAATCGAGTTTGCGTTCTAATTCTGGGTGGACCACACCAATAAAGCCAATGTGTTCATTTTCCAGATAAATCCCAGCACTTTGACCTGGATGCAATGCAGGGTGTGCCTCAGATTTAAATGTAATTTGATTTAGTTTCCCAGTCAATTCAAAAACAGCTTCAAGATCACCTTTTAAGTCAAAGAAGTCAACAACTTGTTTATCTAATGACCAATGTTCTTCAAATCTATTGCCTGTGATGACCCCTGCAAGCATTGGTTCCTGACGGATTCCATATTCTGCTTGATTATCAGGAATAAAGCGCAGACCTGTCTCAAATAAACGAATTCTATTTTGTTGACGATTCTGATTATAGACAACCGTTCCTAATAAACCAGTCAACAGCGATAAACGCATCGCTGACATATCGACAGAAATCGGGTTAGGTAAAATCAATGCGTCTTGTTGTGGGTGCAGTAAAGCTTGAACTTTAGGATCAACAAAACTATATGTAATTGCTTCTTGATAACCACGGTCAACTAACATCGCTTTAATACGTTTTAAAGGTAAGTTAGCTTCTTTATGATTAGTCATGACCAGGTCGGCACGCAGTGGCACATCAGGAATACTGTTATAGCCATAAACACGCGCGACTTCTTCCACTAAATCTTCTTCGATTTGCATATCGAAGCGCCAACTTGGAGCAACAACATCCCATGTGTTAGCCGAAACCGTGACTTTACATCCTAAACGCGTCAAAATATCAGTGACTAACTCATCTTCAATAAAGTAGCCGATCAAACGGTCTAATTTATTGCGAGTCAGCTTAATATTGGCTGCTTTCGGTAAATGCTGTTCACTGGTGACATCAATGATTTCACCCACTTCCCCACCGCAAATATCCACAATCAGTGAGGTTGCACGTTCAATCGCTTTAAACTGCAACTGTGGGTCAACACCGCGTTCAAAACGGTGTGAAGCATCGGTATGTAAACCGTAGTTACGTGCGCGGCCTGTAATCGATAATGGGTCAAAAAACGCACACTCTAATAAAATATTTTTGGTTTCGTTATTAACGCCTGAGTGCTCACCACCAAAAATACCCGCGATCCCGAGTGCTTTAGACTCATCAGCGATTACTAAGGTGTCTGATTTCAATGTTGCTTCGCTACCGTCAAGAAGAACCAGTTTCTCACCATCTTTAGCCATACGAGCAACAATAGCACCGTCTAAACGGTCTAGATCGTAGGCGTGTTGAGGTTGGCCCAATTCCAATAAAACGTAGTTGGTAATATCCACAACAGCGTCAATAGAACGGACTCCACCACGACGTAGCTTTTCTTTCATCCACATTGGTGTCGGTGCTGAAACATCAATATCTTTGATCACTCGCCCTAAAAAACGTGGGCACGCATTTGGCGCTTCGACTCGAATTGGGAATGTATCTTTTGTTGTCGCAGATACAGCATTAATAACTGGTTCATTTAACGCTAATTTATTAATAACTGCGACATCACGTGCAACCCCAAGAATACTTAAGCAATCTGCACGGTTAGGTGTAATGCTGATTTCAATCGCATTATCATCAAGTTTTAGATATTCACGAATATCGGTACCGATAGTGGCATCCTGCGGCAATTCAATAATTCCGCTATGATCATCGGAAATACCCAGCTCAGAATAAGAACACAGCATACCTTCAGAAGGCTCGCCACGTAATTTTGCGGCTTTAATTTTAAAATCACCGGGTAATACTGCACCCACGGTAGCAACAGCAACTTTCAGACCTTGACGGCAGTTTGGTGCACCACAGACGATATCTAATAAACGCTCACCACCCACGTTAACTTTTGTGACACGCAGTTTGTCTGCATTGGGGTGTTGACCACACTCAACCACCTCACCAACAACAACACCGTGAAATTGGCCAGCAACCGCATCTACACCGTCAACTTCCAAACCTGCCATCGTGATTTGTTCTGATAATGCTTCACTACTGATCGCCGGGTTTACCCATTCGCGTAACCATAGTTCACTGAATTTCATGAGATAGACCCGCCTTATTTAAACTGTTTGAGGAAACGAAGATCATTTTCGAAGAATGCACGTAGGTCAGAAACACCGTAACGCAGCATTGTTAAGCGCTCCATTCCCATACCAAATGCAAAACCTGAATAGACTTCTGGGTCAATACCTACGTTACGTAATACATTTGGATGTACCATACCGCAGCCTAATACTTCTAACCATTTGCCATTTTTGCCCATAACATCAACTTCTGCTGAAGGTTCTGTGAATGGGAAATAAGATGGACGAAAACGAACTTGAACTTCCTCTTCAAAGAAATTATTCAAGAAATCATGCAATGTACCTTTTAGATTGGTAAAGCTGATATCTTTATCAACAATTAGGCCTTCTGTTTGATGGAACATAGGTGTATGCGTTTGGTCGTAGTCATTACGATATACACGACCTGGGGCAATGATACGAATCGGTGGTTGTTGGCCATTCATTGTACGGATTTGTACACCCGATGTTTGCGTTCGCAGTAAGCGTTTTGCATCAAACCAAAAAGTATCATGGTCAGCACGCGCGGGGTGGTGAGCAGGTATATTTAGCGCATCAAAATTATGGTAGTCATCTTCGATTTCTGGACCTGTTTCTACAGAGAAACCCAATTCGCCAAAAAACTCTTCAATTCGCTGAATTGTACGGGTGACTGGGTGTAACCCACCATTTTCCATACGACGCCCTGGTAATGACACATCAATTTTTTCTGACACTAGACGTGCATTAAGAATTTCAGCTTGCATCGCGTCCTTACGGGCGTTCAGTGCATCTTGAACCTGTACTTTAGCTTCATTTATCACAGCCCCTGCTGCTGGACGTTCCTCAGCAGGCAGATCACGCAACGTTTTCATCTGTAGTGTGAAATGGCCGCTCTTGCCTAAATATTCAACACGCACTGACTCCAACGTAGCAACATCTTGGGCCTGTTCAATGGCTGCTTTTGCCTGTGCAACCAACTCAGCGAGATGTGGCATTGTTTCCCCTTTATGACCGCTTGGTCTTTTTGCTAGTTATTCACTATATATTTTAAGCTTCACATTCTATTTGGTAATGAATGAATACTTAACTGATTTTACTGCACTTAATTTAAAACTAGAAACAAAAAAGCCTCCCTAAGGAGGCTTTAGCGTAACTTTTCATTTCTTCTTTCTATTTACGCGCAAAAGCCCCCGAAATTCAGGTGCTAAAGTAAAAAAAGAAACGAAAAATCACAAAATGCATAGAATAAATTCCTAATAACTATCTGAGTCTAAAGTATTAACACAAATAGCTATAAATGAAAAGAGGAAGTTACCCTCCTCTTTTCAAGCAAACAATTAAGCTAAAGCGCCTTTCGCTTTTTCAACTAAAGCAGTGAATGCTGCTTTATCGAAAACTGCGATGTCTGCTAAAATCTTACGGTCGATTTCAATTGAAGCTTTTTTCAAGCCATTAATGAAACGGCTGTAAGACAGACCATTCTGACGAGCCGCAGCGTTAATACGTGCGATCCACAGTTGACGGAACTGACGTTTACGTTGACGGCGGTCACGGTAAGCGTATTGACCAGCTTTGATTACCGCCTGAAACGCTACGCGGTAAACACGTGAACGTGCACCATAGTAACCTTTCGCCTGCTTCAGAATTTTTTTGTGACGTGCACGTGCGATTACACCACGTTTTGCGCGAGCCATAGCTATCTCCTATCGTCTTTTATCTTAATTAACTAAATTGTTTACTTATGCGTAAGGCAGGCAAGCTACTACCAGACCCAGATCGCCCTTAGATACCATTCCTTTCGGACGTAAATGGCGTTTACGCTTAGTTGACTTTTTAGTCAGGATATGACGAAGGTTTGCATGCTTACGCTTAAAGCCACCGCCTGCAGTTTTTTTAAAGCGCTTTGCTGCGCCACGTACAGTTTTAATCTTTGGCATTTCTTTTATTTCCAACTTCGCATTGTGATTAACTACGAATTAACTAGGCGAATAACATCTATATTGCTATAAATGAATATTACTTGCAGGCCTAATTATTTCTTCTTCGGTGCCAGCACCATGATCATCTGACGCCCTTCAATTCTTGAAGGGAAAGACTCTACGGATGCCAGCTCTTCCAGATCAGCTTTGATGCGATTAAGCATTTCCAGACCAATCTGCTGGTGAGCCATTTCACGACCACGGAAACGTAGTGTAACTTTAGCTTTATCACCATCTTCCAGAAAGCGAGTCAGGTTGCGTAGTTTGACCTGATAATCACCTTCATCTGTACCAGGGCGGAATTTAATTTCCTTCACCTGAACAACTTTTTGTTTCTTTTTTTGCTCTTTTTGAGATTTGCTCTTCTCATAAAGGAATTTGCCGTAATCCATAATACGACAAACTGGCGGTTCAGCATTTGGGCTAATTTCAACTAGGTCTACACCTGCTTCTTCAGCTTTTTCAAGCGCTTCGCGTGCGCTCATGATGCCTAACTGTTCACCGTCTAAACCCGTTAAACGGACCTCTGGAACACGAATTTCATCATTAATACGATTTGGACGTGTTGTTGGGATTCTTTTTCCGCCTTTAATACTTCATTCCTCCAATTGGATAAAGAGATTTGCTTCTCTCAAGCAAATACACTCGTCACTCAATAGTTAATACCTGACGTGTGTACGATATTCTGTGTTTGTCTTCATGCGCTATGCACTGACAAAGTGATTCGACCGCGGATTTTAATGCTTATTGCCGGATTACTCAAGTAAATCTTGCAATAAATCACACTGAACTGTTTGAAAACTTGGCTATTGAGGCCAAATATTGCTTTGACGTAATTATCTTTATTCATTAATGAAGCAAATAGCAAGACATAAAATACACCCGTATCTTAGCTACTATGAGATTACTTTCATCATTAATAAAAAGAAAACTCGGATAAAACAGAGAAGCAGCGCCCAAAATGAGCGCTGCTAGACTCTAGCAATTACTTCGCTATAACCATACTGGCTTAATTATTTTTTCTTTGGTGCCAATACCATGATCATCTGGCGTCCTTCAATCCTTGATGGGAATGATTCAACAGATGCCAGTTCATCCAGATCGGTTTTGATGCGGTTAAGCACTTCCAAGCCAATCTGTTGGTGAGCCATTTCGCGACCACGAAAACGCAGTGTCACCTTAGCTTTGTCACCATCTTCCAAAAAGCGAATTAGACTACGTAATTTAACTTGGTAGTCGCCTTCGTCTGTTCCTGGACGGAATTTAATTTCCTTCACTTGAACAACTTTTTGTTTTTTCTTTTGTTCTTTCTGAGATTTGCTTTTCTCATAAAGATATTTACCGTAATCCATGATACGACAAACCGGTGGTTCAGCATTTGGGCTGATCTCGACTAAGTCAACACCAGCTTCTTCTGCTTTAAAGAGGGCTTCACGCACACTCATAACACCAAGTTGCTCACCGTCTAAACCAGTGACACGGATTTCTGTTGCGCGAATTTCATCGTTAATACGATTTGGACGCGCTGTTGGGAGTTTTTTTCCGCCTTTAATACCTTATTCCTCCATCTGATTGAGTTGACGACTGCGGATCTCTTCAAGCAGTTTTGTCATGAATTCGTTGACATCAAGGCTGCCTAAGTCTTTACCACGACGGGTACGAACAGCGACTTTACCTGATTCAACTTCTTTATCACCACATACTAACATGTAAGGGACGCGACGCAGTGTGTGCTCACGGATCTTAAAGCCGATTTTCTCGTTACGTAAGTCCGCTTTCGCACGAATGCCAACACTTTGCAGCTTGCTTACTAATTCTTGAACATAGTCTGCTTGGCTATCAGTAATGTTCATTACAACCACTTGTTGTGGTGCTAACCATGTTGGGAAAAAGCCTGCATACTCTTCTGTTAAGATACCAATGAAGCGTTCTAGTGAACCTAACACTGCACGGTGGATCATAACAGGAACGATACGTTCGTTGTTTTCACCTACATAGGAAGCTGTCAAACGACCCGGTAAGAAGAAGTCTAACTGGACAGTACCACATTGCCATGCACGGTCAAGGCAGTCATACAGTGTAAACTCAATTTTCGGGCCATAAAATGCGCCTTCACCTGGTTGGTATTCAAACTCAATACCTTTTGATTTCAGGGCGTTGGCTAAGTCTTCTTCCGCTCTGTCCCACATCTCGTCAGTACCGATACGTTTTTCAGGACGGGTTGATAGTTTTACAACAATTTTTTCGAAACCAAAAGTTGCGTAAACATCATAAATCATTTCAATACAGCTAGTAACTTCACTTAAGATTTGCTCTTCAGTACAGAAGATATGTGCATCATCCTGAGTAAAGCCACGCACACGCATTAAGCCGTGCAATGCACCTGATGGCTCATTACGGTGACAGCTGCCAAATTCTGCCATACGCAATGGTAAGTCACGGTATGATTTCAAACCTTGGTTAAAAATTTGTACGTGACCTGGGCAGTTCATTGGTTTTACACAATATTCACGGTTTTCAGATGACGTCGTGAACATAGCGTCTTTATAGTTATCCCAGTGACCTGTTTTTTCCCATAATACGCGGTCCATCATAAATGGCCCTTTCACTTCTTGATAATTATAAGCTTTCAGTTTAGTGCGTACGAAGGTTTCCAGTTCACGGAAAATTGTCCAACCGTCATTATGCCAGAATGCCATTCCCGGCGCTTCTTCTTGCATATGGTATAAATCTAACTGTTTACCAATTTTACGGTGGTCACGTTTAGCTGCTTCTTCTAAACGTAATAAATAGGCTGCCAATTGTTTTTTATCAGCCCATGCGGTGCCGTAAATACGTTGCAGCATTTTGTTATCGCTGTTACCACGCCAGTATGCACCAGCCACTTTTTGTAGTTTAAAATGGTGGCAAAAACGCATATTCGGTACGTGTGGACCGCGACACATATCAACATATTCTTCGTGATGATATAAACCAGGGCGGTCATCTTGACTAATATTTTGATCTAATATTTCAACTTTATAGTCTTCGCCTCGAGCCACAAATGTTTCACGAGCTTCGCTCCAAGAAACACGTTTTTTCACCACATCATAATCTGTTTTGGCAAGCTCAAGCATGCGCTTTTCAAGCTTTTCCAAGTCTTCCTGGGTCAGCATGTGGTCTAAATCAACATCATAGTAAAAACCATTGTCGATAGTCGGCCCAATCGCCATTTTAGTGTTTGGCCATAATTGTTTGATTGCATGGCCTAACAGGTGAGCACAAGAGTGACGAATAATTTCGAGTCCGTCTTCATCTTTGCTCGTAATAATGGATACATTTGCATCATGTTCAATTATTTCACATGCATCAACGCGTTCGCCATTAATTCGACCCGCGATACAGGCTTTAGCTAAACCCGCTCCGATGTCTCGAGCAACATCCATCACAGAAACGGGATGGTCAAACTGACGCTGACTTCCATCAGGAAGAGTAATAACAGGCATTAAAAAATCCTTATCAGCAGTGGTGACCCACACGAAAGATCACTTGCTTGATTATTCCAAAGTTATAAATCAATACGTTACTAACGATTTCTCACTTCACTATGCAAGATATGTACACAAATATGGGAAACTTAAAACGCCCTATTTCGTTACATCGTGAGCAACTCAACTGCTAATGATAACACAGACCTATTTTATGGTGATAGCGTAATACCGTGAATTGTTCTTCTTCATATGAAAAATCAACGCCTTCCCGATTAAATGATGAATAAGTTATCCAATGCAGGAAATAGTTTTTCTTTTTGCTTGAAAAACACACGATACCAACGGGATCCACTAGGTGCGATTAACTCTTCACTGATTATCTTATTTTGTTGAAGAATGATAACCGATTGAATTGATTGCCATAATGAATAAACGATGTAGGACGTGGCAATTAACCCGAATAATAGTACAAAAATGTTATCTAATTTCTCTATTTGCCAAAATAAATAGACACAAAAGATAATTTGAATTAGCGCCCGAATAATAAAGGCAATACTAAAGAATGACTTCGCATGCTGTATCGTTGCAAAACAGGGATTGGACAGAGTTTGTCTTCTTTCTTGGACTGGAATACCATTCACATATACCATCCAATCAGAAACATCGCTATTTTTTAAGATTATTCCTTTTTCTTTCATTCCATGAATTTTAAATGAGACTACGACAGCCCAAACAATCCCAACGGTAAATAAATAAAGCATAAAACCACTTACCGAAAAAAAAGCAAAAAATACGCTAATCACTATAAAACACGCGAGCTTACCCGAATATATCCAAAATGGCGCAACCTGATAGTTCATTATTATCCTTAATATATTTTGTATAAATTTTGTAGTATACAAAACAGATTAAATGATAAAGCGTCTCATTTCTACTAATCTATAACCAACGTCTCGTTTGCTTACTGTAATCTTCCCACTCATTTTTAAATGATGCAGATAAAAAACGCTCTTCCTGTGGGATCGTATATAAATCAGTAATCAGCCAAAATACTAGCCCTGCGACCAAAAAGTAAGAAGAGTGCGAGAAAAAAGCTAAAGCCAAGCTCATTGATGTAAAAGCTAAATACATCGGATTACGTGAAAATTGATAAGGCCCATTAGTGACTAAATGCGTTGCCTTAACCGTAGGATTTGGTGATGTTTTATGTTTATAAAAGTAGTAAAGACTCGTCGCGACCCAACTCACACTCTCCAGCGCAACTAATATACCTAAAATTCCCATCCAACCAGAAAATGTCCAGTCTAAAAGACCTTGCCTGAAAAGAAAATAAACCGCAATGCCATTAGCCACTAACCAATTCAATAATGGCAATTTAAATATATTCATTACATTACCCTTAAGCCAACATGATGTTATTAGCATAACATATATGAATATATAAATTTGAGTGGAAGAATATATAGAGGGGTAATATTAACTGCAAAAAGATTAGTTACTGGAACCTAATGAAAACACACTTTTTAAACCTTCTAATTTACTGTATTCCTGCTGGCAAACTAAATTTCGGACATCACTTGGCATAGAATCAATTCTGGTTTGAATATTAGCCAGTTGTTCATCTAAACTATTCATTCCTTTTACATCAACGATATCCTGATTCACTTTAAGATAGTTAGCAAAACTTTGCAGGTTATCCTCTAAGCTATTACAAATATCATTACTGGCTAAACTCTGCGGTAAAATAGCACTGAGTGAAGTTGGTAAGACTTGAGATATATTCGGATAAATACTTTGCTTCCACTGCTGAGGAAAAACGATTAGTACCATGGCGGCTGCCAAAACTAATAGCATAGACGCTCCGGCTAATGTCGCTATAAGTTTTTTCATTCTTTTTCCTATTACTCAAAATTAACTGAAAATAGGATATACAACTCTGCGTAAAGCTATTTTTAAAACTAAAAATCCTTTGTAAAGAAATCCATAACTCTTTTTAATAAAATTTCATTTCTTCATACGGTTTTTCTTGGCAGCTCTTTAAGCGTTGTAATAAACCGCCTACATGTAATTCTAATTTGTGGCCATCCGGATCAAGAAAATAAAAAGAATCTCCTTCACTTTTATTTTCTTTCCAGACAATGACATTCGCTTGCATTAGCCTATCAACAACGATAAGAAAGTCTTTCGCATCAACGTTAAAGGCATAGTGTGTATAATCCGTTTTTTCTGGGGACAAAAATTGGCGAGTTGTATCTAATGATAAACACAACCATAAATCGCCACAGGAAATATAGGCGCCCTTTTTCCAACTCGCATGTAACTTCATACCAAGTAGTGATTGATAAAAACCAATACTTTTATCTAAATCAGTTACAGCTAAAGTTAAATGGTTGATTCCGTTTAATATATTTTTTTACTCTTTGGTTATCTGTTACATTGAATTCTTTTAATGAATTTACATAAATTATCAGTAAATAACATTGCAGCAGATATACTACATTCCATATCAACTTAAAGACAACCTGTTACGAAATGCCCTTAACCTTTTTATACCCCTATAAAAAGGTTTTTTTTTGCCTATAAAAATTGAATACTTTTACCACAACAACTCATCCAATTGTTATTTAACAAAAAAAACAAGTTACTCACAGTTCAAGGCCACGGTTATCCACAGTTAATGTGAACAACTCCAATTATCTACAAATTAATAATACTGACTTTTACTCATCAGTACTGTCGCAGTACTCCTACCACAAAACACCTTACTAGATATAAATGCTAACCTACAGATCTATAAGAAATTTTGCTATCATTTGGGATAAGGTGTTTTATTCACATTAATCAGGAGCTTGAATCTAACTTCCATGACAAACTTTTTTGAGCTATTTCAAGCCGTTGGTATTGGCCTGGTACTGTTACTTCCTCTTGCCAACCCTTTAACTGCAATTGCGGTCATGCTAAGCATCTCTGCTAATATGACAAAAGAACAGCGTGATCATCAATCGCTGTTGGCCTCTATTTATGTATTTGCAATCATGACAATCGCTTTTTATGCAGGCCAATTAGTCATGAACACATTTGGAATATCAATCCCAGGGTTGCGAATTGCCGGTGGATTAATTGTGGCATTTATTGGCTTTGGCATGCTATTCCCTAGTAGTGATGTAGGAGAAGACCAGACCACCAATGCGCTTGATGACCCAAATGTCCCCAAAAAACGCCAAGAATCACCGAGTATTGCCTTTGTTCCCCTTGCAATGCCAAGTACTGCAGGCCCGGGGACTATTGCGATGATCATCAGCTCCACTGCATCATTACAAGGTAATGTGAGTTTTGCTCCATGGGTCTTAAAAGTTGCCCCCGTGATTACTTTTTTTATTGCAAGTCTTATCGTTTGGATTGGTTTAAGAGGCGCAACTTCTATCATGAGGTGGCTTGGAAACAGTGGTATTGATGCTATCGCGCGGGTGATGGGGTTCTTATTAATCTGTATGGGAGTGCAGTTTGTTATCAACGGCATTGTTGAAATTGTCGCGCAACTCCCACACTTAATGAGAGAATATCAATAAGACATCGCTAGTGCATTATAAGCATTTTTGACTTTCCACAAATAGCGTGGGGCTTGCGGTGCAGGGTGCTTTGTTTGTACATGTTGATAAAACTCTTCCGGTGATAAGCGATTAATCATCGCTATCGCCCGGCCTTTATCATTATCAAACGTTCTTAATAACGCTCCTGCCCCATTCACATAAGCAACAACCGTTGCATAATATAATGTCTGAGGATGGCTTATTCCCGCAAGGTGCTGTTCCCTTAAAATACGAATATAAGCTGTACCAATATCGATATTTTTTTGTGGATCTTTTAGGTCACGAGAACTCGGCTCCCCCGATTTCCCTTGGTAACGATAGGCGTCACGTCCTGCTGTCGAAGCTTTAATCTGCATCAAACCTATTGCATTGGATTTACTGACAACTTCAGGTCTAAAGTTAGATTCGACCTCAATAATCGCTCTAATTAAAGTTTCATCAACACTGTAACGAGCCGCAGAGTCACGAATAAATTCATCAAAAGGCGTTCTTGGAAATACCGTATTTTGTGCTGTTATTGGCCCGCTAGGCTCTAACATTCGCTGTTTTGTTATAGGCCTATCTGGTTCGCTTGAACAACCTGCAAGTAGCAGTAACACAAAAGTACCGCCAATTATTTTTTTCACTGTCGAATCCTCTGCGATGAAAGCCGATGGCAGAATAACTAATCCTAAGAAAAATAAAATAATTTTTACTTAACTTTTACTTCAGGACGTGTTTTAGTCATACAAATAACCATGGGACTTAGAAGCCTATAATGACAAATAATGCTATTCCACACTTTTTATATTTATTTTTCTCAATTGATATTGATAATCATTATCAATTGAGATATAAAATATAATTGTTATAAACCTTAACAACTGTATGTTAATAAACGCTAAACCAATAATGTCAGGGTCAACTTTTATGAAGAAGAACGTATCTCGGTTATCTGCACCTTTACTAACTAGTATGTTTGCTTTGATAGCAATCATCTTTTTTAGTCAGCCTGCTTTTGCTAAAAAGTTTAAAGTCGTAACCACTTTTACTATTATTCAAGATATCGCTCAAAATGTAGCTGGAGATGCGGCAATTGTCGAGTCTATAACAAAGCCTGGAGCAGAAATTCACGGTTATCAACCGACACCTAAAGATATCATGAAAGCCTATGACGCAGATTTAATCTTATGGAATGGGATGAATTTGGAAGTGTGGTTCCAACGTTTCTTTGAAAACTTTAAAAATGTCCCTGCTGTCGTGGTCACTGAAGGTATTGAGCCAATGCCAATCCGTGAAGGTGAGTATAAAGACAACCCGAACCCACATGCATGGATGTCTCCTGCTAATGCTAAGATTTATATTGAAAATATTCGTCAAGCTCTGGTCAAATATGACCCTGAAAATGCTGAAACATATAATGCCAATGCAAAAAAATATGCGCAACAAATTGCTGAGCTTGACGCCCCTTTGCGTGAACGCTTAAATCGCATTCCTGAAAATGAACGTTGGTTAGTCTCAAGTGAAGGCGCATTTAGCTATTTAACTAATGATTACGGCTTTAAAGAAGTCTACTTATGGCCAATCAATGCGGAAGAGCAAGGCTCTCCTCAACAAGTAAAAAAGGTAATTGATACTGTCCGTAAATACAACATCCCTGTAGTATTCAGTGAAAGTACAATTTCTGACAAACCGGCTCGCCAAGTCAGTAAAGAAACAGGGGCAAAATACGGTGGCGTATTATATGTAGACTCACTTTCAACTGCTGATGGCCCAGTACCAACATATATTGACCTTTTAAATACGACTGTAGACACGATAGCGAAAGGATTTTCACAGTAATATGAATCACTCAAGTCAATTCGAACACCCGAATCTTATCGTCGATGATGCGACTGTGACATATAATAATGGTCACACCGCTATCTATGACGCAAGCTTTACTATCTCTGGTGGCTCTATTTGTGCCTTAGTTGGCGTAAATGGTAGTGGTAAGTCAACGCTATTTAAAACTATTATGGGGCTTGTCACCCCATCTTCTGGCAGTGTGACATTAAATGATCAACCGATAAAAACCGCGCTTAAAGAAAACGTGATTGCGTACGTCCCACAGACAGAAGAAGTAGATTGGAATTTTCCCGTTCTCGTTTCTGATGTCGTGATGATGGGTCGTTATGGCAAAATGGGTTTTTTTCGCATCCCTAAACAAGCCGATAAAGACGCTGTCAAAATGGCATTAGAGCGAGTTGACCTTGCAGGGCTTGAGCATCGACAAATAGGCGAGCTCTCAGGAGGCCAGAAAAAACGAGTTTTTTTAGCGCGGGCGCTCGCACAAGAAGGTAAAGTTTTACTCCTCGATGAACCCTTCACTGGAGTTGATGTTAAAACCGAAAATGCCATTATTGACCTGCTACGTAGTTTGCGTGACGAAGGCCATCTCATTCTCGTTTCAACTCATAACTTGGGCAGTGTGCCTGAGTTCTGCGACCATGTTATCTTAATCAATCGCACTGTTTTAGCGAGCGGGCCTACTGAAACGACATTTACGCAACGAAACCTGCAACAAGCTTTCGGTGGTGTATTGCGTCATATTAACCTGTCTGGTCAAGAGCTTCATGACGATGATGACCCGCGCTCTGTCACCGTCATTACCGATGATGAAAGAGCGGCTGTATTCTATGGTCATGACCATGATGCACCCGTTCGAAAAAACCAAGCTAAGGGTTCCGAATGATTGAGATGTTATTACAGCCCTTTGAATATGATTTTATGATAAAAGCCATTTGGGTCAGCGCCATTGTTGGTGCTGTCTGTGCATTCTTATCGGCGTATTTGATGTTGAAAGGCTGGTCATTGATGGGAGATGCCCTCTCCCACTCCGTTGTTCCTGGGGTGGCGGGTGCTTATGCTTTAGGTTTACCCTATGCGGCAGGCGCCTTTTTTACCGGGATCCTTGCGGCACTTGCCATGACATTAATAAAGCATCTAACTCGTTTACGTGAAGATGCTGTTATTGGCTTTATCTTTTCTACTTTTTTCGCGGCAGGTTTGTTGATTGTTTCATTGAATCCAACATCTGTTAATGTACAAAGTATTATTTTTGGTAATATTTTAGGTATTGCGGATTCTGACGTATTACAAGTAGAAATTATTATCGGCGTTTCATTTATTATCCTGTTGTGCTTATGGAAAGATTTATTAGCCGTTTTTTTCGATGAAAGCCATGCACGCTCAATAGGTTTGAATCCTCTACGCCTAAAAATTATTTTCTTCACATTATTAAGTGCGTGTACTGTTGCTGCTTTACAAACAGTTGGCGCAATCCTTGTGATTGCGATGGTCGTCACACCAGGTGCGACTGCCTATTTATTAACCGACCAATTTAAACGCTTACTCATTATTTCAGTCACGATTGGTACCGTAACCAGTGCTGTTGGTGCTTATATCAGTTATTTCCTTAATGGTGCTACAGGTGGGTTAATAGTCACCTTACAAACCATTATTTTCCTACTGGCATTTTTCTTTGCACCTAAGCACGGTATTTTTGCCTCAAAACGTAAAGCCAAACAGGAAGTCGCCCGGCTGCACCAATCACACCAACAAGGAGCATCTCATGAGTGATTTCATTGACTTACTGATGGCTCCGTTTGCATTTCCCTTTATGCAAAAAGCATTGATTACAGCCATTGTCAGCGGAACGGTATGCGCTATCCTCTCTTGCTTTTTAGTATTGAAAGGTTGGTCATTGATGGGCGATGCAATTTCCCATGCCGTTTTACCGGGGATCATTATTGCTTCTTTACTCGGTATCCCATTAGCAATAGGGGCATTTGCATCTGGCTTGTTTTGTGCTGTGGCTACAGGTTATTTAAAGGAAAATAGCCGTATAAAAGAAGATACGGTGATGGGTATCGTCTTCTCAGGCATGTTTGCTATCGGCTTGGTTATGTTTGCTAAAATAGATACCGAACAGCACCTTACGCATATTCTATTTGGTGATATTTTAGGGATAACCGATAGCGAGTTTAAACAAATATTACTATTTGCAGGGGTAACCATTGCAATTATCCTATTGAAACGTAAGGATTTCATGTTGTATTGCTTTGATCCTAACCAAGCACGAGTCATTGGCTTGCCTGTGAAGTTAATCCATTATGGCTTGCTATCGCTACTCGCTCTCACCATTGTTGCTTCATTGCAAGCAGTTGGTATTATTTTGGTGATTGCAATGCTAATTTCCCCAGGCATCATTGCTTTTGTGTTATGCCGTAGTTTTGGGAAAATGCTCATCGTCGCTATCATTGCTTCGGTAACATCGAGCGTTATTGGGACTATCCTGAGTTTTCACATCAACGCAACAACCGGACCAACTATCGTTGTTACACAGGCTGTGTATTTTGTGATTGCATTACTGTATAGCAAAATCGTATTAGCCCGCAAAAAAGGGCAAGCTAACCCACAAAGTATGCATACAGCCTGATAATTGAATGCTCTAAAAGTAAAAAGCTGAACTCACAAATTCGTAAGTTCAGCTTTTTATTAAAACAACCAATACTTACTACCAGCCTAATGTTTTAACGCATTTTCGTCGTACAACGTTAATCCCGCCCATACTTATCCCTCATAAACTTTCATTGCTAGGCTTCTCGCTGATAATGTGAGGTCTGTAGCTACTTATTTCCCATTATTTGAACATTCTCATTTAGTTCGTCACACGTTAAGTTTGAGTCACTCTCTGATTATAGTTATCAACCTGATAATTAATTAACTATTTCGTGATAGCGGCTTCTTTTTAAGCAATTATCACTGTTAATTCCTAAACTGCCGCTATAGTATTATATTAATGAAGACCAAAGCAGAGCGAGGTGAGTCATGTGGCAAGCAATGTGTCGTTTATTAAGTGAACACTTAGGTGAGGCAGAGCTACGTAACAAAGTCATTCTCTCTGGTGGTGATATTCACCATACGTTAAGAATTGACTATGGCGAACACACCGTGTTCATTAAACAAAATCGGCGTGAGTTTTTGCCTTTATTTAAACAAGAGGCTGAACAACTTGAAATGCTCGCTAAAAGCCAAACTATAACCGTTCCTAAGGTTTACGGTGTTGGCAGTAATAAGCACCATAGTTTTCTTCTGCTCGAATATTTCCCCCTAAAACCTTTCGATAACACCAATGCATGGCATTTTGGTCAACAACTAGCGCGTTTACATCAATGGGAAGAGCAGCCTAGTTACGGGTTTGATTTTGATACAATGCTAAGCACAATTGTACAGCCTAATGGCTGGGAAAAGCGTTGGAATTCATTTTTTGCAGAAAAGCGTATTGGCTTACAATTACAACTCGCCTCCGAAAAAGGAATGGTATTTAGCGATATTCAGCAAATTGTCGATATTGTTAAGGACAAACTTGCAGGACATCAACCACAACCTTCTTTATTACATGGTGATTTATGGCCAGCAAACTGTGCTATCACTCAAAATATTGAAGGAGTGCTGTATGACCCCGCCTGTTATTGGGGCGATAGAGAATGTGATATTGCGATGTTACCGTTATATCAAGAACTTCCGATCCAAATTATCGATGGCTACCAAAGTGTTTGGCCATTGCCAAATGGATTTTTAGATAGGCAACCAATCTATCAGTTATATTATTTACTCAATCAAGCCCATATCTTTGGTAATGAACAAAGCTACCACCAAGCACAAACAATTATTGATAACCTACTCAACGAAAAATAAGCTCCTGTTTTTTAATATTAAGTACGACGAATAGTTAATTTTCTAAATAATTCGCGTTATGAGTAGGCGGCAAGTGCAGATATCTCTGGGAGCATACATAAGTATGTGACCCGAGTAGCTAAACGCAGCCAACACCCTCATAACGTGACGTATGACGAAAATTTAACTTTCTAAATAATTCGAGCCGTGGCAAGGCGGCAATTGAGGATAGTTTGGGGAACATACACAAGTATGAGCCCCGACTAGCCAAAAGAAGCCAACACAGCTAGGGTTCGAAGTATGACGAAAATTACCAGTTAAGGAAGCGTAGAAGAAAATACAAGCCAACCCCCAATACAATTGGCCAAAAATAAAGAAGAAAAAATTGAGAGAAAATGGTGTGACGTGGAATAGTTACCTTAGCTTCTAGTTCTTCTTTTGAGATGTCTATGCCTTTTGCTTTTTCTATAATCACGTGGTCTTCTAAGCTTTCACGGATAAACTTAATTTGTCGGTACATGCGCAAACCTGATGCACTTAATGCAAGCCCAACAAAAATAAAAATAAAAATGATGATAAAGCCGATATTGCTGCCAGAAAACCCATTAGCAACTTGAGGTACTGGTGAGTTATTCCAAAAGAAATTTAGGAAAGGCGTAGTTTGACGGGCCATTTCCGCCATTAATTTAATAAAATCATTAGCGACTGCATTGATCCCTTCACCTGCAAGCCCCTTCATGCCAGCCAGTTTAATTAAAGACGCCAATGTCGAAATTAATGCTAACAGAAAAACAACCCAACCCAGAATACGTTTGCCGATTGCGACATAATTGGCATTATGGTAATTCATTACTGCTTTTCCTCAGCGTTATTATTTTTGATAAATTTTTACAATGATTTTTCAACGCTAATCATAGCTGAAAAAAGTCATCGTCTCCAAATTTCAATTCATAATTGATAATTATATTTAGACTTTCAGACTAATCAAAATAGTATGGTTATTAATTATCATTATATTTTTACTTCATGCTGTCCGATAATTCTTCAATATTGCCCTAATACTGACCTCAAGTAATACGCTTGAAGCCTGTTTACTGATATCATTGCTCCTTCGTTAATAGATACGACATGAATGGAGTTTTGACATGTACCATAATCTTCCCATCCAATCGGTCATTTTTGATATGGATGGTTTACTGATCGACTCGGAACCTTTTTGGGCACAGGCTGAACTTGAGATTTTTTCACAATTGGGTGTCGACGTTTCAATTGCTGATACCCTGCCTGATACCTTAGGTTTACGTATTGACCATGTGGTGGAGCTTTGGTACCACGCTTCCCCTTGGCAAGGATGCAGCCAAGAAGAAGCCACACAACGCATCATTGACCGTGTTGTTGGCTTAGTTGAAGAAACTCGCCCTATTCTACCCGGTGTGCAACATGCCATGGAACTTTGCCGGTCAATGGATTTAAAAATTGCCCTGGCTTCTGCTTCTCCTTTATACATGTTGGAAAAAGTATTAAACCTTCTGGATATTCGTGATTATTTCTCTGCGGTTATTTCTGCGGCTAATTTACCCTTGAGTAAACCTCATCCTGAAGTTTATCTTAAAGCAGCAGCTGAGTTATCAACTAAACCGGTCAATTGCGCATCATTAGAAGATTCATTTAACGGTATGATTTCTGCAAAAGCGGCCAGAATGCGTTCAATTGTGGTACCTGACAGCAAGCATTTTAATGATCCGCGCTTTGGTTTAGCCGATATCAAACTAGCCTCACTGAATGACTTAAAGGCTGAACATTTACGTTAAGAATACTTTGTGTGTCTAAGAAGTGTTCTCCCCTATCTAACTTAGGTAGGGGAATTGTGTTAATTTATAAAATCCTTTCCTTATCTGCTAATAAATAAGAGTTTTTTTACCTTTCTAGTACTATCATATTCTTTTCAAACACTTTATACTGCCAATCAACTGTATAGATAAACAGATGGTATTTTATCCACCATGACAGCTGAAGGGCATCTGCTTTTTTCCGTCGCCTCTTTAATAATGGCTCATAAACTTCAAATCACCCCAGAGATTGCTCATGGTGATTGGCTGCACATGGTTCCAGGAGCCTTATTAGGCGCATTATTGCCCGATATTGACCACCCCTCCTCAATTCCTGGTCGATTACTGCGGATTTTCTCATTACCCATTTCCAAGCTTTGCGGGCACCGTGGGTTTACTCATAGCCTAGTTGCATGGTTTCTATTGATGATTTCTTGTTATCAATGGGTACCTACAGAATGGGCAATCCCAAATGATATTATCCAAGCCTTTTTATTGGGTTATATCAGCCATCTAGTCGCCGATATGCTCACGCCTTCGGGGGTACCGTTACTATGGCCACTCCCCCAACGTTTTTGTTTTCCCATGATCCGCGGTAAAAATAGCCAACGTGGAGAACGCTTTGTTGCCATTATTTTGACCGTTTGTGCCTGCTTATTACCCGCAGGTTACCAATTCGATTTTTATAATCACGTTGATGTGATTATAAAATACATTCATAATCAAATAGATACATACTTCCCTACATAATTTATAGTTTTGTCATATAATGTAAGTATGAATAATACTATCTTATTACTTTTTAGTATAAGAAATGTGTTTTATCAGCTGATAACATATAACCAGTTGTTTGAAGTAACTAAATCCTTATAACAAATAAGGATTAAAGGGCAAGTAACACACCTTATAAAAATATGATTTGGAGTTCGGAATGAATATTCCTCTAATTATTAATGTGCTCGGCTTTGTAGCACTACTAATACTGTTGGCAAAACTAGGGGCTAAAGGCTGGAGCCTATCTAAAAAAGTTTTAGTCGGTCTGGTTTTCGGTGTTGCCTATGGGGTAATACTGCACCTCGTGTACGGTAGTGGCCACCAAACGGTAAAAGACTCCATTCTGTGGTTTAATATTGTCGGAAATGGGTATGTGCAGCTATTACAAATGGTGATTATGCCATTGGTATTTGCTTCAATTCTAAGTGCGGTGGCAAGATTACATAAAGCCTCTTCACTGGGTAAAATTAGCTTTTTAACAATTGGCACTTTGTTATTTACCACTGCTATTGCTGCGTTAGTTGGTATTTTAATTGCCAATGTATTCGGCCTGACCGCAGAAGGTTTAGTTCAAGGTCAATCTGAAACTGCTCGCTTATCTGCAATAGAAAGCAATTATATTGGGAAAGTTTCTGACTTAACCGTACCTCAATTAATTTTATCATTTATTCCAAAAAATCCATTTGCGGATTTAACTGGAGCAAATCCAACATCGATTATTAGTGTCGTTATTTTTGCTGCCTTCCTCGGCGTTGCCGCACTACAATTGTTTAAAGATGATAAAGAGCGTGGTGAAAAAGCCTTAGCTGCAATTGATGTTATGCAAGCTTGGGCAATGAAATTAGTTCGCTTAGTAATGCGTTTAACGCCGTATGGTGTGATGGCGCTGATGATTAAAGTTGTAGCAAGTTCAAACTTACATGACATCATCAACTTAGGAACCTTTGTTATTGCCTCTTATGTTGCATTAGGCATTATGTTTGTCATACACGGTATTTTAGTTGCGACAACAGGCTTAAACCCGATTAAATTCTTTAAAAAAGCTGGGCCAGTGTTAACCTTTGCATTCACGAGTCGTTCAAGTGCAGCAAGTATTCCACTGAATATTGAAACACAAACACGTCGTTTCGGTATCCCTGAGTCCATTGCTAGTTTCTCAGCATCTTTTGGTGCAACGATTGGGCAAAATGGTTGTGCCGGTATCTACCCTGCAATGTTAGCGGTAATGGTGGCACCGACAATGGGAATCAACCCATTCGATCCACTGTGGATTGCGACATTAGTCGGTATTGTTACTATCAGTTCAGCAGGGGTTGCTGGTGTTGGTGGCGGTGCAACTTTTGCAGCGTTAATTGTATTACCCGCAATGGGCTTACCTGTCACATTAGTTGCTCTGTTAATCTCAGTTGAGCCATTAATTGATATGGGCCGTACTGCGTTGAATGTCAGTGGTTCAATGACAGCAGGTACTGTGACTAGCCAATTGATGGGTGAAACCGATAAAGCGATATTCAACCAAAATGATGACGCAGATTTAAAACACGTTTAATTTGTCATCATAGTTCAAACAAAAACCTGCCTTCTGGCAGGTTTTTTTATGGTTATCACAAATACGTCAATTTTATTAATCTTGGTGAACATTAAAAAAACCAGTTTTTTGTGCTAAATAATATTGCAATAAACTGGAATTACGTAAGATAATAAAGCCTGAGCAACGTTTTCTTGAGCTTCCTGCTTGTGTTGCGTCAACCCATTTCCTATGGGTATTTTATCAACATCATTTATGGTTTTTTAATATGACTAATAATGTCCATATCCTAAAAACTGCATCTTCTGAAAACCCTTGTGTAAGCTGCGGTGCATGTTGTGCCTATTTTCGTGTCTCTTTTTATTGGGCTGAGGCAGAAAGTGGCGGTGGTGTTGTACCACAACATTTAACTGAGCAAATTACTCCATTTATGAGTTGTATGCATGGCACCAATCAAAAACAAAATACCCGCTGTACTGCTTTAGAGGGCACTATTGGTGAGTGTGTGTCTTGTTCGATTTACGCACAAAGACCCACACCGTGTCGTGAGTTCGAACAATCTTGGCAGGACGGTGTTTACAACGAAGCCTGCGATAGAGCGCGTGCTGCTCACGGTTTACCCCCCTTAGAGCCTCATCAACCACAAATAGCTTGCTAGCCGTCAATGACCCAGATTTTTCTGGGTTATCTCTTTTTTGCATCAAGTCTGAAAAATGCTTCCTTGCACTGGTGTTAACCGCTCAGCTATATACATTACATAATTTCGTTCATTACCTGCATCGCTAACTCAAAAGAGTGCAAACGAGCTTGATGATCAAAAATTTGGCCATTAACCATAATTTCATCCGCTTGAGTTTGCCTCAATATCGTTTCCAACCCATGGCGTACCTTGGTTTTATCCCCTACCAGTGACATCCCTAATGCTTGTTGAACACCAAATTCCTCGGCAGGTGACCAAATGTTTTCCATGCTCTCGACTGGTGCAGGAAGTTGAGAGGGTTGGCCACGACGTAGCATGACAAAGGCTTGCTGCATCGATGTAAATAAAAATTCCGCTTCACGTTGAGTCTCTGCGGCAATGATATTGATGCAAACCATTGCATACGGCTTAGGTAGTCTCTGCGATGGCTG
The DNA here is from genome assembly GCF_028479245.1 of Providencia sp. PROV223. Lineage (NCBI taxonomy): Bacteria > Pseudomonadati > Pseudomonadota > Gammaproteobacteria > Enterobacterales > Morganellaceae > Providencia > Providencia sp. PROV223. Next base: position 433,865 of record NZ_JAMPNG010000001.1, read on the forward strand.
GAAATTAGCACGATAAACATCCAACGCTTGTAATAGCAAATCAGGTGCAAAATGAGAAGCAAAAGCAAAAGGGAGCCCCATCTGCGCAGCTAACCTTGCACTGTATAAACTCGACCCTAGCAACCAAACTGGAATTTTTTCGCCAAACCCCGGTACTGGACGCACTGCTGGATCTGGGTTTATGGCATCAAACCAATTAATAATTTGCGCTACATCTTGCGGGAAATTATCGATATCCGTGTTCATATGGCGACGTAAAGCTTGCATCGTCCGTTGGTCACTTCCTGGTGCACGCCCTATGCCTAAATCGATACGTTCAGGGTAAAGTGTATTTAGCGTGCCAAATTGCTCTGCAATCACCAACGGTGAATGATTCGGTAACATGACACCACCAGAACCTAAACGTAAAGTGCGCGTATTAGCAGCAAGATAGCCGATTAATACCGAGGTGGCCGCACTTGCAATCCCTGTCATATTATGGTGTTCCGCAAGCCAATAACGATGATAACCGAGTTTTTCGGCTAGTTGGGCAATATCAAGAGAATGAGCAAAGGCCTCTTTCGCTGTCGAACCCTGAATGATTGGTGCAAGGTCGAGCAACGAAAGGGGAATTTTTTTATCTGACATACACACTCACTTTGTTAGAGTTTTGTTGAACCTAACTTACCATCCTAGACTATCCCCTTTGATGTCTCCAGCACTGAAATTTGCATTAGCACAAGTGGTCTAAAAATGTAAATTATCGTCTACTAACCTACTGTTTTATAAAAATTATGGAATAAGCTTGAATAAAAAGTGCAGTAATTATGGAGCTTCCGTCAGGGGAGGTAAAAGCAATTGCGAGACGAAATGAATTGGTGAATGATTTGCTCATCACCAATACAGAGGAAACTGAAATGAAAAAATTAAATACAAGCTTATTAGCCTTAGCATTATTAACCGTCGGTTTTACTGCGGCAGCAAATGGTGTGAATCATAAAATGCCTCGTCAACACATGGGTAACCATCACAATATGGTATACAGCGTGGCAGAACAAACGACGACACCGAATGAAACTGTAAAAAAACTGGCCAATAGTGCGCCTAAAATTGAAGATGGCAAACGCTATATTGTCAAAGTTACAGTGATGGAAGTCCCTGAATTTAAACCAATGAATACCATGCCAACACCAGAACCAATTGGTGCTCCAACTGCAAAGTAACAGTTAGTATCAATGAGGATTAATGAAGTTATCGGCAAAACCTTTTATATCGATAAGTACAACCAGATAGCTGTTACAAGAAAAAGCCGATATTTTAGTCAGATAATAAAGAGTTCTATATATCCTACGATTGCCTCTGCTTCCCAGAGGCTTTTTTTTAAAAAAAAGTTTATCCGAATTGAATCTTTTCCCCTAGTAATAACACCTAATAGCGACTAATCTTAATTCAAGCAGATTGTTAATATCAGCTACCTATTAACACTTTGTTTGACATCCTTTCAATAGAAAATCAGGAGCTTAACATGGGGTATTTTGAATTAAAAAAATCCACTAAAGACGTTGCTCAGCCTTACTATTTCGTTTTAAAAGCAGCAAATCATGAAGTGATTGCTAAAAGTGAAATGTATGCTTCCAAGCAATCTGCGCTAAAAGGGATTGCCTCTGTCCAAAAAAATGGCTCTTCTGAAACAATAAAAGATCTCACTGAGTAAATTTCAGTGACCCCAACTCTCTTCAAGTCGGGGTCACTTTTTTATCTGCTCTAGCTTATATAAGCTACATAAATATGCGCTATTCAGATTAACTCTAATTAGAATAACCTTATTTAGAATAACCTTATTTAGAATAACCTAAGTAACGCAGTCACAATCGCAGCTGACAACACAATGATAATAAATGGCTTTTTAAACCACGTTAGGACCCCTGCCACCAGCACGCCTACAATTTTAGGCCAATCAGAAATCTCATCACCGGAAAATAATGTCGACGTCGCTGCCACTGAGAATAAAATGACAATGGCTGCTGCTGAAAATAACATTTTACTATTTTCAGAAAGTATCACTCGGCCGCGCAACAAAGCACCTGACGCTCGCATTAAATAAGTACCTGCCGCCAACAACAAAATACCGCTAATAATTAACCATGGGTTATTTGTCATTATTATTTCCTTATATAAATAACCAAGCTCAATAATGCCAGTAATACAGGGATCCCCGCGGGTAATACTGGTGTGGTTGCAACCGCAATAACTGCACCAATAATGGCAGTTAACCGCAGGCGTTTATCCGATAACGCAGGCAATGAAAGCGCTAAAATAATTGCAGGAAACATCGCATCCATCCCATATATATGCGTATCACTAATAAAGCTACCCAATACCTCACCTATCACGACCCCTATTGGCCAACACAATAGAATACCTATCCCACACAACCAAAAAGCTGCGCGTTTTTCTGATTCAGTTTCTTGTGCTAAACCAAATACAACACTCTCATCGTTCATAATATGGTAGCCCAGTAATGACTTCGCTCCTTTCCCCGTTAATTCGTTAGTTGCAAAACTAAAAGGAATATGTCGTGAATTGACTAACAACCCCGCAAGTGCAGCAGAAAGCGGGCTACCTCCTGTAAAAATAACACCAATAAACAAAAACTCAGACGCCCCTGCGAGCACTAAAATAGATAAAGTAAGTGGTACCCACCAATCAAAACCTTGCGAAAGCGCTAATGCGCCATAAGAAATGCCGACAATTAAGTCAGCAAAACAGACAAGAGCTATATTTTTCACTGTACTATGATTTAATGTTGAGCTTATTGAAGTTAGCATTCCTAGGCCGTTCGATATATAATACATTCGTTCATTATGTCGATAGATAGTATAAAGTGCAATCTAAATAGGAAAATTAACATTGAATCTACCTTCCCCACCCATTGAGTTGATTTCGAAAGCCCTTAGTCGTGAAAGACAAAAAAGCGGGCTATCCCTATCAGAGCTATCTCGCAAAGCGGGCATCGCTAAATCTACACTTTCTCAATTGGAATCTGGTAGCGGTAACCCAAGCATTGAAACTTTATGGGCACTTTGTGTGGCTTTAGACATTCCTTTTGCACGATTAATTGAAGAAAAACAAGAGGCTGTCACTGTGATCCGTCATGGGGAGGCGATACCGGTCAGCGCTGAACACGCGAACTATTTGGCCTTTTTGCTCTCATCAGCCCCTGCAGATTCGCGACGTGATATTTATACTGTGGTTGCCCAGCCCGGTCGTGACCGTATTTCAGAGCCTCATATGCATGGTGTCAGCGAGCACATCATTATTATGTCCGGCAGAGCGTTAGTCGGCCCATTGGATAACCCTGTTGAGTTACAGGTTGGGGACTATATTCACTACCCCGGAGATGAGCCGCATATAATGCGAGCCTTAGAACCCAATACGATGGCAGTTATGGTGATCGATAAACAGAATTAATCACCTATCTAACCCATTAAATTTTGCGTTATGATAACTTTAGTGAATATTAATTGGAGCCTGCTTTATGTCCTACTATGATGAAATTGTTGAAAAAATAAATCAACTGATTGAAGAAAGCTCAGTTCATAATATGAATGAAATGCTAATGCAGCTATCCCATGATCAGCAAATCAACCAAGAACAACGTTTTGAACAACAACAGCGTTTAAGAGAAGCTATTTTTACTCATCACGACAAATAGCAGCCATACAATAGGCCGCTATTCGCAGTTTTAACCAATCTTAATAGGCAAAATAAATAGGCAGTAGGGCTAGTGGTAACCCCGGTATTGGCAAAATAACTAGCCCTAATAGCATTAACATACTCAATTAAAATTCCTGTTGCTGTAAATAACTCCACGCATATTGCGCATGAAGTTCAGCCCCTGTCGCCATCGTGTCTTCATCAATATTAAAGCAGCCATGATGATGTGCCCATTGAGTGTCTTTTTCGGCATTTCCAGTGCCTAACAAAGCAAAGCACCCTGGGATATTTTCAATGTAGAAGCTGAAGTCTTCACCCCCCGGTGTCGGTCTTTCATTAATCAGAGCTTGTTCACCAAAAGCTTGTGAAATCACTGACTGAGCCAGTAGCGCACTACGCTCCTCATTAATAACAGGCAATGTCCCATAGATATAATCAACATGCGCAGTCGCCCCATAAATAGCCGCTGTATGCTCTGCATAACGACGGATCGCAGCTTCGATACGGTTACGAGTTTCGATATCAAAACAACGTATCGTGCCGTCCAATACTGCATTTTCAGCGATAACATTGAAACGTGTCCCGACATCCATTTTACCTATCGTGACCACGGCTGAGTCTAAAGAAGACGTTTCACGGGAAACAATCGCTTGTAAATTCATGACAAATGCAGAAGCAACAACCGCAGCATCAATGGTGGCCTCTGGCATAGAACCATGACCACCACGGCCTTTAAAGGTGACTTTTAGTAAATCTGCGGAAGCAAAAGAGCCTCCCACATTACAAGACACTTTTCCTGATGGTGTGGTTGTCCAAATGTGCATACCAAAAACGTTATCCACATTTTCGATTGCGCCTTGTTTGATCATGGCTAATGCGCCTTGAGCAATTTCTTCTGCGGGTTGGAAAATCAAACGCACATTACCGGCTAATTCTTCACGTACTTCATACAACGCTTTAGCTGCGGTTAATAGCATTGCCGTATGCGCATCATGGCCACAAGCATGCATTTTACCTTCAATAGTCGATTTATATTCTAATGAATCGTTCAATTCCAAAACGGGTAATGCGTCTATATCTGCACGCAGAGCAACTGTTTTACCTGGCTTACCGCCTTTAATTTCAGCAATAACACCTGTCGGTTCGGTTAATCGATACGCTATTCCAATTTTGTCTAATTCTTCTGCAATACGTTTTGTAGTACGTATTTCTTCAAACGGTAGTTCAGGGTGAGCGTGTAGATCACGACGAAAAGCAATCATTTCCGGTGTGTGTTTTTTGATTGCCGCTGTAATTGTTTTGTTGATCATTTTTCTACCTTTTTACCCTATTACACAACCAGATGATTTACCTGGTTTATTTATTAATTAGCATTCTATTAATGACTTAACAGTAGCAAACATCACATCTGCACCTCTTGCAATTTGTGCATAATCCGTCCATTCATCTGGATGATGGCTTAACCCATTACGACTTGGCACAAATATCAACCCTGTTTGAGTAATACCTGCAAAAATCATAGTGTCATGCCCTGCGCCACTGACCATTGAACGAAAACGTAAGTTTTGGTCGCTAGCATGTTGTTGCATTAGTTGATGAATATCACTATTGAGCTCCGTTGGCTGAACATATAACGGCTGAACAATATCGCTTGAAATAGCTAATGAATTGCTAACTTGCTCAGTTAACTCAATAACTTGCTCAATCACCTTACGTAACGCAATATCATTTTTGGAACGAATATCAACGCTAAAAGTGACTTCACTTGGGATGACATTAGCCCCATTCGGCAATACCGCTAACCGCCCCACAGTCGCCACCGTATTATCCCCCACTGCCATTGCTAGCGCAGGGATTTGGCTAATGATTTGGCTAGCACACACTAATGCATCGGCTCGCATATTCATCGGCGTGGTACCTGCATGGCCTGCTTTACCTGTCAATTTAATTTCTAACTGGCTGATGCCTACGATAGTTTCTACGATCCCTACATCTTCATTCGCCTGTTCTAACACTGGGCCTTGTTCGATATGTAGCTCTAAGAACGCTTTGACATTTTTAGGATTAAGAACCGCTTGCGCTGCATTGTCTGCATTGAACCCAGCTGCGACCATGCGTGCAGCAGCACTCACGCCTTGCCTATCCTTTAACTGATATAATTCTTTGGTGCCAATTAGCCCTGTTATTACACTCGAAGCCATCAAACCACGACCAAAACTGGTACCTTCTTCTTCAACCAACGCAATCACTTCTAAGGGATATTTCGGTGTTAAATTTTGTTCGCGAATACGCGCCACAACATCCAAACCGGTGACAATCCCCGCAGGACCATCAAATGCCCCACCGTGAGGGACCGAATCAAAATGTGAACCGACTATGACTGCAGGCAAATCCGGTTGCTGGCCTTCTAAGCGCCCATAAATATTGCCGATAGCATCTTCACGAACGTGTAATCCTAAGGCGTGCATTTCTTGTTTTAGATAATCACGCGCTTGTTTATCTTGTTCGCTATAGCTCATCCGCGTAGTACCCTGACCCGGCGTTGCGGTGTATTCTGCCAACTGTTCTAAATGGCGCTGAATTCTTGAAGTACTTGTTTCCATTATTTTTACCCTGCAATTGGAACAATATAAGCCACCATAATACCTGCTAATACAACAGAAACCATGGTCACAGAAATAAAGCCACCAACTAGCATTGGCCCTAACATATGGCTAGTTAATACTTGGCGTTCTTTTTCGTTTTTCGTTAACGCGTTGATCGCTTCATTAGTAATAATGTAGTCAGCTGGAAAGCCATATAACGCAGTTAGCGCAACAGCAAATGCCATTTCTTTGGTGACGCCTAATATTTTACCAACCACCCAAGATGCAAGGTACATCCCAATAACCGCTGCACTAATTAACACCACCATCGGATAAACTAGGCGTAATAACATATCGGGGGTTGCGTGGTTTAATGTATCAAAAATAAACAACATTAAGGCCATAATTGCGAACCCAAAGCCATTAGCTTTTTGTAACGGCTGCCTTTCTAAGAAACCTAATGAAGAAGCAATAACACCAAATAACAAACACAATACAAATGGGCTAATACTCACATAAGGAGCAGCATAAGATGAGGCCAAATAAGCCAAATAGCCTACTGCAGCTAAGCGTAAGAATTTAAAATAGCTGGTGTTATAATGATTAGGGATTTTTTTAAACATACGTGGCATTTCATCTTCAGGTACCACCGTTTTAACTTCGACCTCTTTTGCCCCATCTACCGGTAAAGTTTCTTGCCATTGGCCATTGCGATATTTTTCTAAAACTCGGCGTCCTTCTTTTTTTAGCATCACCGCAGTTAATGGATAACCTGCAAACCCCTGCATGACGTAAATTAAAATTGCGAAAACCGAAAGGTCAACAAGACCTGCCTCCGCAGCACCTTTTGACATAATTAACGAAGAAACAATACCACCAACCAACGGAGGAACTGCAACTAATACCGTATTTAAATCAAATAAAGTTATACCAACAATAAAGGTTAATAAAATGATGCCTAGAATCCCAGCTAAAGAGATAAGAATAGTTTTCCATTGGCGCAACAATTCTTTTAGCGATAATAAGGTTCCCATATTTGTAATTAACAAATACATCAAGGTAACCGCAACCACCTGAGGAATACCGGCAATACTCACAATATCTTTCGGAAAAATAGTCCAATAACCTAAAAGAAAGAGCACTGCACATACAAATACAGATGGGATCCAAGCCTTAGTTCTAACGGCTATAGCATCCCCTATATATAATATCCCTACTATCAGAAACAGAGCTAACATCTGTGACATAACTTTTTCCCCGCACTTATCTTTTTTATTAGATTATTTTTTAGTATTACAAACTATTAATTTTAATTAAAATTAGATTATAAATTTTATTTGGCGCAATAAAACACCAGTATAGAGAGTATTTCGCTATAAATACACGAATTTGCAACAAAATTCATCATAACACCTAAAATTCAGATGTATAGAGAGTAAAACCGGATTTAAACAGCTTGGAATAAAGATAAGCTGTGAATTAAATAGTCAGATATAACATTGAAAGAGGGCATGCACCTTAATATTCTCTAAATGCAGGTTTAGAAGTTAATATTTTATGTCATTTAAGTATTTATTTATAAACAAATCGACTATAGTTGTTTTTTTAATCTATGAAATTATATTCTATTGTCCAGCGCTGTATTTTCAATAATTATCGCAATAAGATGAAAAATCACCTTATAAATATGACTCAGATTTCTATTTATAGGAAATATTCTACTTTATTTTATTTTTAAACCGTTTCTCTTTATATTACCTTTGAAAAGGACGATATCCCTTCATGTCCAATTTAGTTTGTCTCAATAATAGAGGTGAATTAAATAAAGAAAAAACCCCAAAGATAATTCACTATCTACAGGGCTTGATGATATTAGGTAAAGTAAATTAATGGCTGGTTTGTTGTTCAGTCGCCACCTTAGCTGGTTTTATTTTGCGATTATTTTCAAAGCCGGGTTGTGGCACTTTAATAAAGAATGTCAGTATACCTGCAAAGATATACAAACCTGTATAGGCCCACACTACGCCCACAATATCAAAGAAAGGCAAGACTAAACTGGCAATTGCTGGTGCGGCAAAATTACTTAACCCCGCAGAAAGGTTGTAAATCGAAACTGCAGCACCTTTATGATGTGGCTCAATACTTGGGAATACCGCAGTCATTGGAACAAAAGCAGCCACAAAGATACCCAATAAAATAGCAGGTATTAATGCGATGGCAAAATTATGACCAAAATAAACGGGTAAGTAGTAAAACATTAAGCTGGATATTGCCATTCCTAAACAACCAAACCATCTGACCTGGCGAACCCAACCAATATGTTCACCAACAATTCCCCAAAAAATATTCGTAAAAATAGTCACAAAGAAGAAAACGGCCCAAATCTGTAACCATTCAGAGATGGTGAACCCTAAGCGGTCAACAAATAATAATGGCATAATAATCGCAAAACCAAACAATGAAATTGTGTTGATAATCCGGATCAGGCTTGCCATAAAAATATCTTTATTCGTGAATAAAATAGTCGCAGCTCGGGATAACTCGGCCATTTTATCTTTCATTGGTAAATTAACTTTAGAGCGATCAACTGGAATATGACGCAGGCTAAAATAAGCAATTGCGCCACCAATAGCGACCCAACCAATTGCCATCCATAATGTTCCCGTTTCTCCCATCATTGGGATTGAAAAGCTAGGTAAATAGCTACCAATGACACCAATTCCGACAGAATACATCGCCCAGAACCAACCGGTAGCGGCAGCAAGATGCGCTCGAGGAATGACCTGCACCAACATCATCATAAATGAATAAATAAACAATGGATAAGCTAATCCACGAATGCCGTAAAATAGTAGCATCAAGGTATAGCTTTTCATGCCCAGACCGAACGCCATAAACAATGCATGCATGACAATCCAGAGAATGAACCCGATCATCATGGCTTTTAGGGGGGTGATAATTTCAGCCACAACACCAGATGCCCACGCCGCAACAGCGGCCATTAAGCCATAGACAGTAAATACCATCGCTGATTGTGCCGGTGTAAACCCTAAATCAGTAATATGTTTTGATAGAAAAGCCATTTCAAAGCCATCACCACTCATAAAAATAGCGATAGCAATAAAACCCCAGAACAAATGCTTAGGTAGACCAAGCCAATACTGCTTCTGTTCCATTGCAGTTTCCTCATTTTAATTTTGTTATTTTAATCAATCGCGAAGAGATAGCTGTGGCGGTGATGTGTAGGGAAACACCGCCACACTCGCCTACTGTGGCAATAATTCCCTTGCTTGTTTTTGCTGTTGGTATAATAAACGGAAAACATCAAGCCGTTGATTTAACCAAGTTTGGTACTGTTTCTGCGGTAAATAGGTACTTAACACCTCTGGTTTTTGGCACACGGTTTCTGTATTACCGCCGTCCGCCAGCCATGCCAAACGAGCCGCACCTAAAGCTCCCGATGAACTCGCTGGGTGGGTCACAATTGGTATATCGATAACATCAGCAATCAGCTGCGCCCAAACAGGACTACGTGCTCCTCCCCCCGTTAAGCTACACCGACTAATTTGCGTTCCTGTTTGCGTTAAAACCTGCATGCCATCCGCCAGGGCGAAGGTCACACCTTCAATCACCGCATAACCAAGCTGAGCACGCGTTGTTTCATTTCTTAACGCAAAAAATGAGCCCATTGCGTAGGGGTCATTATGAGGCGTTCTTTCCCCTGAAAGGTAAGGCAAAAATACAGGCGCTAGCTTCTTCTGGTCATCGGTCAATTTCCCCACTTCCTCCATTAGCTGATTTTCAGTTGTAGAAAGAAGTTGGCAAAGCCACCGTAAACAGTTGGCGGCACTTAACATCACACTCATTTGGTGCCAGCGATTTGGTAATGCATGAGCAAAAGCATGGACACCCTGATGTGGTGCTGCTTGTAGTTGATTATTAACCACAAAAATAACACCAGATGTCCCCAAAGAAATCAGAGCATCGCCATCATTAATTGCGCCAACGCCCACTGCAGAGGCTGCATTGTCCCCCCCTCCACCAGCAATAATCACATCTGCACTTAAACCCCATTGCGAAGCTAAATCGGCCCGTAACACACCACTTTTTTCAGCTCCTTCAACTAAAGCCGGCATTTGTTCACGCGTTAGATTAGTTGCCGCTAATAATTCATCTGACCAATCACGCTTAGCCACATCCAGCCACAATGTGCCTGAAGCATCAGACATATCACTGATAAATTGACCGGTCATTTTCCAACGTAAATAATCTTTAGGAAGCAACACTTTGGCAACTTGTTTGAATATTTCAGGCTCATGACGTGCAACCCACAATAATTTAGGTGCTGTGAAACCTGGCATCACTAAATTAGCGCCAATCGTTAGAAACTCAGGGTGATTTTCCATGAGCCATTCACATTCCTTCGCACTGCGGGTGTCATTCCATAAAATACAGTCGCGAAGTACTTGGTGCTGGCTATCTAATAATACCGCACCGTGCATTTGGCCCGATAAGCCAATCGCTTTTACTGCCGCCCATGCTTCTGGGGCTTTTTGGCGCAAGGTAGCGGCAACCGCATTGGTGGCTTCCCACCAACTATCTGGCGATTGCTCGGCCCACTGAGAATGTGGCCTTTGTACTGTTAATGCCATATGGCTTGAGGCAACAATTTCACCCTGAGCATTAATTAATACAGCCTTAAGTTCTGAAGTGCCTAAGTCAATTCCGAGGTACATCGCCTTTCTCCTTACAGAGGTTGTTGAGGTGACTTGAGCCAATTTTCAACTTTTTCAACGGTGTTGCTCATCAATTCGTGGAATTCGGTAGCATGAGCAAGTGAACCGAATAGCATTTCACTGGAGACAAATTGCGACAATGCATCACTACTATTCATCATTTTTTGATATAGCTCGACATCCAGCACACCATCCTGATACTCATAAGGTAATTCACCACGAGCCCAACGCTGTAAAAACACGAAAAATAAAGCGGGTAGTACAGCCGTCGCCGCCGGAGTCTGCTGGCGCTGATAGCATTCTTGTAAAGTTGGCGTGATAAACCCGGGAATTTTTGATAAACCATCGGCGGCAACGCGTTGATTAGTATCCTGAATATATGGATTACTAAAGCGCGCGAGTACTACATCACGGTATTGTTCTAAATCAAGGGGGCTTGGTGACAATGACGGGATCACATCCTGCGTCACATAATTCCATGCCATTTGTTTGATAGCAGATTGGCAGGTGCTTTCATCAATAAAGCTCAAACCGATTAAGGTTCCTGCCCAAGCAATGCAACTGTGGCTTGCATTCAGAATACGAATTTTCGCTTCTTCCCACGGTAAAACGGACTCAACCATTTCTACATCGACATTTTCTAATGCAGGACGTCCATTAATAAAGTCATCTTCAATCACCCACTGAATGAATGCTTCTCCCATGATAGGTGCTTTATCATCCCAACCCGTTTGCTGTTTAACACGCTCAGCAACATCTGGTGTTGGGCGAGGCGTGATCCTATCAACCATAGTGTTCGGCGAACGCGTATTTTCTTTCACCCATTGGTATAGCTCAGTTTCACCTTTTAACTGTAGAAACGATAAAAAGCCGTGTCTAAACCGTTCGCCATTGTGGCGCAAATTATCACAGTTTAACAAAGTGACAGGTTCACCATGAGCCGCTAAACGTGCGCGTAAAATTTGTGTTAATGCACCGTATATCGTGCTCATTTTGCCCGTTAAATCGGCTTTAATGTCTGGCTGTTCTGCATCTAATTCATGCTGCGGGGTTAAATAATAGCCCGCCTCCGTGACCGTGAAAGCAATAACACGTGTTGCTTTATCACAGCCTTGTTCCACTAATTGGGTTAAATTCTCATCCCAATGTAATACTTTGCGCACAGAAGTAATTTTTTCATAATGACGCTCACCTTCAGGTGAGACTGTTTCAAGGGTATATTCCCCATTTTGCTTGGCTAAGTTATCAAGCAATGCATTCGCATCATTGCGAATATTCCCTAAGGCAATTGACCAACTATCATCCCCTTGTTGAATCAAACGGTGCAAATACCACGCTTGGTGAGCACGATGAAATGACCCAGCACCGATGTGCATCCACACTGATTTCTGCTTTAGCATTGTGACTCCTTAACCTAAAATTAAATAATTGCTATTTTTTTGGGCATATGCCCGTTTGTTATATTTTAGTTTCAATCTGATCACAATTACTGCGATAATGCTCACAGTATTGACTTTTGCCCTTTTAATAAACAATTGCCCAGAATTACAATAAGCGAAACCAGCAGGAGAATGTCCATGCAGAAAGAATTAAAAAAAATGGAACAAGCTGCACGTGCGGCATGGCTATATTTTGTGGCAGGCAAAACACAACAGGAAATTGCACATGAACTTGGGCTATCGAGACAAGTCGCCCAACGCCTTATTTCTCTAGCAAAAGAACAAGGTATGGTTCAGGTGCAAATCACGCACCCTATTACGGAGTGTTTAAGACTCGCTAATGAAATCCAGCAAAAGTATCACCTAACACATTGCTTTGTTGTCCCGTCAGGGCAACTTGATACAGAAGCGACGCTCGATATGATTTCAGTGGCCGGTGCTGAGCTCATGGAACAATTAATCGACCCCGATAAGCCTCAAGTCATTGGTATTGGTTCAGGTAGAACATTACGCAGTATTATTGATGCCCTTCCTTACCTAGAAACCTCCCAGCACCAATGTGTTTCATTAATAGGCGCTATTGCCCGTGATAGCTCAGCAACACGCTATGATATTCCATTACGTTTTGCAGAAAAATTACAATGCCGACACTATATTCTACCTGCGCCACTGTACGCCGATAGCCCAGAAGATAAAGCAATGTGGTGCCAACATCGCGTGTATAAGGAAGTCACGGAAAAAGCCCTGAATGCAGATATTACCTTTATTGGTATTGGTGAAGTCGGCAAAGGCTGTCCACTCAATTCCGAAGGTTTTGTCACAGATGAACAATTGGAAATGCTATTAGAAAAAGGGGTAGCCGCGGAGTTATTGGGGCATTTTATCCAAGCTAATGGCGAGCGACTTTCTACAACTTTGGATGACACTCACACCAGTGTACCACTGTTCCCCTCCCCGAATAAGCCTGTGATCGCATTTGCGGGTGGCGCGCACAAAACAAAAGCAATTCAAGCTGTTATGAATGGCAGTTGGGTAACAGGCTTAGTGACCGATGAAGCCACTGCACATCAATTATTAGCAAATAAATAAATTATCCCTGTGTCAGCCAGTTATGGTACAGCATACCGAGTAAGGTAAAAATCAACGCCCCAATTACGTGGATGGCGATGGTACTAATGGCGAAGCCCAATTTACCTTCTTGGATTAGCACCAGCACTTCGAGTGAAAAGGTCGAAAAGGTGGTAAATGCACCACAGAAGCCCGTCACAATGAATAATTTATAGGCAGGACTAATATTTGCATTGGCAAAATACGAAATGGCAAAGCCAATGACAAAGCCACCAAGCAAATTGACCGCGACAGTGCCTAGTGGAATGTTTGGGTAAAGGTGATTGAGTCTTAAGCTAACAAACCATCTTAGCCATCCGCCAAGCACTGAACCAATCGCTATTGCAAATAATGAGGCATACATAGAAACTTCCTTTAATGTTTGGCGGGATAAATGAAAGGAAAGTCTCCCAGTTATACTCGAAGTATGGCGAGTATAGATCATTTATGCCCTAAATTAGGGCACATAATACCTACGTACCCTATCTAATCAATAGGTTAACGTAGGCATCATTAGCCCTCTACGGGCGGTTTTGTAAAAAGGAGGAATGCCATCTCCCATATATATTTTAAAATAATAAGGTAACTCATTAGGTTATGTAAACCCATTTTATAATAGATGGCATGAATGATTCTAATTACAGCTAGGTAACAAACAAATGAACCTAGTCAACAACGCGACAGCTTGGTGTATGACTAATAATAGCTCTAAATAATTCAAGTTGTCGCTAGGCGACAAGTGAATGAGTCGTTAGGAGCATACACAAGTATGTGACTAATGCGAATGAGCGTAGTCAACAACGCGACAACTTGATGTATGACTAATAATAGCTCTAAATAATTCAAGTTGTCGCTAGGCGACAAGTGAATGAGTCGTTAGGAGCATACACAAGTATGTGACTAATGCGAATGAACGTAGTCAACAACGCGACAGCTTGAAGTATGACGAGCTATTGGGACATCTTCAAAATCGTCCGCACATTACTCGCACTCGTTGCGATAATATCAATCGCTCCCGTACGCAGTGCCCCCATAATGGCCATAGCCTTAGAGGATTCGGAAGCAATCGCTATTACACAAGGGATTTTCTTGAGTTCGTCTATGCTTAGGCCAATCACTCTGTCATTCATCACTGTATCAACATGCTGCCCTTGCGCATTAAAAAAATCATAACCGGCAATATCGCCAATTACCCCTTGATTTAAACTCGCATCAACAATTTCACGCGGTGTAAACCAACCTAGTTTGACCATATAGCTGTCTTCATTCATATCGCCAATGCCAATTAGGGCTATATCCGCTTTACGGGCGCGATCGAGCGTTTCCTTAATGGTGCCGTTTTTCATAAATGATTGTTTTAATTCATTATTTTCAACATAGGCAGGCGCGTATAAAGTTTCACTGGTTCCACCAAATTTCTTCGCTAAGCGGCGGCTGATATGGTCCGCATTGATGGAATCTCCCGGCCGGTGGGTTCCGCCAATTCCGCAAATAAAACGGCAATCTTTTTCAGGAACTGCCCCACCGCTATCAGCCACTACCGCAACATTGCGGCCTTGGCCGACC
Source organism: Providencia sp. PROV223 (assembly GCF_028479245.1). Taxonomy (NCBI): domain Bacteria; kingdom Pseudomonadati; phylum Pseudomonadota; class Gammaproteobacteria; order Enterobacterales; family Morganellaceae; genus Providencia; species Providencia sp. PROV223. Next base: position 448,994 of record NZ_JAMPNG010000001.1, read on the forward strand.
GTGACTATCATGTTGTCTCGTAATGTTGTTGATAAATAATTAGCGACTAATGTGCCAACTTGGTAGCGTTGTTCTTCTTCATCGGGATGGTCGAGGGCAATTAACGCACGGGAAATCGGGAAGCGAGAAAGTAGCTGTTGCTCTAGCTGAGTGCTAAAAATGGGATGATAGCGAACATTGATCTCAACAATCCCTTCTTCTTTTGCGCGTTTAAGTAAACGCCCAACCTTAATTCGCGATATACCAAACTTATTGGCGATCTCTTCCTGAGTAATTTCATCACGATAATAAGCTATCGCAATTTCAGTCAGTAGCTCGATTTCGGAAGATGTTTGTGATCTATCCATAAGATAGTGGTTTCCTCTTTATTGGTGTTAATCGCAACAAGGATGATAAGGTTTTAGTATAGCGTTTCTAGTGGCAATTAATAAGTGAGTTATAAAAGAGAGTGGATATATAGCAATAGTTTTTGTCTATATATCCACGAAAAGAGTTATATGAAACAATTATGCATTGGTTAATGTGCTCTGTTTTTCAACACTTTGCGCTAATTGACATAATAATAAACAACAAGAAGTCGCGCCTGCATCTAACACGCCCCTTGAACGCTCACCAAGGCGGCTTGCACGGCCAATTTTAGCCACTAAATCTACCGTGGAATCACGGCCTGCAACGGCGGCGGCCTGCATCGCATCAAGCGCTTGTTTAAAGTTTTTTCCTGATTTTGTTGCGTCTTCAAAGGCATTAACTGCGGGGATCAATGTATCCATTAAGCACTTGTCCCCCACTGTCGCGCTACTGATATCTTGCAGTTCAGATAACCCATTTTTTAACATAGCGAGGAAATCTTGTTGTGATAACGCATTTTTCCCTGAAATGCTGTCTGACATCCCCATAAAGAAGCTGCCATAAAGTGGCCCCATTGAACCACCAATGCCTTCCATCAACGCATCAGAAATTTCTTCAAACCCTTCACTGAGTGATAATTCACGGTCTGCAATTGCTTTAGCACATAAGTTGAAGCCTTTCGCCATATTGATGCCATGGTCTCCATCCCCTATTGCACCATCAATTTCGCTTAGATATTCACGGTTAGAAACAATAATGTTCACTAAATCAAGGGTAATTTCCTTACCGTTGCCCGTTGAAATAACTTGCATAGTTGTCTCCTTATTTGACCTGTGTTAAACCCAATGAATACGCAGGAACATCCATCAACGTTTTCAATTCATCATCCACTTTCATTAATGTCAGTGTTACCCCCATCATTTCTAATGAGGTAAAGTAGTTACCAACATAGTTACGAACAATACGCACACCTTTCTCACTGAGTTGTTTTTCAACCTCTGCATAGTAGATGTACAGCTCCATCACGGGAGTGGCACCTAACCCTGAAACTAATACGACAACTTCATCACCTTGCTTTGCCTGCATATCATCTAAAATTGGCGTTAACATGGTTTTTGCCATTTGCGCTGCGGATTGAATTGGCATAATTTCAATGCCTGGTTCACCATGATGACCAATACCGAGCTCCATCATCCCATCTTCAATATGAAAATTGGGATGACCCACCGCAGGTATGGTACAAGACGTTAGCCCAACACCAATAGAGTGGCAGTTATTAATCGCTTTTTGTGCCGCATTAATCACACCGTCTAAATCATAGCCTTTACTTGCTGCGGCAGAACCCACTTTCCACATAAGAATTTCACCCGCAACGCCGCGACGCTTTTCTTTTTCACTGGCAGGTGCTGAAGCGACGTCATCGGTAGCGACCACGGTTTTGACTTGCATACCCGCTTTTTCGGCTTTTTTCATCGCCATCTTAACGTTCATGTTATCGCCCGCGTAATTACCATATAAGCAAGCAACGCCTGCCCCACTGTCTGCGGCTTTGAACGCATCTAAAAATGCCCCAGCCGTTGGCGAGGAGAAAATTTCGCCAATCGCTACCGCATCTAGCATATTTTCACCTACGTAGCCTAAAAACGCAGGTTCATGGCCTGAACCACCACCAGTGACAATGCCCACTTTCCCTTGTATTGGTGCTTTTGGGTATTTTAGAACCCGCGCGTTATCTGTTTGTGCAAAATATTCAGGGTGCGCTTTCAAATAGCCTTGAATTGCATCTTCAACAACAAGATCAGGTTCATTAATGATTCTGTTCATAATTCCCTCTTTTACTTATTTTCTGGTGTTAGCTGCATCTTTGCCGACTGTTCAAGTAATTCTTCCGGCACAGTAATAAATTTCATCAATATCGCACTAAATAAATAGAGCCCCGAGAAAATCCAAATCACGCCAAACGCACCTACGCTACTAATAAAGAGCCCAACAAGTGCAGGCCCGACAAACGTACTTAAACCGGCGCCTAAATTAAGGACTGACATGGCAGCGCCTTTATTTTCAGGCGCTAAACTCGGCATGATGGCTGAAAGTGGTACGTATCCTGCGAGGCACGCACCAAATAAGCCAGCGGCTATCATCATCAGGGTATAACTGTGCCCAAAATAATAAGGCACGTAGTAAAACATTAAGGTACAAACCATACAGCCGACACAACCAAACCAAATTACAATATTGCGCCAACCGATGCGGTCACTGACAACACCAAAGATCAGATTAAAAGCAATGTTCACTGTCCAAAGTGCTGCGTAGATATGTAACCACTCTGTGCGGGAAAAACCAAAGTCAGCAAGAAACATTGGCATAAAGATCACAAAACCATATGCTGCCGAGGTATTAATGGTACGAACAATGCCACCTAAACCAATTTTTGGGTTCTCAAACGCAATAGTGATCCCTTTGAATACATAGCTGAGCGATACTTTTTCTTTCGATGCCTCTGGTGTATCTCCCGCTTTGTTGCGGTTAAGTGCAATAGCAATAAATGCCCCGATAGTGACAAAAATCAGTCCACTCCATAACGTTGCCATTTCACCTAACACTGGCAGCGCATAACTCGAATACATCACCCCTAAAACACCCAGCCCGCCGCTATAAACGAACCAGAAGATCCCGACAGCAGAGCCCAATTTTTTAATTGGTGCCTCATAGGCTACCCAAACTAAGAAGCCGTAGGCAAACATGGGATAACCAAAACCACGCAGTGCATAGGTCGGGATCATGATAGACAGGCTGTTACTCGGTAAGCCAACAGATAAGAAAATAACCGAGCCAATCACAAACATCACAAAACCAAAAATCATCACACGACGAGCGGTATAAATTTCAGCTAATACGCCGGATAACCACGCGGCCACAGCAGCAAAAAAACCATACACACTAAATAGTAATGAAGATTCTTCAATACTCATTCCACGGCTAATTATAAAAGGTGACAGCCAGCCTTGTTCTAGGCCTTCCCCCATCATAAAGATCAGGACGCCAAAATAGCCAAGTAGTAACTTTGGTGAAAACCCCGTTACTTTAGACAGTTTATTGATTATCATATTGTTGACCTCAGTGCTTATTCGCTGGGTTAGGACCTGAATAACAAGCCTTGGTAGGGTGACATTTATTCAGGTCCAATTTTTATCGTTATATTTTTAATTTCGTCTTTTTTTCAACCCACGACAGCTCTACAGGTTCGGGTCGAGAACCACTTTAATGTGCGGGTCGCCTTTCGCCATCATTGAAAAACCTTCCGCAAACTTATCTAAAGGTAAAATATCCGTCACCACGCCTTTGGTTGGGAAATCACCATTACCAATACCTTCAATCACTAGTGGATAACAATATGGGCCAAGGTGAGAACCTAATAAATCCAGTTCTTTACGGTCACTGATAATGCTCCAGTCCACAGTCACTGGGTCTTTAAATACAGAAAACTCGACAAAAGTCCCCAATTTACGGATCATCTTCAGGCCTTGCTCAACCGATTTAGGCGCCCCCGTTGCTTCAATGTAAATGTCACAGCCATAACCTTCAGTCATCTCTTTGACAATTTTGTCGACATCATCACGTTTCGGGTTTAATACGATATCAGCACCAAATTCTTTCGCTAATTCAAGGCGTTTATCAAATAAATCCAGAACGACTAACTTACCAGCACCGGATTTTTTAATTGCCCCAATCATGCCTAGGCCTAATGTTCCTGCGCCAGAAAGCACAACGACATCCCCCAATTTGACATTGGCACGCTGCACGGCATGTAAAGAACAGGCGTAAGGTTCAATCAAAATAGCGTCTTCAATTGGCATCTCGACAGGCACATGGTAGTTGATGGCTTCTTTGGTGAATTTCATATATTGCGCCATACCGCCATTTACATTGTTTTGGAAGCCATACAAGTCATGTTTTTCACACATCCAGTATTCGCCGCGTTTACAGAAACGGCATTCCCAACAAGGTACGATTTGTTCAGAAATAACACGATCACCTAATGCAAAACCTTCCACTTTTGACCCAAAGCCTACGACATGGCCAATAAATTCGTGCCCAGGGATCATTGGCGCCTTGATATAAGCGGGCTGTTCTGCATCTCCCCAAAAACTAGGGGCACCCTCAAAAGCTTTCACATCACCCGCACAGATGCCACAAGCCTCTACGCGAACCAAAATTTCTTCTTCACTAATTTTAGGGACATCGACAGTTTCTAAACGGTAGTCTTTTGGTGCATAAGCAACCACGGCTTTCATTTTTTCTGGAATGCCTGCGCTCATCGTTGCTTTTGAATCACAGTGTTCACACATAGTTCTATCCTCGGCGGTTTGTAAAATGAACATAAGTTCAATGAAGATACAAATTAACCATACCTTCTTTTCTTCATCCTTGCCCATAGTGAGAGTGTCAAAGTGTGATTCAGTGCAAAAATTCTCATAAAATCGCCTTAAAACGACTGTTTTTTACCTTTTTTGCAAAAAAAATTAAATTTAAAGCTGTAGATCACAGAATTCATCATCATAAAAATAAAAACATATGTTCAACTATTGATTATTTGTTCATAAGATCCTATTTTCTAAATAGTACATTTGATTGGTTTATGAACTTTTGTTCAACAATAAGGATCTCTATCATGCTATCTATTGCTATTGGCGCGGATGACGCTGCATTTGAAATGAAAGATTTGATTAAAGCTCACTTAGCAGAACTAAACATTGAAGTGACTGATTACTGTTTAAACACTGGGGTTGCAGACGAAATGTACCCTGATGTTGCCCATGCGGTTGCCACTGCGATCGTACAAGGCAAGCACCAGCGCGGTATTTTAATTTGTGGTACCGGAATTGGTATGTCGATTGTTGCCAATAAAGTCACGGGAATTCGTGCAGCACTGTGCCATGACACATACTCCGCTGAGCGAGCTCAAAAAAGTAATGACGCACAAATTATTACCTTTGGTGCACGAGTAATTGGCCCTGAATTAGCAAAAAGCATTATTGATACATGGCTGGCTTCCCATTATGAAGGAGGACGTTCGGCACCAAAAGTGGCTCGAATCAGTGAGTATGAAAATGGGGAACGTTAGTTTTACTTTAGGCGCTTTTACTTTGGGAGCTTTGTAATGTCCACTCAACCACAAAATAAATTAGCCAATGCCATTCGATTTCTTTCAATAGATGCCGTACAACAAGCTAATTCAGGCCACCCCGGAGCCCCAATGGGAATGGCTGATATTGCTGAAGTTCTTTGGCGAGATTATTTACAGCACAACCCCGCGGACCCGTATTGGCCCAACCGTGACCGCTTTGTATTGTCAAACGGACATGCCTCAATGCTGCTCTATAGTTTGCTTCATTTAACAGGCTATGAGTTATCCATTGATGATTTAAAACAATTCCGACAACTCCATTCCAAAACACCGGGTCACCCCGAATTAAGCTATACCCCCGGTGTTGAAACCACGACAGGCCCGCTGGGGCAAGGCATCGCCAATGCAGTTGGTATGGCAATCGCAGAAAAAACCCTAGCAGCTACATTTAATCGCTCTGGTTTCCCCGTTGTCGACCACTATACCTACACATTTTTAGGTGATGGCTGTTTAATGGAAGGGATTTCCCATGAAGTGTGCTCATTAGCGGGAACGTTAAAACTCAATAAGCTCATTGCATTTTATGATGATAACCGCATTTCTATTGATGGTAACACGCAAGGTTGGTTTACTGATAATACAGCAAAGCGTTTTGAAGCCTATGGTTGGCATGTTATTCGCCAAGTCGATGGCCATTCTAGACCCGCAATCAAAGCGGCCATTGAACAAGCTCACCAACAAACTACGAAACCAACACTCATTATGTGTAGAACCACAATTGGTTACGGTTCTCCTAATAAAGCAGGTACAGCGGATTCTCATGGCGCGCCACTCGGACAAGATGAAATAGCTCTGACTCGCCAACAACTGGGTTGGGAGTACCCTCCTTTTGTGATCCCTGATGACATATATGAACTTTGGAATGCCCTAGAACGTGGTGCTGAGCAACAATTACGTTGGGAACAAGCATTACGAGAATACACAAAACAATACCCAGAACTCGCTAAGCAGCTAACTCAACGATTATCTAATCAACTCCCTGAAAAATTTACAGATATCATTGATAATTTTATTCAAAAATTAAATGATAACCCTGCAACGATAGCTACACGTAAAGCATCACAAAATACCTTAAATATTATTGGCCCTGTTTTACCTGAGTTAATCGGGGGTTCCGCAGACTTAGCCCCAAGCAATCTTACCTATTGGTCTGGTTCACTGCCGATTAATAAACAACCTGCTGGCAACTATATTCATTATGGTGTCAGAGAATTCGGTATGACCGCCATCGCAAATGGGATTTCATTACACGGCGGTTTCCGCCCTTACACGGCAACCTTTTTGATGTTCTCGGAATATGCACAAAATGCCGTGAGAATGGCCTCATTAATGAAATTACCGCAAGTGCTTATTTATACCCATGATTCAATTGGCTTAGGTGAAGATGGCCCAACACATCAACCTGTTGAGCAACTTATGTCACTACGTGCAACACCTAATTTGTCAGTATGGCGCCCTTGTTGCCAAGTAGAAACCGCCGTGGCTTGGAAGCAGGCTATCATTCATCAACAGAACCCAACAGCACTTGTGTTATCCCGTCAAAACCTAATACAGTATTCGCGCACCCCCGAACAGCTCACCAATATCGCTCGAGGCGGATATATTTTACGCAGTAATAGTGAAGCCCCTGAATTACTATTAATTGCGACAGGCTCTGAAGTCACGTTAGCGGTTGAAGCATGGAAACAACTGACAGAACAAGGTTTTAATGTGAATGTCATTTCGATGCCATCAACAGATACCTTCGACCAACAACCCTTAGAATACCAGCAGCGTGTTTTACCCAATCACGTTCGCTATCGCATTGCGATAGAAGCCAGTATTAGTGATTACTGGCGTAAATACGTAGGAATTGATGGGTTAGTTATGGGTATGAATAGCTTTGGTGAGTCGGCTCCTGCGGACCAATTATTTAAACATTTCGGTTTCACCGTAGAAAAGCTTATTACTATGTCGCTTTCATTATTAAAACCTAATGATTAATTGATATAGCAATAATTAATATCTGTTATCCTACTTTGTAATTTCCTATTACAAGCCAAATAATACCTATGTTATTTGGCTTATTTTTTATTTAAATAATAATCATGAAACAATAAAAAAGCGAATATCTAATTATACTCGCTTTTTTTATTATTGATTTAATATCATTATTGGATGCTGTAGCCACCATCAATCACTAAATTATGACCTGTAATCATATCGGATGCATCGCTGGCCAAAAATAGTGCACATGCCGCAATTTCAGAAGGTTCGGCAAAGCGTCTTGCAGGGATTTTTCCTTTCATTTCATCTCCTTTTTCACCTTCCCACGCTTTTTTACCTAATTCTGTCATGACAATGGTTGGTGAAATGGCGTTAGTTTGTATGCCTTTCGGGCTCCACTCCAGTGCTAATACTTGGGTTAAACCAATAATTGCCGCTTTACTCGCACAATAGGCCGCATGCTGGTCTAAGGCAATCACCCCCGCTTGAGATGCCATATTAATAATTTTTCCTTTTCCATTATTAATCATAACATTACCCGCAGCTTGGCAAACCAAAAAAGTCCCTTTTAAGTTCACGTTCATGGTTAAGTCCCAATCGGATTCACTTAAATTTTCAGCGGGAGCCAGTGCTACAATTCCAGCACTATTGACGACAATATCTAGCCGACCATAATGCTCAATGACATGTTCTACCATCTGAGAAACCGCCGTAGAATTTGTGATATCACATTGAATACCAATTGAATTGCCTAATTTCTCTGCAGTCGTTATTACGTTATCTGACTTATCGATTAGGGCAACTTTAGCCCCTTTTTCAACATACAGTTGAGCAATCGCCAACCCAATACCTGCTGCTCCCCCGGTAATTAAAGCGACCTTACCATCAAGTGAAAAGTTGGTGTTATAGCCACTAAATTTTTTCATTTTAATTCCTTAATATCATGATGTGATATTGAATATATAGATGAAATAAATATAGTGCTGTCTTAGAGAGACAGCAAAATATTAAACGAAGATTAAATTACTTGGTATTATTAATATAATCTTATTGCCGATTAAGTTCTATATTATTCATGTAAAAAAAAGAGATATCTCTCAAATTAAATACCTCACTAAATTCCGAATGGGCATATGTTCAAAATAATAATCTAAATGAATATTTGTACTTTATCTTTAACTGTAAAAATCTTCTAAAAACCCCTCTATGTTGTAACTGCTCCGTAAAAATACATTTTTTCATTCCCCTATAAATTTTCGGTTAATTGGCGCATAATATTAGTTATATCTAAATTGATATTAAACAATATCAGCACTGGGTTATTGAGTAAGATATTGAAATGAATATCATTCACACTAAATACTGCACATTTAATTTATAGGTTATTGATAATATGGAAGAAAGTAACTTACTACTACAACTTAATAACATTGGGTATAGCATTGAGGAAAAAACAATTCTTGATAATGTGCAGATTAACTTACAGGCAGGTGACTTCAAACTGATTACAGGACCTTCTGGCTGCGGTAAAAGTACTTTATTAAAAATAATCGCCTCGTTAATTTCACCAACTCAAGGAACTATTCAGTTTCAAGGGAAAGATATCAATACCATCTCACCAGAAACTTATCGGCAGCAAGTTTCATACTGCACTCAAACGCCCACCTTATTTGGACAAACCGTGTATGACAACCTCGTTTTTCCCTATCAAATTCGAAAATTGCCGCTTAATAAAGAGAAAGTCATCAGTGATTTGCATCAATTTTCTCTGCATGAATCTATTTTAGATAAAGGGATCAACGAACTCTCCGGTGGAGAAAAACAGCGTATTTCTCTTATTAGAAACTTACAATTTCTTCCACAAGTCTTACTGTTAGATGAAATCACCAGTGCCCTAGATGAAGAAAACAAAATTATAGTGAATGAATTTATCCATCATTTAACGAGTGACAAAAAAATAGGCGTGTTATGGGTAACCCATGATCAAGATGAAATCGCTCATACCAATGAAGTTATTACCCTTCCTGTTCATCACAACGAATCATAGGATATCACTGTGCATCAACCAACTATTTCCAATGAATCATTAACCTTTTCTATCCTGTTAGTCCTTGTGGCTATTTTTATTAGTCATAAAGAAAAACTGTCCCTTGAAAAAGATATTATCTGGAGTACTTGCCGAGCGATTATTCAACTATTGATCGCTGGCTACATTCTAAAATATATTTTTAATGTTGATCACGAATTGCTCACGATTGCCTTGGTGATGTTTATTTGCGTCAATGCCGCCTGGAACGCTAAGAAAAGAAGCAAATATATTGATAAAATTTATGTTACCGCATTAATTGCCATTACCTCTGGTACATTTCTTACATTGTTAATCTTAATATTAACTAACGCCATCGCATTTACACCCATGCAGGTAATTCCTATCACTGGAATGATTGCAGGTAATGCCATGATTGCAGTAGGATTATGCTTTAATAACCTCGGCCAACGGTTTTCAAGCCAACAACAACAAATTCAAGAAATGTTAAGTTTAGGGGCAACCCCAAAAATTGCTTCTGCTGCTATTATTCGCGACAGTATCCGAGCATCATTAATCCCAACGGTGGATTCAGCCAAAACAGTAGGAATTGTCAGCTTACCGGGTATGATGTCTGGCCTGATTTTTGCTGGAGTTGACCCGTTACAAGCAGTTAAATACCAGATTATGGTGACTTTTATGCTGTTAGGTACCGCAAGCCTTTCAACCATACTGGCTGGGTATATGACTTATACAAAATTCTATAACCAACGCCATCAATTATTGGTTACCACACTGAATAAATAATAACCTTCCGCCGCTTATTTATCATCAACGATAAGCGGCACTTACTTAACATCACTCTTTAACCACGCCCACAGGTAATACTTCAATTAACTGTGCTTTGCTATTTTCATTATCTATCAACTTAAAAATATGATTTAGCATCGTTGGCACATCCTGTTTAACCATTTCGATGTCATTACCTAATAGTGCAACAAAAGGGTCCCAGTCAAAACAGCCTAAATGAGGTTGACGCGAACCGATATAGCCTTTTTTACCTAACCAATCAATAACCCCTTCTAATGAAATAGTTGAATTAATAAATAAACCACATTTCACTATTTTCTGTGGATCTTCGTTATTCTGTTCAAAAAATCGTGAAAGTGCTTTTTCCGCTTTTTCGGGAGCATAACCACAGGCCAAGATATTTTCTTGTGGAACTGTGATCCCTTTTTCATTATGTGCATCAATAAAACCACGAATACGTTCCCGTGTATTGTGGTCATGTTCACGACCACCAATAAAAATTAAAGCTTCATGTGTTGATGTCTGAGATTTATTTTTGCTTAAAATACGTTGTGTTAAATTTTTTGCACCAAGATAGTTGTCTGAAATAACAGAAGGCGCCAACAAGCCTGGTAAGTCTAAATTCAAGGTTGAGACACCGGAAGCTTGGCAAATTTCAGTGATTTTATCCGGATTGGTTGCCCCTGTTGAAACCAACCAATCAACCTGATAAGAAATCATTGCACGTGCGGCTTCTATTTCTAATTCAGGGTCACGCCGCGTGCAGGTAATGATAGGAAATAACCCTCTTTCACGCGCCATTTCCTCAAAATGTTCGACAATAGAACCAAAATAGCGGTTGTCATACTTCGGAACTAACATACCGATTATTTTGGATTTATTACTGCGCAATAAGCTGGCTTGCTTATTGACTGCATAATTTTGTTCTTCGGCGATGCGGATCACTTTTTCAGCAAGTTGTGCGCTAATTCGCCTTTTTTGCCAATTACCATTGAGTATTGCACTCACTGCACTCGCTGAAACCCCTGCTAATTCGGCAAGGTCATAGATCGTTGTTTTCTTATTTTGTCTGATCTTTGTCACAGATTCTCATCTCCATTTTTTACTAGCTTGACACCAAAGTCGAAAAGTCGCAATACTGCTACATCGATTGAGCAATATTGAAATTGATGATGCATGAGTTGATATACTGCAAAATAAATACTATCAACCCATCGCATGTAGCCACCTATCCATCCCCGTGACTCATTGCTGTTTCATTAATTTCAGGCGCTTTTCATTCTTACATTTCGCTAAAATATCCGATTGGAGTAAATTATGGCCATTTCTATTGAAAACAAAGTCGCAGCAATTACCGGAGCTGCCTCAGGTATTGGGCTTGAATGTGCACGCACACTGATCAAAGCAGGTGCAAAAGTCGTTCTAATTGACCGCGCAGAAGAGCGATTAAACCAACTTGTTGAAGAATTAGGTGAAAATGCAATTCCATTAGTTATCGATTTAATGAAACCGGAACAAGTTGATGGAATGTTAGATGCCATTTTACAAAAAGCAGGCGGTTTAGACATTTTCCATGCTAACGCTGGTGCCTATATTGGCGGCCCCGTTGCTGAAGGTGACCCTGATGTATGGGATAAAGTTTTAAATTTAAATATTAATGCAGCTTTCCGTTGTGTTCGCGCGGTATTACCTCATTTTATTGCTCAAAAATCAGGCGATGTGTTATTCACCAGTTCAATTGCAGGTGTTGTTCCTGTGATTTGGGAACCGATTTACACCGCATCAAAATTTGCTGTTCAAGCCTTCGTCCATTCAACACGCCGTCAAGTCTCTGAGCATGGTGTGCGTGTTGGTGCGGTATTACCCGGCCCTGTGGTTACTGCCTTACTTGATGATTGGCCAAAAGAAAAAATGGAAGAAGCCTTAGCAAATGGTAGCTTAATGCAACCAATTGAAGTGGCTGAAGCGGTATTATTTATGTTAACTCGCCCACGTAATGTCACTATTCGTGACCTTGTTATTGTGCCTAACAGTGTTGATCTCTAACTTGTCATCTCGCAATTCATTGCAGTTAGCACCTTGGAGGGAAAATGAATAATTCACATGCACCATTAAAAGATAACGATAAAGTCGTTATTGGTATCGATGTTGGCACAGGCAGTGCACGCGCAGGTGTCTTTGATATGTCTGGCAATATGTTAGCGTCTGCCAAACATGATATTACACTATTTCGTGACAACGCCAATTTCGCGGAGCAATCAAGTAACGAAATTTGGGAAGCGGTTTGTTATTGTGTCAAACACGCAATGGCATCATCAAAAGCAAAACCACAACAAGTGACTGGTATTGGTTTTGATGCAACCTGTTCACTAGTTGTCATCGGAACAGATACACAACCAATTACAGTTAGCCCATCGAATGACCCTGAGCGCAATATTATTGTGTGGATGGATCACCGCGCGACAGAGCAAGCTGAACGTATTAATCAATTAAAACATCCGGTTTTAAACTATGTTGGCGGTAAAATTTCGCCTGAAATGGAAACGCCTAAGATTTTATGGCTAAAAGAAAATTTACGTCAATCCTATGATAATGCATGGCAATTTTTTGATTTAGCCGATTTTTTAACTTGGAAATCGACTAATTCTTTGGCTCGTTCAACCTGTACGGTAACCTGTAAGTGGACATATCTAGCCCATGAAAAGCGCTGGGATGCAGATTACTTTCAACAAATTGGGTTATCTGAACTCGCAGATGAAAATTTCGCGCGTATTGGGCAGCTTATTGTCGAGCCAGGAACGCCTTGTGGTGAAGGCTTGACGGAAACCGCAGCTCAGCAAATGGGCTTACTAGCAGGAACTCCTGTCGCCGCAGGTATGATAGATGCTCATGCTGGCGGTATTGGTACCGTTGGTGTTAATGGCGATGCAACCGCTAATATGGCCTACGTATTTGGTACATCTTCATGCACGATGACGACCACCAAAGAACCCGTATTTATACCCGGTGTATGGGGGCCTTATTTCAGTGCAATGGTGCCAGGTATGTGGCTAAATGAAGGTGGCCAAAGTGCGGCAGGTGCTGCAATTGACCAGTTACTTTCCTTGCACCCCGCTTCAGCACAAGCAAAACTCACTGCAAAAGAACAAGGTAAACCCTTGCCTGTTATGTTAGCGGATTTAGTATTAGAAAAAGCATCGTCACCATCGCAGTCTGTTGAGCTAGCTGAAAAAATACATGTTGTCCCTGAGTTTTTAGGAAATCGAGCACCTTTTGCTGACCCTCATGCCAGAGCCGTCATTGCTGGCTTAACCATGGATAACAGCATGGAAAATTTACTTTCTTTCTATGTTGCTGGTGTGTGTGGCATTGGCTATGGGTTACGACAAATCATTGAAGCACAAGCAAAATCCGGTGCAGCTATTGAAAATATTGTCGTCAGTGGAGGTGCTGGCCAACACCCGTTGATCCGCCAATTACTTGCGGATGCGTGCGGTGTCCCTGTGATTTCAACACAAGCCAGTGAGCCTGTTTTACTCGGTTCAGCTATCCTCGGTGCAGTTGCAGGAAAAGTCTGTGACGATGTTGCACAAGCCATGGACCAATTTAGTGCAATTGACCTCACCTATCAAGCCAATGAAGCTTATAAAGCACGCCACGATACAAGATTTACCTCTTTCTTGCATTTACAGCAATGTGCTAGAGAATTAAAAGGCTAATCACGCTAATATGACGTTGAGTCATATTTATACTAAAGAAAGCCGGCTTACGGCTTTCTTTATTTAGGATTCGTATTACCTATTGCGTTTAATTTAATAAAAGGCATACGCTATCACTCAGTTTAAAAACAATATCTTGCCCATAACGAATCCACCATTTCTTTTGGCATTAAATCGTAATCTCCCTCAACCATAGGAATTGACAAGGATACCTTCCCTTGTTTATCACTATAGGCTTTCACAATGAATTTTTTATACCCTTCTAATCTTGCATTCTTAACCCGAAACACTTCACCACAAACGTAGCCTAAATCACCCTTATCCGCAGTTTGGCGAATAAAATTATATTTCACATTTTTAAATGAAGCGGATTCAGGGAAAGATAAATAGTCTTCAACACTACTTTTTGCCATTTTCACAAGATCAGGTGTAGGGGAATAGTTCAATGTCACCCCTAAAATAAAAGAGCCCCCAGTTAACAATAAAATTGTGAGCAACTTTATAATATTCATATTCTTAAGCTCTCATTTATTCAATAACAAGCCAATTGACCTGGATGACCTAATCACCCCGCCCAAAAATACACTTAAGTAGTTATCATTAGCCAATTGTAAGTAAATAATAATTATTTTAATAATATCCAGCCTTATCTATATAAGAATACCTTATTAGATAGCTTGTTTTTTCTAATTACTATCTCCGATAACCATCACAAACAGAGCAAATAAACACAATTAAATTTATAAAGTCTGTTCGTATTTATACTTTATTTTACACATCACATGAGTAAGTATACCAGTATTAAACTAAGAATATAAATAGTACTTGAAACATTAACTGTTTCAATTTGTATTTTTTGAACTAGAGAAGTTTCATTTACCAAAACACAGAAACAATAATAAGCCTTAATTGTTCATCATAGCTTAACAAAAATAAACCCAAATATGTAATAAAACAATTCAATTTAATAATAGCCATGTCTAAATGTTAATTAACTCACTTTGTGAGTATTTAAACTCAATATAAGCGTAAATTAAAATTAAATTATAATATATTCGTTATTTTCAAATAAGCCATCCTTGCTAGATCTCACCATTAAAAAACAAAAAATATTTAAATTTCAATTTGATATAAAAAATACATTAATTCATGCCATTTGCCATCTTAATTTTTAACCTATTGTTCATTAATCTCTTTTTTCAAACTAAATTAGCCGAGTTATCGCTTCCACCTTAAGCGCAATAACGCACAACCAATTGATTAATAAGATAAAAACAAACAAAGAGTTAATTAATGAAATGTTAATGTTATGATACCAAACAGTTAACATCAATAGTCAACCTCAAAATGCATAAGAATATTTAACAATATCCATATAGTAATTTACTATTAAACTTCTCGATATATCTTCTTTTATCCAATTTTTGATATATACCACCAACCTAAATTACAGAATATTCCTAGTAAAAATTGCTTCTTTTAGCCAATACATAAAATTATCCGGCCAAATTTGACAAAATATTTTTTTTATCTCATGTAGCATTGTTTTCCAAAGAAAAGGGTAAACCATGACAAATATTCAATTACTATTACTTGCAACTAATAACATCAAAAACAACACAGAGCTAAGCCACTCTCAGGAGTCTTATGTATACCAATTTTACTATGCTAACGTCGCAGGCCATTTCGATAGCATTCAAGATTTTCTTACCGTATTTAAGCAGCAGACAGATGCAACATTAGATGCATCGCAACAATTAGCCGAACAGAGTCAGCAAATATACTCAACAGTTGAGTCTTATTTGGAAGTAGCCGAAAAACGGTATATTGAAAGGAAAAAATTGCTAGCCAATTAAGTTAGCATTTACAGTTGAAAAGGCCTACAAACTAAATGAGGCCTTTTATCGATAATTTTTCTGTTAAACTTCTATTGCTCTTGTAGCTCTAATTCAGCAATTATAGGTAGGTGGTCGCTAACACTTGACCATTGAAACTCTTTGCTATCTGTTGGGATTTCCATATTTTTCACATCCCAAACTTGGCCTTTAAATGTAAAAATATGGTCAATATCTATCGCTGGGTTTACCGCTGGCCAGCTACGGTAATCAATACCTTTAAATTCAACTGGGTTCCACATATAACGAATTTCTTGGATAGGCTGTTCATTCGCTGTTGAATTAAAATCCCCTGCTAATATTTTTATTGATGCCGCAATATTATCAAATCCCGTATCCGTATCCCCAATACTTGCATCTAAAATATGGCGAACCTGTCCAATGCGAATGGTTGGATCTTTCTGCCAATCAAGGTGCGTTCCCATCACTATAATTGGCGCATCAAAACCTGGTTTTGATATCTGGGATATTAATACAACACGTTGTTCAGCATCACCCGAAGGTAAATTAATTACTTTAGATTTATCGATTTTATATTTTGATAAAATTCCTACACCATATTCTCCACCATCAAAATCCAATGCCTTACCAAAAGCAAAATCCATCTTATTAGCTTTAGCTATTTCTTCTAACTGGTGAACTTTTTTACTGCGGGCTGTTTTATTATCAATTTCTGTTAAAACAATCACATCAGCATCTATTTTCGCAATCGCCTTATTCAATCCATCGAGATTACTGACATCTGATGCCAACTCATTTTTACCAATGTTATAGGTTGCAACTTTAATTGTCGGTTTGTTTGAAGTGTAAGCTTTATTCGGCGTTCCTCCATCCTGTACTTTTAAAACTTCAGAACCCGTCATCGATGCCATCGCACCACAAGAAACTAAAATTGTAGTGGAAATAACTGTTTTTAGTAATTTCATTGTTTTCCCCTGTGAATATCTAATATGACAAAATAGTGCAAGTGTTGAATAAAATTCTAGCTAAGCTGAATTCATTAACTTGCAGTTTTCATACATTAACAGAGAATAAAAAAGATGTAGTGACCAAGTCGACAATCTTATTTCGAGAGAAAAAAAAACCACCATTGTTTATACAAAATAGTGAGTTACCGCACTATTATTCACTAAGGACAAGCAAGATATTCAATAAAACGTGATTAATAACAATAAATTAAATTTTACGCACTTTGTCTTGCTTCAAATTTATACGGAAAAACAACTCCTTCTTTACGTTCAACAAAATCACAATCGACATCAGCAAGCCATTTTTGTAGTCTTTTCGCTGTTTCTCGAGCCATTTTACTGTAATCAATCCGCACGGAAGTCAGTGATGGATGAATGTGATCACAATTTGAAGAACCTTCAACACAAGCAATTGCTAACATTTTAGGTATCTGAATTAAACGTCTCTGGCACTCAAAAATG
This sequence comes from Providencia sp. PROV223, assembly GCF_028479245.1. Taxonomy (NCBI): domain Bacteria; kingdom Pseudomonadati; phylum Pseudomonadota; class Gammaproteobacteria; order Enterobacterales; family Morganellaceae; genus Providencia; species Providencia sp. PROV223. Next base: position 466,396 of record NZ_JAMPNG010000001.1, read on the forward strand.
ACGCCAAGCGCAATCATTTCATGGCTGCAAATCACAGCTTCAAGCTCAGGTTGGCGAGTCAACATCTCACTAATTGCCTGACGACCAAAATCCATCGTTGCAACATACGGCGTTGTAATACTTTGATCTGCACTTTGGTTATACGTCAGCATCGCTCGGTTCCAGCCACTTAATTGTTGGCTTTGCATTTTACTGTCCATTTGAGCGCCAATATAGCCTATCTTCTTATACCCTTTTTGTAACATATAGTTAGTTAAAAAATTAACCGCATCACCAACGTTACTCTTGATATTCAACGTGACTAGATGGTTCGACTCCCCTGCAACACTGACAACTGGAATATCTAAATTCTTTAGATAATTAGACACACTTTCTGAATTTATTGCCCCAAAAATAATCAATGCCGCGGGGTTACTCTGTAATAGTGTCGATAAAACTTCAGACTCTTTTTTTTGCTGGTAATCATGGCTACCAATAACAACTTGATAACTATTTTTGTTCAGCGCTTCTTGTAAAGATTGCAGAAAAACTGAACTGGCATTATCACGCAGAGACGGAATTAAAACAGCAACAGTACGGCTTTGACCAGAAGCCAAAATACCTGCCGCAGAATTAGGTATATAACCAAGTTCTTCAACCGCAGCATTAATTTTTTCACGTAATTTGTCGGATACTAATTCAGGTGTACGCAGAGCTCGAGAGACCGTCATGGACCCAACGCCTGCAAATTTTGCGACATCCTGCAACGTGACTCGCCCTGTATTTTTTCTTTTTCGTATTTTTTGCATGTAATACTTTTACTTAGCCTAAACTCATTATTAACCCTAAGGTTGTTGATCTTCAATGGACAATTTTCATTCGAATCAAGCGTGTTTTTTTGCTTTTTTCGTGTTCTAGATTAAATGAGCTAAAAATAGCCAATATGGTTCTCTGAAATCTAAAGAAACACTAAAAATCACCAGCTCAGATTAACTTACCACAGGTTGAATTTGTTAATCAGCCGACAAGTGTACTCATTTTGTTTTTGTTCGCTATATTTTCTTAAAATGATAGCGCTATCACGAAAATGAAAGATTCAGCTAGATAGCGCTACCATAGAACACTACTATTCATTCAACCATTACAAAGATAATAATTTCACTCTACCAGGAGCAACCCGATGCTAACGACATTACTGACCCCTAACGTCATTCAAGTCGTCGACAGAGCCAGTGATTGGCAAGAAGCGATAAAAATCGCCTGTAACCCATTAATTAATAATAAACTCATTGAACCGAGATATGTTGATGCAATAATTCAATCGCACGAAAAAATCGGTCCTTATTATGTATTAGGTCCAGGAATTGCCATGCCTCACGCACGCCCAGAAGATGGCGTGAACCAATTATCCCTTGGTTTAACCGTTCTTAAACAAGGGGTTGAATTTGGTTCTGAGGGCAATGACCCAATCAAATTATTAATTGTACTCGCAGCAACCGATAGCAATAGTCATATCGGCGCCATCGCAAAATTAGCTGAACTTTTTGATAATCAAGAAGATATTGACCGCATCATGCAATCAGAAAACGTAGATGACATTCTTAAAATCATCGCTAAATATGAATAATTAGATATTAAGGTAAATATTATGAAAATTACTGTTGTTTGTGGAAATGGCTTGGGCACAAGCTTAATGATGGAAATGAGCATTAAGAATATTTTAAAAGATCTGCAAGTCAGTGCAGATGTTGACCATGTGGATTTAGGTTCCGCAAAAGGCACCGTAAGCGATATCTTTGTTGGTACAAGCGACATTGCAGAGCAATTAGTTGCTCAACAAGTTGGTGGTGAAATTGTTGCTCTGGAAAATATGATTGATAAAGTTGCAATGAAAGAGCGCCTGACTGTTGCTTTACAAAAACTTGGTGCAATGTAAGCGGAGGCACTATGTCATTTTTTCGTTTTCTGATGCAGGATGTTTTATCTGAGCCAGCCATTCTTGTAGGTTTAATCGCACTTATTGGTTTGATCGCGCAGAAAAAACCGGTAACTGAATGTATTAAAGGCACCATCAAAACCATCATGGGTTTTGTGATCTTAGGTGCTGGTGCAGGCTTAGTCGTCAGCTCGCTAGGCGATTTCTCAGCCATTTTCCAACATGCCTTTGGTATTAACGGCGTTGTTCCAAATAACGAAGCTATCGTGTCTATCGCACAAAAAAGCTTCGGCCGTGAAATGGCAATGATTATGTTCTTTGCGATGCTAATCAATATCTTGATTGCTCGCTTAACACCCTGGAAATTTATTTTCCTTACAGGGCACCATACTTTATTCATGTCCATGATGATTGCGGTTATCTTAGCTACCGCAGGAATGGAAGGAACCCTATTAGTGACTGTTGGTTCATTAATTGTTGGCTTTTGTATGGTATTTTTCCCTGCAATTGCCCACCCTTATATGAAAAAAGTGACGGGTTCAGATGACGTTGCGATTGGTCATTTCTCAACGATTTCTTATGTTTTAGCTGGGTTCATTGGTAGCAAGTTCGGTAACAAAGAACATTCAACAGAAGATATGAATGTCCCGAAAAGCTTGCTGTTTTTAAGAGATACTCCTGTCGCTATCTCTTTCACCATGTTCATTATTTTTATCATTACATGCTTATTTGCCGGCGGTGATTTCGTTCGCGAAGTCAGTGGTGGCAAGAATTGGTTCATGTTCTCATTGATGCAATCCATTACATTTGCTGCCGGTGTATATATTATTCTGCAAGGTGTGCGCATGGTTATTGCAGAAATTGTTCCTGCGTTTAAAGGTATCTCTGACAAATTAGTCCCTAACGCAAAACCGGCTTTAGACTGCCCAGTTGTCTTCCCATATGCACCAAACGCGGTGTTAGTCGGTTTTTTAAGTAGTTTCGCTGCTGGTGTTTTGGGAATGTTCGTTCTGTATGCATTAAATATGACGGTGATTATTCCAGGCGTTGTACCGCATTTCTTCGTGGGTGCTGCTGCAGGTGTTTTTGGTAATGCAACAGGCGGTCGTCGTGGGGCTATCTTGGGTGCATTTGCTCAAGGATTACTAATTACCTTCCTACCTGTATTCCTATTACCTGTTCTTGGGGATATTGGTATTGCTAATACGACATTCAGTGACGCTGACTTTGGCGCAATCGGAATTTTATTAGGCATTATAGTTCGCTAAGGTAAGACTCCCCATCGCAAATTTGCGAGTGGGGAGTTGTTTGCGGTTACCCTACTTTCCCAGCCAAGCCCCATCTCTAAATAAAAACTCCTGTAGCATAATTAAATCTTCCGGTGTTACGTGGATCATACCTTCTCCGGGAACATCAATTTCCGCAATCATAAATAGTGCTAACGTGGTTAATGATGGCAATATGAGTATCAACCAATTTTTCCCTTTTGTTCCGCGTATATTGTAACCAATAAGAATATTTGAACAGATAGCAAAAAAGATCAGCAAAAACCAAACCGCATTTAGATTTTCATTCAATATATCAATAAAAATTCGTTCAATCTTAAGATGAAGCGCCTCTAACTAAGGATCATACATAGAAACATGTACGACAAAGGACAGCGCTTGTAGCCCCATAGCTCTATTTATCAAATGCCATAATGCAACTTGTTGCAGCTTACATTAATAACACAGACTAACCTTATCTTAGTTATATTGACAATTAAAACGGAGACCTGTATTGTCCTTGTTTATAAATAGATGCTTAGGAAATTTAAATAAATGGCACACATTACTGTCAGTGTTGAATATGGTATCCATTGTCTACTTTGGTTTGTTGATAATCCCGAACGCTCTCTTAGCAGTAGAGAACTTGCAGAGTTACAAGGCATCTCTCCAAGTTTTCTAGCAAAAATTTTGCCTCGGTTAGAAAAGGCTGGGATCGTGAGTTCGAATGAGGGAATTAGAGGTGGATATCGATTGGCATTGCCTCCTGAAAAAATTACATTTCTATCTATAATTGATGCAATAGAAGGCTATAAACCTCTTTTCGAGTGTCAGGAAATACGGCGCCGTTGTGCTGTTTTCGAAGAAAATGATCTACCACAATGGGCTATTTCTGGTACCTGCTCCGTACATAAAGTCATTCTTCAAGCTGAAAATGCAATGAGAGATGTATTAGCTAACCAAACCCTTGCTGATGTGGCGCAGCGTCTATGTCAAATCGCGCCTAATAGCTTTTATAGAGATGTAAACTCCTGGATGGATCAAAAAATTGAGGCTAGAACAGTTCGTTCGAGTAAAGGAGGTCGTGGGAAAACATAACATATAATCCTATAGCCTTACCTTAAATTCACATCGTTTGTATTTAATTAATAACATCTTCACTGGTGCGGGTTTTTATTATTTAAAATTTGCATATGAGCACTTAACGTTAATCTTCAAAGGAATTCAATAATGACAGCTAAAATTGTTATTGCAGGATCGGGTTTTGCTGGTTTTTGGGCTGCTATTTCAGCAATGCGGGTAATTTCACAAGCTAATAAAGAAAATAGCATCAAAGTTATTTTAATTTCACCAAGGCCTAACCTCACTATACGACCGCGTTTATATGAAGCAAAGCTGGATAATATGTCCCCAGATATTTCAAAGCAGCTAGCTGCCGTCGGAGTTGAATATATTGCAGGTAAAATCCAAAATATCGATACAGATGCAAAATTATTAACCATTAATCTAGCTAATGGCAACCAAACTTCACTAGTTTATGAGCGCTTTATTCTGGCAACGGGTAGCCAATTAAACGTACCTCCTGTTCCTGGATTTGATAAGTATGGCTTTGATGTTGATTCATTAGAAGCTGCGCATCGTCTTGAAACACATTTACAAGCACTAAAGAACAAACCGGAAACTTTAGCTAGAAACACCGTTGTGGTAGTAGGTGGAGGGTTAACAGGCATAGAAAGCGCCGCGGAAATGCCAACACGCCTGAAAAAAATTCTAGGTGGATCTACAAAGAGCCGAGTATTTATAATTGACTCAGAACCCACTGTGGGAGCCGGAATGGGAGCAGACATCTCTCCTGTAATTCAACAAGCTTTAATTGAATGTGGCGTTGAATTACGCGCGGGATTACGAGTCGAAGCACTAAGCCATGATGGAGTTACTCTGTCAAACGGTGAGTACATAGAATCAAATACTGTCGTATTAGCGACAGAAGTAAAAGCAAGTTCTCTAACGGAACAGATTCGCGGTGAACGTGACGCTAGTAATAGGATTATCTCGGATAATTATTTACACGCACAAGCTGTCTCAAATGTTTTCGTCGCAGGAGATACTGTCAAAGCTCCCACTGATAATCAAGGAAATCATAATTTAATGACTTGCCAACATGCCCTAAGTTTAGGCCGTGTTGCAGGGCATAATGCAGCCGCTGAACTGTTAGGGCTTCCTCTTCATCCTTACAGTCAGCCTAAATATGTAACCTGCCTTGATTTAGGGGCTTGGGGGGCTCTTTATACCGAAGGTTGGCAGAGAGAAATACATTATATTAAAAAGGAAGGGAAAAAAATAAAACAAGAAATAAATACTAAGTGGATATACCCGCCTGAATTAGAAAAAAATGAGCTATTTGCTATCGCCGCTCCAGATTATGTCATCGTTCCTTGAGGTAAAATTTAGATTTAATATATTCAAGTAAAATAAATCGGAATAACCGCATAAAAATACAATAAGTATGATTTGTATTGCTTTGTGTCGTTTATTTTTCAATACTGATAAATAACTAAATATTAATAAGGTTTAAATATGTATATTAAAAAAATTATATTTGCTTTTTCATTACTTACTTTTGGGTCAGTATCACAAGCCCAAGTTGTTAATAATAATAACCCTTTAAAATATAGGCATTTTAAAACAGATTACGCTACGATGGTCGAACTAGCGAATAAAGAACGTTTACCTTGGAGAGTCTTCTATGAAAGCCCTAGTGAAGGCGTCAATGCCGAATGGTTTGATGCCGTAAAGCAGGGAGATTTAGACAAAGTAAAACAAATGGTTACTGAGGGGCAAGATATAGAAGCCAAAGACACCGGTAGCTTAGACCAAACGGCTCTGGGATGGGCGGCCTTTATTGGTGATGAAGCAATGGTTGATTATCTTATATCCCAAAATGCTAATCTTTGGGCAACCGATACAGGTGACGTATATAACGTACTAAAATCCGCGGTACTCGGTAATAATGTCAATGTTGTAAAAAAAGTCCATCAGCTAATGAAAGACGAAGTAGACTTGAATAATCAGCAAATTGAAAGTGATGGTGAAACATTAGTCATGATAGCTGCAAGTAATAATAGAATGGAAACGGTTAAATACTTATTATCGCAAGGCGCAGATATTAACCGAAGTACAACGACTGATGATGTAACCATGTTTTCTTATGACCAAAGTGCATTAACTTATGCATGTAAAAATAATCTTCCAGAAATGCAAAAATTCCTTATTGATAATGGTGCACTAAATCATCGTACCGGTAAACCATCTTGTAATTGATTTATAGGAATATTGGGTAATAACAGAATTATTTTCACCAATCATGCAAATAAGTTATTTTTAGCATAACAAAAGTATTGGACGTACCCTTCTATATATTAAATAGCCTGATTCCGATTATATATCGAAATCAGGCTATACAATCAATTGACTAAAAGTGCCCAACTTTATGTGGTTACTTCAAGCTTAATAGAACAGGTTGTAAATATAGTCATTCTTTTAATGAGAATTACTGGCTATTACGCATATCCATAATCATTTTGCCATCATAGTCTGCACCAACCACAATATTAGGCACCTCACCTTTATATTTGTGAGCTTTAATTTGTTCAATCTCTAACTGTTTCCAATTGATCATTTCACGGGTAATAGTACGTTGTAATATCGCATTAGCTTCAGCTTCTTTCTGTGCAGCATACAATTTTGCATCCGCTTCTTGGCGCATCGCAAATGAACTTGCTTGTGCATTACGTTCTCTAGCGATGGCTTGTTGTTCAGCAGACTCTCTTTCCGCTTCAGCAATAACAACCTTTTTCTGAGCTAATTCACGCTCTTTTTCTGCCTCTGCTTTTGCTTGGTTAATTTGCTCTTGGCGCATTTTAGTATTAACCACTTGCTCTTGTACAACTTCAGGCAAAGTAATATCTTGGATCATAATTTCTTTTATTGTATAGCCATAAGGGGATGCATACCCTTGAATAGCATCACGAATAGATTCTTGTAATTTTCTTTGTGTATCTGCTGTATAAAGATCTTGCGCATTAGCAACATCTTTACCAAATTCCAAAATCGTTGAAATCAATTTTTGGCGTACATATTTATCTAAAGCTTCACTTTCTGTACCACCATTAATACGTAATACCGGAGCTTTAGAACCATCAAACTGAAGCATTACCGTAATATCAACAATAGATTTTAGTTTATCTTGTGAAGGTACTCTTAGCTCTTTTAGTGATACACGAATATCTTTTGTTGAGTACGTATCAAACGTTGTAAACGGGTTAATTGGAAAATGTAAACCTGCATCATAAGCAACTGGATCGACCTTTCCTAAAAATGTTCCTACCTTAACCGAACCATCTTGGACAATGGTATATGAGTTAATACCTACAAGGCCGATAACTAGTAGTAATGCAGCGCCAACAACCAATTTAATCATTGATTTAAATTGCATGAGTTAATCCCTATCAAATAATAATTATAATAAAGCGCCTATTGTCACTACTTGCTTTCTAACTACAAGTCTAATAATCCTAAATTTAAAAACACTAAATTTACTGTTTCTATCTTGGTAAAAATGTATTGCTAAGTCATTACAGATAATTTTTTTATAAAGCTAGTTTTATCCTTTTAAATTATTACTGCTTATTTTCAATCATAAAACATATGAATGATTATTTATAATCACCACCTTAATCAGTTGAGATGACGTTCACCCCATCTTAAAATCAATAAATCGTTATTTTCAACCAAAAAAACAGCAATTTTAAGCATGTAACGCCGATTAATAATAAAGGGGATTATTGCGATCTTGATCACTGTTGTTTTTGATTGATTAAATATAATCATTGTGACTAAAATAAATCATGGCGGAGAAAACCATGCAAATAAAAAAATCGATTGAACGTATACCTGGTGGCATGATGGTTGTGCCATTAGTACTTGGTGCCCTAATCAACACCTTTGCTCCTCAAGCTCTCGAAATCGGTGGCTTTACGACATCACTATTTAAAAATGGTGCTCCTGCTCTTATTGGCGCATTCTTGCTTTGTATGGGTGCAGGAATTAGTTTCAAGGCAGCACCTCAAGCTTTATTACAAGGAGGTACAATTACCTTAACAAAATTAGTCGTTGCGATTGCTCTTGGCCTAGGAGTCGATTATCTCTTTGGAATGGAAGGGATTTTTGGTTTAACTGGTGTTGCAATTATTGCAGCAATGAGTAATTCAAATGGTGGTTTATATGCCGCTTTAGTTGGGGAGTTTGGTAATAAACGAGACGTTGGTGCTATCTCAATTTTATCTCTTAATGATGGCCCCTTCTTTACGATGATCGCGCTAGGCGCAGCTGGTATGGCAAATATCCCTTTAATGGCATTAGTTGCGGTTCTTGTTCCGTTAATTGTTGGTATGATCTTAGGAAATCTAGACCCACATATGCGCGATTTTCTAACAAAAGGTGGGCCAATATTAATTCCTTTCTTCGCGTTTGCACTAGGCGCAGGGATCAACTTAGAAATGCTATTACAAGGTGGGCTCGCGGGTATTTTACTCGGTGCGCTGACTACGTTTGTTGGCGGCTGGTTTAATATTCGAGCAGACCGTCTAGTTGGAGGCTCTGGTATAGCAGGTGCTGCAGCCTCAAGTACCGCAGGAAATGCAGTGGCAACACCACTCGCTATCGCACAAGCCGACCCATCCTTAGAGGCTATCGCGCTTTCTGCGGCTCCATTGATTGCTGCATCCGTGATTACCACCGCTATTCTAACCCCTATCCTGACCTCTTGGGTTGCTAAACGTCAACAAGCAAGACAACCCCAACAAACTGAAGAGTAAGGAGTTATTTATGAAGCTATTAGTTATTGCGGATGACTTTACAGGGGCAAATGATACCGGTGTTCAATTTGCTAAAAAGCATGCGCGTACAGAGATACTTCTTGATAGTACACAAAAACATTCTTGGTTTGCTGATGTCGTTGTGCTTAACACAGAAAGTCGTGCATTAAATGCACAAGTTGCTTCAGAAAACCTACGAAATAGCCTGAAACCTTTTTTATCTCAGAAGGATAAACCTGTCATTTATAAAAAAATTGACTCAACATTTCGCGGTAATATCGGTGCAGAAATAGAGACAATTATGTCAGAAACAGGCTTAAAATTTGCTATTGTTGCCGCAGCTATTCCTGCGGCAGGACGCGTAACGTTAAATGGTGAATGCCTCGTTCATGGAAAAGCACTTGTTGAAACTGAATTTGCTTCTGACCCTAAAACACCAATAGTTTCATCACGCATCCAAACTATCGTCCATCAACAGACTACCCTGCCTGTTATTGAAGTGTATCTAGACCAAATACGTTCAGGCCAATTCGTAACATGGTTACAAGCACAAAAGCCAACGCAAGCCAGTATCATCGTCACGGATGCTGAAAATGATGAAGATCTAACCCTAATTGCTAAGGCTGTATTTTCAATAGCTCAACCTTGCCTACTCGTTGGAGCTGCGGGCTTTGCAAATGCATTGCCTGAGATTATTTTCATGGATAAAAAGCAAGGGCTACCGTTATTTATTGTCGCTGGCTCAATGAGCAGCGCAACAATTGAACAGGTAAACTATGCACAAACGCATTGTGATGCCAGTGTTATTGATGTTGATGTAACGCAAGTACTTGCAGCCACTACACAAGATAACTATATGGCTGCGCTCATCAAAGAAATTAGTCAAACATTAAACCAACAAAAACACACCATCATACGAACCAGCCGAGATGTGCAAGATAGGCATCATATTGATGACCTATGCACTACCTACGGTATGACCCGTAATGAATTGGGAAAAAATATCAGCGACTTTATTAGTTTGCTGACCTTAAAAACGCTGTCTGTTTCCAGCATCGGGGGACTTTTTTTAACAGGTGGAGATATTGCGATTGCGGTTGCCAATACTTTGGGAGCAAAAGGTTATCGAATTCAATCTGAAGTAATGCCATGTATACCTTGCGGCACTTTTATTGACAGTGAAATTGATGATTTACCCGTGATCACCAAAGCGGGAGGGTTTGGTCAAATAACCACTTTATGCGAAGCCATCAAATATATTGAGGAAATTTATTGTGAAAAATAATGTTGTTGCTATTACGATGGGAGATCCTGCTGGTATTGGCCCAGAAATTATCGTCAAATCCCTTGCAGAAGGTGAACTTGCAGGAGCCTCTGCCGTTGTTATCGGTTGTGCATCAACAATGCAGCGATTAATTAAATCGGGGTTAGTTCCTCAGGTAAAAATCAATGTGATACAAAATATCAAAGAAGCTCAATTTTCAGCGGATACCATCAATATTATTGATGAACCCTTAGCCGATCCTAGCGCGCTTATTGCGGGCAAGGTCCAAGCTCAAGCTGGTGACTTAGCATTTCGTTGTATTAAACGTGCGACTGAACTAGCACTCGCAGGCGAAGTGAAAGCGATTGCTACTGCACCTTTAAATAAAGAAGCATTACACCTTGCTGGGCACAACTACCCAGGTCACACTGAACTTCTTGCCCAGCTAACCAATACCAAAGATTATGCCATGGTGCTTTATACAGAAAAATTAAAAGTCATCCATGTCACGACACATATTGCATTGCGTAAATTTTTAGATACATTAAATAGCGAGCGTATCATAACCGTGTCTCGTATCGCATCAGACTTTTTAAAACGCGTTGGTTATGAAAAACCGCGTATTGCTATCGCAGGCGTTAATCCTCATGCTGGGGAAAATGGTTTATTTGGTGATGAAGAAATCGTATATTTACAACCAGCTATAGAACAGGTAAGGTCTGAAGGTATTGATGTTTATGGCCCTTGTCCTCCAGATACTGTATTTTTACAAGCCTATCAAGGGCAATATGACATTGTCGTTGCCATGTATCACGACCAGGGTCATATTCCTTTGAAATTATTAGGTTTTTATGATGGTGTTAATATCACTGCGGGTCTTCCGTTCTTGCGCACATCAGCCGATCACGGTACCGCATTTGATATTGCTTGGACGGGTAAAGCAAATCCTGAAAGTATGGCCATCTCACTTAAACTTGCGATGAATGTAGTATAACTAATGAGCACAATGGATAGATTAGATTTAATACTTGAGTATCTTAAACAGCATAACCTCGTCACTGTTGAGGAACTAGTACAAGCACTATCCGTATCAGCGGCTACTATCCGGCGTGATCTCATTAAACTTGATGAAACTGGGGTTATCTCTCGCACACATGGCGGTGTAACCCTCAATCGTTTCATTCCTGTTCAGCCCACTACATCGGAAAAAAACCAGCGTAATCTAAGAGAAAAACGGGCTATTGCGAAAACAGCAGCCCGTTTAATTGAACCAGGTAGCACAGTTTTACTTGACGCAGGAACAACCATGCTTGAGCTAGCGCGGGAGCTCACTCATATGCCCCTGCGTGTTATCACCTCTGACCTCCATATTGCTCTTTTTCTTTCTGAATTCAAACAAATTGAAGTCACAATTGTTGGTGGACGAATTGACGATAGTAGCCAATCTTGTATTGGTGAGCATGGGCGCGTTTTATTACGTAGTATTTATCCTGATATCGCATTCATTAGTTGTAACTCTTGGAGTTTAGAAAAAGGAATTACAACACCAACAGAAGAAAAAGCTGGGCTAAAACGTGATCTAATAACAAATGCTACACGTTCTGTTATGCTTGCTGATAGTAGTAAATACGGTAAATGGTCATTATTTCGTGTCGCTCAAATAGACGAATTCACAGATATTATTACAGACAACCAACTTCCTCTCGATATTCATCAAAAATTTATAGATTCTTGTCGTACTAATCTAATATTGGTTTCCACAAATGCCACTTAATGCTATTGAACGTGATTTCTTTATAAAATAAAGTAGCGCAACCTTCCAACCAAACCGCACCAAACATTGCATTTTATCTGACAACAAAATATGTAAGGAATCACTCATGAGTGAACTGAGATTAGCCTATTACAATTTATCACCTGAAGCTTATAAAGGGCTTATTGATTGCAAAAATGCATTGGATAAGAGCGGGTTAGATAACGAACTGATAGAACTCATCTATTTAAGAGTTTCACAAATCAATGGCTGTGCATTTTGCCTAGATATGCATGCAAATTCATTGCGTTCAAATGGCGTTAGTAACAAAAAAATTGATACTCTCGCTGGCTGGCAGGTCAGTCATCATTTTAATTCATTAGAACGCGCTGCATTAGCTTGGACAGAAGCGGTTGTTAATATAGCTACCAGTGGTACATCAGATGCTCTCTTTAATGAATTAAAACACCATTTTTCTGATGCTCAAATTTCTGATCTAACCATCGCTATTGGTTTAATGAGTGCATTTAATCGTATAGCAATAGCACTGAGACAATAGTAAAAATTTGCATAAAAAAAGCTTGTTACCATAATGGCAGCAAGCTTATAAACTCTATTTTTAACGCTATTTTTCTTCATCGCGTAGTGTTAAAACTTCATAACCATCTTTAGTAACTAATACCGTATGTTCCGATTGAGCAGATAATTTTTTATCTCGCGTTACGACTGTCCAGCCATCTTTTTTTGTTTTAATTTTCATTCCACCTTGGTTGATCATTGGCTCTATCGTAAATGTCATTCCTTCTTTTAATTCTACCCCTTTCCCTCGTACGCCATAATGAAGAACTTGCGGGTCCTCATGCATTTCACGGCCAATACCATGCCCACAATATTCACGTACAACACTATAACCTTTAGATTCCGCATAATGTTGAATAGCAGAACCAATATCACCTAACGTTGCGCCTGGTTTAACTTGCTTTATGCCTTCCCACATAGCGGCATAAGTATCTTTAACTAACTTACGTGCCAGTGGTGAAGCTTCCGGCATCACATACATTTTACTTGAATCGGCAATGAAACCATTTTTCTCTAGCGTAATATCAACATTAATAATGTCTTTTGCTTTTAAAATTTCATCTGTTTTTGGAACGCCATGGCAAACGACTTCATTTAGAGACGTGTTCAAAACATATTGGTAGCCATATTGCCCTTTACTGGCAGGCCTTGCTTGTAACTCATTAACAATATAGCTTTCAACTTTATCATTAATTTCCATCGTAGAAATACCAGGTACGATAAATGAATCCAACATCTTAAAAACACTAGCCAAAAGTCGTCCAGACTCACGCATCAGTTCAATTTCTTCTGCTGTTTTAATTGTAATATTATTCATGAACCTTTCCTTTTAATTCAATTGACTCTTTCTCTAACATTTCATTGATTAACATAGTAAATGTCTTATTCGGGTTTAATTCAGCTTGCATTCCAATTTTAATCCAAAATTCTGCCTGTGAATTAATCGACCGGGACATAACTTGGCTCGCATGGCGTAGATAATCATGCAATTCATCTGAAATTTTTACGATACCCAAAATAACCTCAACAATATGATATGTATACAAACCATGTATAGATCATATAACAGGAAGGTGATGATTCAAAGTACTCACGTTTTGTATAGCACAAAGCGCATGAAAAACAGCCTATAAATATCACCATTAAGTTTCTTAAGTTAAATCCGCCATCAAAGTATTTATTTTGTTGATCCGCTATGATGGAGCCCGAGGTATGTAATTCCTATGTGTAAATTAACATTATTTTGATTGACTCGGCCATTTACTAATTTAACAGCTCTACTCTTTATAAACTAACGACCCGATTACTGCATGAACTCAATAAATAAAAGCTGGAGAAAAATATGTATAATAAGATTTTGGTTCCGATTGATATAACAGAAAAAAGCTTAGCACATTTAGTTATGGCACATATTCAATACCTTGCTGAATATGAAAAAGCACACATTCATTTTTTAGCGATTATTCCTACTATCCCTTTCTATACCACGATGGGATTTGGTTTTGCTGAAAAAGCGGATAGTGAACAAGATAATGTAACAAGACAACTCACTGAGATTATTAAAGAATTTAATCTTTCAAGTGATAAGTACAGCGCGCAAGTTTTAATGGGAACACCAAGAGATGAGATTTTACGCGTTGCTGAAGAAATTTCTGCTGATTTAATTGTAATTGGCTCAAAGCGTCCCGGTATGTCCACATATTTTTTAGGTTCGACAGCATCAATGGTTATTCAAAATTCAAAAATTTCTGTTTTAACGGTTCGATAACCACTATCAATTATAATAACCTAGGTAACCTATTATTGGGTTACCTTGTTTTTTCGTGTTAAGCTTACATATCGAGATTATTCACTCTACTAGGCTATATATTACAGGTTTATTTTTCACTCAAGGAATGTAATGAAAAGATACTTTCTCTGGATCAGTATAAGCATCAACATTATTCTTGCTATCGCCTTAATTACATCTATTACCTTGTTTTTTAACATGAAAAATCAGGTAATGACTATCGTTGAGCAAGTAAAAACAGGAAAGTATATCGAGCAGGTACAACAGCAAACCAAGCAACTGATTCCAAATACGCTAAATGAATTAAAAACCTTAGAAATTGATGGTGACTCCTGTGGCCAATTTTATCAAAAAGTTGATGAAGTTATTGAATACTTAAATAATAATCCAGAGATTATTGGGGCACAAACCTACACAGATCAACTGTCTTCAGTAAAAATGGCTATTGATAAAACTCCGACTATATTAAAAGACAAGGCCTGCAAAAAGGGTGTTTCAAGTATTAATTATATCGTTAATGCACTGCAGCCTGATGAGCTATAACGGGTTTATTTATTAATACTATTAGAGCGCTCACAATCTAACCAATTGATAAACTGGATTAATTTCTCCACGAATTGCTCATCAGCAAACGGAACAGTTCCTTGATATAAAAAATAATTTATCTCAGGTTGCCGTTCAGGGTAACGTTGGACTAATTTCTGTGTATATTCAGATAATGTTTCTGGCCAGTCATTGTCTTTTTTCCAACGTAAAATGTTGGTCGAACGAATGAGTTTTCTCGATGCCGCCCGATATAATAACTTTAGTTCAGCGTCATCATTACAATGATTAATTTGGTCAATATAATCATTGAGCACATTAACAAAATCACCATTAACTGCTTCTGCTATTTCCCGCGAAGGGATAAGTTGGCTAAAATATGTAGCTAAATCATGCCCATAAATGCAACGGCAATGATGCTTAATCCAATATCCCCAACTATATAAATTAGCCTCACTCATCACATCCGTAAGTATACCAATATCAAAATCAATTTTGCTTATCTCGGTGTGACTAATCGTTAGTTGTAGTTGTATTCCATTAAGTCTGGTTGTCTCAAATTGGGTAAGATCGTCACGTAATATGATGCACAGATCTAAATCTGATTGTTGAGGTTTTGCACAGCCCTTTGCAACACTGCCATAAACATATAGGCTATGGAGCTTTTCTTTTAGTATGTGACTCAGCCAGTAAATAGATTCTGTTATTACTAACTGAAATTCCGATTGAAAAGGCCTTTCCTCAAGAACAGGGATATACGCATAATCTTTTAATTTCATAACCCACTAACTCTCTAAGATAAGTGTTTCTGTTTGTACTAACCATTCATAATAGCCAATAACCTCACGACCATTTAACCAGCGAAACAGCATATCTAGTACTAACATTACACTGACTTCTTGCTTTTCTTTCTGCGAATGATTATTTGGTAAATAGTGAATTCTTTGCACATAACACTTATCTGGGGTTGATAATGCAACGTTTAGATACTGCTCCTGATATTCACCAATCACTAAACCAATAGATAAGGGGTGGTTAATCGTTATATTCTGAGCTCTTTGCGCTAGAGTTTCTAATGTTTGCTCCACATCAAGTGGTAAAATTTGACTGTCAGAAATAACGATTCCTGCTGAATCCAATGTCCAATTTAATAACCCAGCACTATATTGTTCACTAGCTATTACGTTTAATTTCTTTTCTTTTAATAAGTTACCAATTTTTTGTGCTAAACCTTCAGTACCTTCAAATATCAGATTATCCCCTACTCCTTGCTTCACGAGTTGCCAATCTCTCTCCATCAATTCTTTTTGTGATGCAGGCCCCGTCAGTTTTAATTCAATAATAGGCATTGAGGAGCGGTAGCCTAAAACACAATTTTCAGGTAAAGGTAAGCTATCAAATTGCTTCGCAAGACTACTTTCACTACGACCAAAACTGGTTAGACGTAAACAAATTGGTGGCTCTGGCAATGTAAACCGTTCACGTAACCTCGGCAAAATTTGCTCATTCACCATAACTTTAAACTCTGAAGGAACCCCCGGTGTAAAAAAAATTAGACAATCATTCAAAACTAATGAAAAGCCACAAGCTGTTCCGACTGGGTTATCAATTAATTCCGCATTGGCAGGAAGTAGCGCTTGCTTACGATTTGTCTCAGGCATAACTCGCCCTCTGGCAATAAAATAGCGCTCCATAACCTCAATCCACTGTGAATGCTCAACTAATGGAACTCCCGCAGCTTTAGCCGCTGCCAAAGCACTTAAGTCATCACTTGTTGGCCCAAGCCCACCATTAACAATCAGAACATCTGCAGATAAACTACGTTCAAGGAAAGTAGCGACTAAACTATCTAAATCATCACCAACAGTTGTTCGGCTACTCAAAGGGAGACCTTGTTGAAAAAAACAGTCTGCTAACCAAGCGGCATTTGTATCAATTATTTGTCCGTGTAAAACCTCATCGCCAGTACTCAACATTTCAACAACTAACATCCATAACTCCCTTATTATGCAAATTACATTAACTTGCTAAATTACCTTATTATTAAGCTGACTAACATTAATATTTATTCAGCAAAACTGCTCTTCAAAAGTCACCTATAATCTATTAGAAACAAATAGTTTAGGATAACTATCACAATATGTGAGTCATAAAAAGGCTATAGTTTTATATGCAATTGAATCCATTATTTTTTATCGTAATAATAGAGGCTACATTTTCAAGCTAAAACTAATTAAGTCTATCGCACTACTTTCTTTATTTTTATTTCCGGATGTCAACTTGGGGGCTCTACAAATTCCAATTCAAACTCAGATTCAAAATTTGGGGAATTAAATGAGTTAAAAACGATAGAGTTTCCTTCCACAGAAACACCTAAAGATCTTGCTGAAGGCGCATTTGAAACTGAGTACGATAATGGCCAGCCAAAATTCAAAACTTGGGTATCTAAAGGATGTCTGGATAAATACATCAAAACCTACTATGAGAATGGCCGTATCGATATCGAATTAACCGCGCTATAAGGCACCATTTAAAATCTACCATAACACTCCAAGTAAAAACCAAGCATTACTGGTACTTTTAAAAATGGAGAACTTGTTGGCACAGTAACTGAATTTGATGAAAATGGAGAACTTGTTGGCACAGTAACTGAATTTGATGAAAATGGAGCGATTATTTCTAAAACACTGATCCGTGATGGTAAGGCCATCGTAGTAGAATAATTTAATGAACAAAATAAAGCAGAAGCATATGATTTACAAAATAGCTAAAAAAGAAACCCGCAATTAGCGGGTTTCTAAGATATTAACAATCAAGGACAAAGCGACTAAATCAGCTCTTTTACTTCAAAATTCACTTCACCGCTAAGGTCAGCATCATAATCAACACCGTTTAGACCGAAGCCAAACAAACGGAGAAACTCAGCTTTATAACCTTGGTAATCTGTTAGCTCATTGATGTTATTATCATTCAACTGCTGCCAAATTTCACGACATGTATTTTGAACATCATCACGCAATTCCCAATCATCTAAACGTAGACGATGCTTTTCATCGGTATCTGGCACTGCGTCATTGAATAATTTAGTGGCAAATAAGCGTTGAATTTGTTCAATACAACCTTCATGGATCCCTTTCTCTTTCATGATTTTAAAGACAATAGAGATATATAAAGGCATTACAGGAATTGCAGAAGAGGCTTGTGTTACGACAGATTTTAATACAGCAACATACGCTGCCCCACCCTTAGCTTGCAATTTTTGGTTAATTGCATGAGCCGCACGGTCTAAATCTTCTTTTGCTTTACCTAATGTACCATGCCAATAAATTGGCCATGTTAAATCTGTACCAATATAAGAATAAGCCACAGATTGTGCATTATCAGCTAAAACACCTGCTTCATCTAATGCATTCATCCACAGTTCCCAATCTTGGCCGCCCATGACTTTTACTGTATCTGCAATTTCTTGTTCATTTGCGGGCTCAACAACGGCTTCAATTAGCACATCTTTGTTGGTATCCAGAGCAACAGATTTGTACGGTTCGCCAATAGGTTTCAAGGCCGAACGTACGATTTCACCTGTTTCAGGCATTTTACGCACAGGTGAGGCCAGTGAATAAACTACTAAATCAATTTGGCCTAAATCTTGTTTAATTAAATCAATAACGGTTTGACGGCATTCATCAGAAAAAGCATCACCATTAATGCTTTTCGCATACAAGCCTTCTTCTTTCGCTGCTTTGTCAAAACCTGCAGAATTGTACCAGCCCGCAGAGCCTGTTTTACCTTCACTGCCTGGCTTTTCAAAAAATACACCGATGGTAGCCGCACCGCTGCCAAATGCAGCATTGATACGAGAGGCCAGGCCATAACCGGTAGATGCACCAATAACTAAAACTTTCTTAGGGCCGTTTTTCAGTTCACCACGTGATTTCACGTAGGCAATTTGCTCACGCACATTGGCTTCACAGCCTGCCGGATGAGCTGTAGTGCAGATAAAACCACGAATTTTAGGTTTGATAATCATAGTCATTTTTTCTTGGTAGCTAACAATCAGGGTCTAATATACCTGATATTATCCATTTACTTAAGACAGAGTGAAAATAAATAGGGAGAACAGACCAGTTTATGGCTTATTTTCTCATTAATTATCTATTTTAAATCGTTAAGCGCTTCAATAACACGACGTAATGAATCTAATTCCCGCTCAAGGCTAGTTTCTTTTCCTCTAGAATAATGGTCATATATTCTAGTAGCGCCAGAGTGGCTATCATAACACTTATTACTAATTTTATGGATTTTCTTCCTGATTTTGGACACTTTGTTTTTATTACCATGGTATGAAGCGTGACGCAGTTGCTGCTCTAAACTCATGAGCGTTTTTCCGCAATCATAGTATTTTGAGCCTGCTTGCGAAGAAAATGGGATAAATAGCGCCAAGAGAGCGACTAATAACGTTTTTCTCATGATAATTTCCTGATATAACTCATAAAATAATTTCTACTAGTCCAACATTTATGAGTATTTTCATCTACGAGATTTATCTTAGTTAAATAATCATCGCACTTATGTATAAAATATTGAAAGATAGCTATTCTTGAAACATACACTGTTGAGATGAAGGAATTTATAATCATGTCCCCAGATCAATTCCATGACCGCATGTGGGAAATACTGCAAGATATTAACAAAAATGAATTTCATGCTGTTGCAGCTAAACCGCCTACGGATAAAGCAATTGCCAATTTAGCTACATCCACAGGAATAGCATTACCCAAAGATTTTTTAGCCTTTTCGCAAAAAACTAATGCTCTTTGCATCATGGCCCGAGAAGAATTATGGCCTGAAGCTAAATTATTCGATGTTGGCCCAGCATGGACATTTCATCGAGGTTTAGTCATTTTAGGAATCGAAGCAGAAGATCTTCCTGAATGGGCTAATATACAAAATGCCTATGAAAGTTTAGTTGAACTTTATGAGCTAACCGATGTTTTGCCACTATTAAAAATCATGGGTGACGGTAACCATTATTGGGGCGTAAAACAGGATGGAACTTTTGTTGAAGTTTTCGATGGTGAAGCCACCACTCTCGAATGCAGCTTTATCGACACTTATGCGACAGAAATTAAAGAACTCATCCAGCGGCAAAAAGATATGTGCGAGCTGATAACTAAACGAAATAAAAAACAACATTAGCGTGTGTCAAATAACTTGATAGCCGCTTATTGCGGTTTAGTTGGTATTAAATTATGGATAACCATAACTGAGTAAACAATATCTTTTTTATCGTGAATTTTGCGAAAATGGGCATTACTAACAATACCAACCATAATCTGCATGCCATTTTTTTCATAAACTCGCTTAAATGGCGTTGTTTCGTCATCAGATATTTTATCTAAGAAATAAATATCCCGTTTATAACGCTCGATTGTTTGCTTTGGCAAACCATATGCTTCAAACATTTTCTGGTTAATCGCATCATACTCGGCCAAAATGACTGATTGGTCGCGGCTATCTTTTCCTTGAGAAGAAACTAACATTAATGTATTTTTTTCCCGAGAAAACATCAATAAAAACAGTTTATTTGCTATTTGAGGAGAGTTTTCTGATGAACATAAAGCACCTCCCTCTTCAAATTCAGTGCATTGTAATCCTTTTAAATGCAATTTTTTTATATCAACGGGGGTTTGCCCCCATTTGAACCCATAGGGGGCATCCAATTTTTTCGTTGTACAACCAGAAGCAAACACCAGTATTAACGTAAACAAAATCCCTTTATTCATCACTTCTCAAATTCCAATTAAGTCATCTAATTTGATACTACCAAAAACGAATAATTAATCAAAAATTAACTTTTCTATCATTACATTAAATGACTCGATTAATTTCTGCGTAGTTAAGGCCATCTTATTCTTCTTTACTCTCCTGCTGTTTAGCCTTTGCCATAGCAATTTCTTTCAGCCAATCCGCTAATAAAGGTTTTGTTTTTACTGTGTCTAGTAGTGCTCGTTCGTGTTTCGTTAATCGTACAACAACAACTTCAGTTTTCATGTTAGACATAGCTCGATCCTCTTCAAGAATCAAAATAGTGCCACAAAACATCAACAGAACGGTCTGACTTACGGTTTTTTACACGAATTACGCGTTAGCTGACACAACAAAGCAACTTTTGCGCTCTTATAAAAATAATTCATTGAATATAAAGAAGAAATATAACTAACAAACCGATATTAGTTGAGTAGATACAACGAATTTAAAGAGGATTAGATACAAAAAAACCACCTATAGGTGGTTAATTGTTAATTTCAAATCATCACTGATTGAAATTGAGATGGTGCCCAGGGCGGGACTTGAACCCGCACAGCCTAAAGGCCGAGGGATTTTAAATCCCTTGTGTCTACCGATTTCACCACCTGGGCCAAATTGTCTTTCTCACAAACTTGGATAAATTATTAATTTACCCAACTAACCATATATTCAATAACGATGCATAGTGGTTAGCTAACTTAAAATAAAACACTTAATGGTGTTTAATTACTTTAAGATGGTGCCCAGAGCGGGACTTGAACCCGCACAGCCTAAAGGCCGAGGGATTTTAAATCCCTTGTGTCTACCGATTTCACCACCTGGGCTAAATTTTGGAGGCGCGTCCCGGAGTCGAACCGAGCTACACGGATTTGCAATCCGGTGCATAACCGCTTTGCTAACGCGCCTTATCCGAATTTCTTTCGAAATTTGGAGCGGGAAACGAGACTCGAACTCGCGACCCCGACCTTGGCAAGGTCGTGCTCTACCAACTGAGCTATTCCCGCGTAAAGCTTCACTTTTCAGCTTATGCTTTTCAAACTGGCTGATTTACTTATTTATTTTCGTAAACCATGTTGCCGTTCGATGCGTTGCATTCTACTGATTTCACCTATCGAGTCAATACAATTATTGAAATAATTGGATCGTTCGCTGTTTTTTCAATCATTTCGATCACGCTTCGCTCAAATCGCCCCATGCAGCCTTTAAATATTGGAACATTGACCAAAATGTTAAGATAGCAGCCACATACATAAGTGCAATTGAAAGGTTTTCAATTAATGGTGTTGGGCGCCACAATAAACCGACTAATGACATCATTTGAGCTGTTGTTTTAAATTTCCCGATCCAAGAAACAGCCACACTGCTACGTTTACCTATCTCTGCCATCCATTCACGTAAAGATGAAATAATGATTTCACGTGCAATCATAGTTGCCGCAGGTAAAGTCACATACCAAACATCATAACTTTCTGTGACTAACACTAACGCCGTTGCAACCATGACTTTATCAGCAACTGGATCTAAAAAAGCACCAAACTTTGTGGTTTGCTTCCACAATCTGGCTAAAAAACCATCAAACCAATCAGTTACCGCTGCGATAACAAAAATAAGCGCACATGCAAACGGCCCCCAAGTAACAGGGAGATAAAAGGCTAATACAAAAAACGGTATTAGGATGACGCGAAATAATGTCAACCACGTTGGTATGTTTAATTTCATCACGCTCACTAACTTTTTGACCAAGTTGGATATTATGAATATGTTGCCCTAAGACACTCACTGTTTCAATGCATTATAAATCTTTTCTGCAAGGGCGTATGAGATCGAGGGCACTTTTGCGATTTCTTCTATACTTGCATTACGTAAAGGCTGTAACCCGCCCATATATTTTAGCAACATTTGCCGACGTTTTGGCCCAACCCCTTCAATAGATTCTAATGCGCTAGTACTTTTGACCTTTGCTCGTCGTTGTCGATGCCCTGTAATCGCATGATTATGCGACTCATCTCGGATATGCTGGATCACATGCAACGCCGGAGAATCTGGTGGTAATGAAAAACCTTCACCTTCAGGTTTTAAAAATAACGTTTCAAGCCCCGCTTTACGGTCGCTTCCCTTAGCTACACCAATTAGCAATGGGTGTTTTTTATCCCAATCGACCTCAAGTGAATTAAATACATCCCTTGCCTGCCCTAGTTGGCCTTTACCACCATCAATAAAGATGATGTCAGGCACTTTGCTTTCATCAATATGTTTACCATAACGACGCGTTAAGACTTGATGCATCGCCGCATAATCATCTCCCGGAGTGATCCCTGTAATATTATAGCGCCGATACTCTGATTTAACTGGCCCTGATTTATCAAATACAACGCAAGAGGCGACGGTTTGCTCCCCCATCGTATGTGAAATATCAAAGCACTCCATGCGGTTAATATTTTCTAAATTAACGACTTTTGCTAGTGCTGCCATGCGTTGTTGTACCGTCGAGTGTTGCGCTAATTTTGTAGAAAGCGCAATTGATGCATTCGTTCTCGCTAATTTTAAGTAACGAGCCCTCACACCACGCGGCTGGCTTTGAATATTAATTTTACGTCCGGCTATCTCAGAAAGAGACTCCGCTAATAATTCTTTTTCTGTTAATGCAAAATCTAATAATATTTCACCCGGTAGCGTTCTATTTTCGCTGCCTTGTAAATAAAACTGACCTAAGAAGGTTTGCACCACTTCCTCAAGCTGAGTATCTGCTGGAATTTTAGGAAAATAGCTACGGCTGCCAAGGACTTTCCCTTGACGAATAAAAAGTACATGCACGCAAGCAAGGCCAGACTCAAAAGAAACGCCAATAACGTCTAGGTCATCGCTGTCCCCAGATACATACTGCTCTTCCGTAACAGCCCTTACTGCTTGAATTTGATCTCTAAAACGTGCGGCATCTTCAAAGCGTAGTTCTAAACTTGCCTTTTCCATACGCTCAACGAGACCCGCCAAAACTTGTTTATCTTTTCCGGTTAAAAATAAACGGACATATTCAACTTGTTGATTATAGTCTTCATCGGAAACCAAGCCTTTAACACAAGGACCTAAGCAACGGCCAATTTGATATTGCAGACAAGGCCTTGAGCGATTTCGATACATGCTATCTTCACATTGACGTATCGGAAATAACTTCTGCATTAACGCCAGTGTTTCTCTCACCGCATAAGAACTGGGGAAAGGGCCAAAGTACTCACCTTTTGCATGTTTCGCTCCTCGGTGCATCGAAATTCGAGGATGTGTTTCACTGCTCAAAAATAGGTAAGGATAAGATTTATCATCACGCAGCAATACGTTATAACGTGGTTGATACAACTTAATATAGTTGTGTTCAAGTAATAGTGCTTCTGTTTCAGTATGAGTCACCGTAACATCAATAGAGGCGATTTGCTTAACCAACTGCTCTGTTTTACGACTTCCCACATTTTCACGAAAATAACTGGATAAGCGTTTTTTAAGATCCTTTGCTTTCCCTACATATATGACCGTTTCCCCAGCGTCATACATACGGTATACACCAGGTTGATTAGTGACTGTTTTTAAGAAAGCTTTCGGCTCGAACTGTTCTGACACTCGGATAAACCCTGTTTTGCTGTAATTAAACCATAACTGATGGCTATATGAGTTAATTCTACATCACTACAGATATTAAGTTTACTAAACATTCGATATCGATAGGTATTTACTGTTTTAGGGCTTAAGGAAAGCGACTCTGCCACCCGTTTGATAGGTATCCCTTGAGTAATCATTAGCATGATTTCCAATTCACGCCCTGATAATAAATCATATATATCTTGTTGATTGCTATAGATTAACCGCTGGAGAGCAAGGTCTTGCGCGATATCCGGAGAGATAATTCGCCGTTTAACACTCACAATCTGGATAGCTTCAATGAGCTCTTCTTCTGTCACATTGATACTTAATAAACCAAAAATACCGATATCTAGTGCTTTTAAAAAAAATGACGGATTATTTCTGACATTGTATATAATGATCCCAACATCCGGTTGAGTTCTGCGCAGTGTCTGGACTGTTTTTAGTGAATCATAACGGAAGCTATCACTACTGATTAAAATCATATTTGCTTTCTGGCATCTATTCCATGTAATCGCATGTTCCACAGTTGGAAAAGAAGCAACAACCTTATAGCGTATATGACGTGAAAAAACTGCCTCAAAACCACGAATTGCAATATTATTATCGTCAATTATTATAATATTAATCAATTAATTCCCCTATTGGATTTTAAAATTAATTGTAAAAATAATAAATGAATAAATAAAAAAGTCATATACACTTTTTAATTTATCTTTGTTTTATTAAAAATAATATTAAATTATAATTTAGGTGAATGACTCATGGAAATTAATAATTAAAGACCACCTTATTAAGTGGTCTTATTATTAAGAGTTAACTGATGCGTTATTTTTTTCCAACTAAACGACAAATAGTTTCTGATACTAGGTAGCTTTTCTCAAAAGAACTGATTGGTAAAAATTCAAAGCATGAGTGGAAATTAAGTGCGCCAGTAAAATAATTTGGGGTTAAGACGCCTCTTGCTGATAAAGCTGAACCATCCGTACCACCACGCATCGGGATCACTTTAGGCTCAACCTTTTGAATTTTCAATGCATCGAAAATTAAATCAATCGCTGTACGATCATCACCTAACGAGTCACTAATATTGCTATACACATCTACAATGCTGCATTCAATTTTTGCTCTTGGATGACGTGCTTTTATTAATTCAATAGCTTGTTCTATAAAACGTTTTCGAGCTGCAAAACTATGGCGGTCAAAATCACGGATCGCCATTTTAATTTTAGCATTATCAGGGTTTGCGATTAAATCTGTGACATAAAAATAGCCTTCGCGATGCTCTGTGTGCTCTGGGGTATCAAAACGGTCAAAACAGCCAATAAAATCATGCGCAACCCGAATAGGGTTCAATAATACATTCTTAGCTGACATGGGATGTGCGGTAATACCTTTAATTGAAACTTCGATAGAAGCTGCATTAAACGTTTCATACACAACCTCACCAAGCGCACAGCAGTCAATAGTATAAGCAAAATCAACATTAAAGCGGGTTAAATCCATAATTTTAGAACCGCGTAGACCAATTTCTTCATCAGGTACAAACGCAACGTAGATATCCCCACAATCAAAATCAGCATATTGCAGTTTATGCATTAATTCCATAACAACCGTTACAGCGGCTTTATTATCAGCACCCAGTACGCTGGTTCCATCACTAAAAATAATATCTTCACCAATATAAGGTGCAGCTTCAGGGTGCTCTGCAGTCTTAAACCAAATGTTTTCTTTTTCATTTAAACATAAATCCTGGCCTTCATACCTCAAAGTTTGAGGCTTAATGATGGGAGATAACCCAACATCGACAGTATCTAAATGAGTCACAAAACCTATTTTTGGCGCTGAAGGCTTATTTCCTGGACGCATTGCATATAAGATGGCATG
This sequence comes from Providencia sp. PROV223, assembly GCF_028479245.1. Taxonomy (NCBI): domain Bacteria; kingdom Pseudomonadati; phylum Pseudomonadota; class Gammaproteobacteria; order Enterobacterales; family Morganellaceae; genus Providencia; species Providencia sp. PROV223. The sequence goes on from NZ_JAMPNG010000001.1 coordinate 492,705, forward strand.
GTCATCAATATAAACATTTTTCAGACCATAGTTTTCAAGCTCTTGAGCTAATAATTTTGCTAGTTCACGTTGCCCTTCTGTACTTGGAACAACTATGCTTGCTGCGTCACTTTGGCTTTCAATAGCGAGATAGCGGTAAAAACGCTGCTCTAATTGTTTACCTAATTCGTTCATTTCATATTCCTTGCATTGACTATATTTACCCTATCTACTTACTTAATAGATAAGGTATTGGCCCTACTTACTGTGCAGGATGCCATGTGTAACCGCTGTCGAAACCAATTGGGATATCAAAAGCCCAGAACAAATATAATGTTGAAGTCAAAATAATTAATAACCCAACAGTAAACGGGATCATCATTGAGCACAATGTTCCTATTCCTGCATTTTTATAGTATTTTTGACAATACATCAGGATTAACGGATAAAACGGAAACATCGGTGTGCTCACGTTCATTGCTGAGTCACTGACACGAAATGCCGCTTGTGTTAACTCAGGTGAAATTCCCACTGCCATTAGCATCGGTACCAATACTGGCGCCATGACTGCCCATTTTGATGTCGCTGAAGTAATCATGATATTTAAAATAGCGGTTAATAGAATGACGCCAAAAACAGTCATTCCAGATGGCATATCAAGTGTACGTAATAACTCAGCTCCTGAAAGTGCTAATAATGTGCCTAAATTAGAATGTTGAAATGAATATAAAAATTGGGCAGCAAAAAAAGCAAAAACAATAAATGGGATAAGTGACTTAGTAATATTTTCCATTGCCTTAACAACATCTTTTGTTGACGTAAAAGATTTCGTCATATAACCATAAACAATGCCTGGCAAAGCAAAGAAAATAAACAGTAAAGGCACAACGATTTGCATAATAGGTGCTTTAGGGCTAGTTAAGCTGGCATCAGGCCCGCGTAATGGAGAATTCTCTGGCCATAACAATGCAAATAATCCGATACCTAACGCAATTAGCACTAAACCTGAAATACGAAAAGCACGATTCTCAGTGGCCGTAATTTTACCTAAATCTTTTTCAGAATCAGTATCCACTTCGTTTGAATTGATCGGACAATTTTTATTTAACCATGGTTCAACAATCTTTTCAGTGATAAACCAACACGTGAAAATAACCCCAAATGTACCACCCAAACTAAAAAAATAGTTACATAAAACATTTACGCTATAACCTGGCGCTAGCATTTGTGCGGCATCTTGCGTAAAACTTTGCATTATTGGGTCAATAATTGACGGCGTATAACTTGCAGTAAATCCCCCCGCTAAACCTGCAAATGCAGCAGCAATCCCAGCTAATGGATGACGACCACTCGCATAAAACATCATCGCTGCCACTGGCATTAAAATCACATAGGCAGAGTCTGAAGCAATATGAGAAACAATCCCGACAAACACCACGGTAGGCGTTAACATTCTAGGAGAAATAAACGACAACATTTTTTTCAATGCAGTATTAATAAAACCACTGCTTTCAGCAATACCAATACCTAACGTTGCCACTATCGTTATACCGAGAGGAGGGAAATTAATGAAGTTTTTAACTGCCGCAGTAATAAATAATATTATTTCCTCATACTGAAACATATTAACTATAGCAATTTTTTCTTTTGAAATAGGATGGTAATAACTAAAATCTACGAAAGAAAGTAGATAAGATAAAAACCAACATATAATCAGGGCATAAACAAACAGCATAGTCACATCAGGCATAACATTACCAATGCGCTCAACACGGTTTAAGAACCCTTTTTTCTTGGGAAGTGTTTTAGTTGTCATATTTACAAGCTACTTATGTTATTAGAATAGAAACTTTATAACAGTAAATAACCTATATATAAAAGTAAAATACTTTTGTGATTAGTTTTAACAGGATAAACTAGTTGCAAATTAAAACATTAGAATTATTTATATTAATTTTATATTTCAAATATGCTATATCTTAAATTTTATAAACTTATAGGTTTAGATGTAGAATATATCACTTAAGTGTTTGGCTTCGTGGTTACGCATACAAAAAAAGGAATAATAATTACACCTTTTTTTGTATGCAAGTAAATTACACTAATGTATGTTATTCACGCTTTAATTTTTCAGTATTTGCAATATAAAGTGCTACAACAAGAACCAAAATCGCCCCTGCATGTAACAGAGTTGTCATTGGGTCACTATGGTCAACAATAATTAAGCGAATAATTGCGGTAATACCTATATATATAAAATACCTTAGTGGAAAGTGATAGCCCGACATAAAATACTTTATTATCAAAGCAATAAACTCAAAATACAGAAAATAAATGACAATACCTTCTAGTAACTCATAAGCCGTTGCTCCTTTTGAGCTACCAAACATTAATGAAGCCATTGTCACTGTTTCTTTAGCTAAGAAGAATACAAGTACAGCAGCGAGTGCTATCAAGCCTATATTTAATATCCATTGCAGTACCCACGCGATATTACTCGCATGACGCATTCCTTTCATACTGTTCATTTTTTATCCCTCTGAACAACTTCTAAGTCTATTTATTACCTTAATTGTAAAACAAATTTAAGTCGTTCGCATGACAAATAAGAACTTAATTTAACCAATAAAATCAAAAAATACAGTCTGAATAGCTACTGCCGAATTGCCTATTTCTTGCTATTAATACTATAACTAGAAACTTTAGTCAGATGATGGGGACATCATTTCCATAATATCCTTCTCTGTCAACATAGGTGTTTTTTCTACAAAGTTATAATACTTAGGCTTGCTATCGATGTAAATTTGCATACTCATTTGCGCATCTTGGCTCTCTTTAAATAAAGCGGCTGATGCATAATATGTTGAAGGTGAAAGTAAATGATAAAAAAGGTGTGAACCACAATTTTTACAAAATGCACGTTCTCCCCATTGAGATGACGCAAAAATTGTCACAGCTTCTTGCCCCTCAATTATTAAATCGTTACCGCAATCAACACTAAAACCTGGGCCGCCATTCCATTTTTGGCACATTCCGCAATGGCATACACTGACATGACTAATATCTTTTGTAGTTGTGATTTTTACAGAACCACACAAACATTGGCCTTGATGCATAGAATCCCCTTTATTTTGATCGTAGATTTATAATCTCAATATGAACATGTCCGCAGAAAAGTTAAGTGATGATTTACCTTTCATCTATTCTGAATTGTCGCCCGCTAAAACGTTTATCGTTAACAATACTGCGCAGCTGTGAACTATCAAATTCTTTCGTTTCCCGTTCAAATTCAATATCTGCATCATTTCCATCTGTGTTTTGTAGTACATATTCATACGTCACTTTATTATGCATTGCAATTTCTGTTAATACCGTATTACTCGTAGCTTGGGCAGCTATTGAAAAACCAGTCAAAATAACAACCATAATAAATATACGAGCCAGTAATGTTTTTTTCATCATCATCTCCTATTCTGTTAGAACTGTTTTAGCGCAAATCCCCGTCAGAAAAAACAGACTACAAGTAAGAGTTATCATGATTAAGTAAAGAGATGTCAAAACTGTCAACGACGTAAATTAATACCAAATAGGGAACCATTCCCTATTTAGTTAATAAAAATCTAGTTATAGCTCTTCATTATTTGTTTTATCTGAAGAGTTAACTTCTCTTAATAAATACCAGCAAAAATACCCTAATACTAATATTCCAATAAATAACAATACCCATAAGGTAATTGTCAGCCAGTTAAAATTATCATCAACTGCGTCTGTTGCAGTTAACCTATCTACACCACCCAATTCAATGACTGTATTATCAAGAAAGAGCTGAGGGTAATTCGTCATTAGTTCATCAATGCTATCTGGTTTCCCTATCAGCTGGCTTGTGGTCAATTTATCAAAGCTTGCTTGTTTATTCCCCCAAACAAGCAAATACGGAGCGGGACCTTGTAAATTAAAAATAAGGTTATAAGCATCTCGTTTCCCCGTTAGCCTTGGTGGTTGGTCCTCCCAACTGCCTTTGAGTGCAGAAATTCTTACTTTACCTACCATTTCGCCATAAAGTGTAGTGCTCGGATTACTAACTAATTCACCATCTATTATTTGATTATATGCAACAATATTAGTGAGTAATTTCCAACTTTCACCTCTATCAGATGAATACTCTATTTTTAGTGGGATCACGCGATTTGATTGCTGCAATTGTATTTGTAATTCACTTAATGGCTGAGCTCTTGGCAATTGATATATAACATGGTCTTTTGAAACTCCATCATTGGTCATTTCAAAATGGAATAATTCCTGGCGATAAGTTGAATTAAGTATACTAGAAGTAGCATTTACTTTTAATAAGTCAGGGATAACAATATCAGGGCCACTGACAATCACAGCCATAAGATAAGGTGCATTCAATGCCTTTGAATTACCATTTAATAATTCAATATTATTACTTGCAATAGTTTCAGAATTTAACTTCAAATTCATAATTGGCTGGTTTGTTGCTATATTTAGCCAGTTTTCTTTGTCATCACTGGAAAAAACAAATACCTTTGCCTGCCATTCATTCTCACTTTTAGCCCAGTCTAATGTCAGGTTTTTAATTGGCGTATCTTTGGTTTGACTTTGATTTCTCGTTAATAAATAAGCCTGATAAGCAACATTGTCTTTTACCTGCATACTAGGCAACTCAATTCTATCTACCTTGCCTGGAATAGATTCAACTAATAGATGTTGCCTTTCTCTACGCACATCATCATGAGAATTAACGCTATCAACCTGCGTCACTAAACGTTGTGGCGTAAAAGTCACCTTCTCATTAGAAATGGACTTTTCCGTATCAGAAAATAAGACTGAAGGAATTTCATTACCCGTACCGTTAAAGACGCGAACATCTTGCAAGGTCTTGGGGTACGCTGAATTAATGTATGCATTTACAGGGAGCTCTAACCAATAAAAAGGAGTCGATGTATCGAGTACATTTATTTCTGAGCCTTGATAAAAGCTATAAGGTGTAGCCTCTTCTACTGTCTGCGCATTTAAGTAACTTGAAAACAATAATGACAAAGAGAAGACTGCAAAAAACCTTCTTAGCCCGGTATTTTTTATTAAACTCATGATTGTTTCTCCTGTTCGACTTTCCCTTTTGTTTCTTTTGGTGGTAATGGTGAAAAATACCCAACAATTAAAATTAATAATGCAACGCCAATAAATGAAATTGCGCGAGAAATACCACCCTGCCCATAAATATCAATTAAGAATAACTTGGCAATAACACAAGCAAAAATACCGGCTCCCATAAACCACCAAATACGATTTTTCTTAATAGCGGCAATAGTGATACAGGCTAGTGCAGCCAATGCCCAACTGATAGAAAGCACAGTTTGCAATAAGCGCGAATCATAAAGAGTATCATAGTTCCAATTTAGCTCAGCGAAATCTGCTATTGCACGAATTAAGATACCGTTAAACCAATAAGCAGAAAGTGCAATTATAGCCACTAATAAACTACGTAGAATCCAAAAATTAGCCACTGTCATGTTGCGTATTTTTTGAGTGAAACCTTTACGTATTAAAATTAGAGTCGCAATACTAAATAACCCAGCTTCATCTAATGGGTTGATTAACGGCACATAACTCCAAAAGGTCAATTTGCCATCTTCTAAATTCGCATAGCAAGATAATACAATTAACCCCACTGTCACAGGGAGCATTGCATACCAGTAAATTAACCCATTACGTTTCATTGGTGGCATTCTATTTTGTTGTAGCCAATAAAGAACAATCACGGTTAGCGTTATCGCCATGACATAAATAAAATACCCCACTTCGTGCATTCCCCATGGCAAAATGGAGACAAACCAATTCACCTGAGTACCAATAAATGCAAGAATTAGCCATAAATTAGCGCTATGAAGTACTCTTTGCATCCAGCGATCACGAAGTTTATACGCATGAATAACAAATAAAACAGAACTACCCAATACAACTGGCCATATAAGAGAACCTTCGCCACGCCCCATCGGGTTTTGGTCATTTAAGAAATCTAAACCAAGATAATAATATCCCGCAATCCATAGGATGGATTGGCAAAGTAGCAATGGCACCCAATTTATATGGATAGCATATAAACGCCAGAACCAAACAGAAATAACGACCAAAACTAAAATAATAAAGCCTTCAGATTCACGGCTCCATGATAAAATATCCGTAAATAAGGGGAGCCAGCAAAACCAAGTCACCAAGCCAATAATTAAGAAACCATAGCTAAATAAAGTAAAGTTGCTGTCTTCATGACGACGAGTATGGAAAAGCCCTCCGGCCATAAAACATGCGATTAATAGCACTGGCACCATATAAGTACTACTGCGACTCCAATATAAATAAGGATAATCACTTAATAAGGTTATTGCGCTAATAACAATCAATAAAGAGCCAATAGCCGCCATTTTTTTCTGGTTTTGCTGTAAACCGAACCAAAGAATTAACAGCCCTTCTAATGACCAAATAATGGAAGTCCACTCAAATGTTAACGCTAGTGGAATAGCTAAAGTAATAAAACCAGCACCAATAATAATATTCGCTAATGCCATATTTTTGCCAGCAGATTTATAGCGCTTATGTACTTGTGATCCAGTAATCAGATATAACAAACCAACCATCAGTGAAATAAAGGCTGGTAATAGACCTTCCCCTTGTGAAATAAAGAATTGAAGGGCAATACTAATAAAAGGTGGAACAAACAGAAGTGTATTATCAACAATCAGTTGCTTGCTATGTTCAAAACGCAGTGAAAACAGTTGAGTTAAGGCATTAAATACAACTAAATTAGCGATGATAAAGAGTTGGCAAGATAAATAATAGCCTGGTTGGTAATTTTCTAATCCCCATAAAATGGCAACACCATAAGTCATCACCATACCAACTAAATTTAAAGGGCGCCAAGCTTGCCACACACTAATAACCAAAATACCAATGGACAGCATCAGGTAATAAGAGAACAAGACAACATGACTTCCACCGCCAGTAGAAAGCAATACCGGTGCTAAATACCCACCTATTGATGCTAAAACGGCTAAACTAATAGTTCGCTGCAATAATGCCAAAGCTATACTTGCTGCACAAATAAGTAACATAAACGCGAATGCCATTCCATATGGCACTATCGTATATAATTTAAAGGCAGCAAAAATAGTGATATACAAGCAGCCTATCGCCCCTCCTTGTAAAATCAACCCAAATAATGCCTTTTTGTTTCGTAACCACCAGCCAACCCCTAGTAAAGCTAAGCACCCTACTGCACTGAAAATTAACCGCATTTGCGGTGAAATAATTTCATTTTGCACGCTGTAATTCAGTAAATATGCCACACCTAGGAATAACAGTAGGATACCTATTTTCGCAACCGGGTTTCCTTTAAATAGCCAACTAAAGAAATGGCTGAATATTGATTTATCGTGACTAACCGAATGCTGATTGCTTTGATTTGTATTAGGCTTATTACGATTAAATCGATTTGGGTCAATTTGCTGTACTAGCGTGTTATCAAACCTATTTGGATTGGTATTTTCATGAGTAGATTGCTCCCTCATCGGAGCTGAATTCACATTATCAGATAAACCATGTTCTTTTTCAGCTTGCTGGTAAGCAACATGGCTCATCGAGGCAAGCTCTTGAGTTGCTCCCTGTTCGTTGTCTAATTTAACGTCCGCACTAGAAGAGAATTCATTTCCCTCTTGCTCTACAGGCGCATCCTGTATTTCATTTAAAACTGGTTGAGGAGATGCCACACCATAAACGGATATACTCTGCGTATATTTTGCTTTTGAAAGCAAAGTCTCTAATGAGGAAACCTTCTGATTTAACAGCGAAATTTGGTACTGCAACCGACCTGTTCGATTGATGGCAATGATAGCAAGAATCGGAGCTAGCACTAGCAGAAAAACTAATACGAGTCCTACTAGTATCCAAGTATCCACAAATAGGTTTCCTCATAATAAAATTCACAATTGAGAATCTGGAAAATAATGACCACGATTACTGCTAGTGTAAATAGCATTGATCCCCTTGCCAACTAAATGTAATAAACTGTTACAAAATAATTCGTTACATGCTGCTTTTAGGTATACCTTAGACAAAAAAGAAGCGATACTTCCCTTCTTTTATGTATGACTTATTAATACTCCCATTAGTTATTTTAGTAACTAAGAAAACCCTTAATCATCATTTAATGATAATTTCATTCATAAAGAATAGGTAACTGATATAACTATCTATTCTTAATATTCCTTTTTAGATGCTCAAAAAATTAGTCATTAAAATTTTATTAGTACAATTTTTTTTATTATGTTATCTATATAATAGCTTTATCTGCAAACATTACTCTAATACTTATTATCCTTAAATGACTAAAGTCATTTATAATTATGTTAATTAGTTTCTTAATTAAGCACTGATAAAAACATAAATGTTTTAATTTAAATAAAGTTAACACACGGGAAAATGTTAACTGTCATTCCACAGATTTTTTATTCGACAAAGCCTATCGCATAATATCGGGAGAATTTTTAATGTTAACTCACATTATACTTGCTGCTTTAGGGCCCATTGTTCTTGGATTAGCCGTCGGTTGGCTATCGGGTAAATATGGGTTTATCAAAAGAGAGTATTCCCAAGCCTTTGCTGACTTTGTAGTTAAAATAGCATTACCATTTGCATTATTTCTAGCTGCTGCACAGGCTCCACCCTCGGTATTGCTCAATATTGACTACTTATTAGCATTAGCCGTAGGACTAATTGCAACATACGTGATTGGTTTTATTTTTGGTAAGTTTATTTTTCGTCACAATAAGAAAGATGCTGCAATGCAAGCATTGTCGGTGTCTTTTCCTGATATGGCCTACTGTGGGCCACCTGTCTTGCTCGCAACTGTCGGGTCATCAGGCTTAATCGCTATGGTATTAGGCAACCTTATTTATACTGTCATTATTATCCCATTTACTCTCTTAATGATCAGTGGCTCACAGCAAGGGCATAGTGTCTTTAAATCTGTTGGGAAAGCCATTGCCCAGCCCTTAGTTTTTCTTCCTATTCTAGGGGCATTATTGGCTATTTTTGGTGTCAAATTACCTGAAATATTACAAAACTCAGTTAATGAATTAGGTAAAACAGCAGGCGGAGTCGCTTTATTCTTCCTTGGATTGCTCCTTTCAGGAATCAAACTGACAATAAGTAAGGAAATTATATTTAACGTCTTTATAAAAAACTTTGTTCAAGCCGCTCTTATTTTAGGGACTGGGCTCGCTTTAGGATTACAAGATGATTTACTTAAAGCCGCGTTTATCATTGGTGTATTACCCACCGCGACCGCTGTTCCTGCATTAGCAATTAGTAATCAGGCCTATACGGAAACCTCTGCTGGAACCGTGTTATTAAGTACACTTGCTGCCTTAATTTCGATTATTGGCGGTATCACTATCGTCGAAATGCTTTAGCTTTCAAATTAATGGTAGCCTAAACATAGGCTGCCATTTCATTGCGGCACTAAATTCTCTGTTGCTTTTATCACCTATAATTTGCCAGACAGATCACAAAAAACGTATCATAGAGATAAGTACTTTTCTTTTATACACCTAGGATACGAACAAAAAATGAAAATTAGTGATGAGTTAGCTTCCGCTATCGCTTCCGTTACTGAAGTCGCTGCTGTAGCTGCCTTCGATTGGGTAGGTAAACAAGATAAAAATGCCGCAGATAAAGCCGCTGTTGAAGCAATGAGAAATCGCCTAAATGAAATTGATTTTCATGGCAAAATTGTCATTGGTGAAGGTGAAATCGACGATGCTCCCATGCTATATATTGGCGAGCAAGTTGGCAAACAATCCGGGTCTGTTGGGTTAGATATCGCAGTAGATCCTATTGATGGAACACGTATGGTGGCTTGTAATGAAAAAAATGCCATTGCCGTACTTGCTGCCGCGCCAACGGGAACACTGCTTCAAGCACCTGATATGTATATGGAAAAACTTGTTGTTGGTGCCGCAGCGAAAGGAGCTGTTCACCTAGCAAATCCCCTAGAAAAAAATTTAGAATTTCTTTCCTCCGCACTGAATAAACCCATTTCAAATCTTTCAATCGCAGTGCTTGATAAACCTCGCCATCAACATATTATTAAAACTATCCGTAATTTTGGTGCGAATGTGATTACCATCCCTGATGGTGATGTACTCGCCTCATTACTTACCATTCTTCCGGAGCATCCCATTGATATGATGTATGGGACTGGTGGTGCTCCTGAAGGCATTATCAGTGCAGCCATCGCACGCGCTTTAGGCGGTGATATGCAAGCAAGGCTAATTTCTCGAGATAAAGCCAAAGGTGATAGCGAAGAAAACAAACAGCTCGCGGCACAAGAAATTTTGCGCTGTCAGCAAATGGGGTTAGAAATTGGTGAGGTGTTATCTTTAGACCAGATGGTGAGTACTTCTGATGTCATATTTGCCGCCACAGCTATCACACCAACAATCTTGATGGATGGTGTATCAATAGATGCTTACAGCCGTATTTCAAATACCATTTTGGTTAATGGCCGTGACCGTTCGCTAAAACTGATTAATAATCGCTATTTTAATTAATGCAACAATACAGTATGTCATATATATCAAAAGGGCTTTTCAGCCCTTTTGATTACAACTATTTAAGATGAAAATTAACGCTCAAGAGTCATACGATTTAACATCGGAGCAGTTAAAACCATCAAAATTGCCATCACACCAGTCACTAAACCAATCTTCAGGAATACGTCACTGTACACAGCTAAAGATTCAACTTTACTAGTAAGTTCACCTTCTGGTGCCGCTGCCATTGAGGCAACATACCCTGCGATAAATGCTGCTGCTGAGTTAGTCAGGAACCACGCGCCCATAATAAAGCCCATTAAACGCTGTGGAACTAACTGAGCTACCATCGCAAGGCCAAGACCTGAGATCATCAGCTCACCAATACTTTGGAAGCCATAGCAGATAACTAGCCATTGAACAGAAACAATCCCAGCTTCATTTGCAAATTTCGCACCTAATGGCAAAACTAAGAATGCCGCGGAACATAGCAACATACCAATAGCAAATTTATGTGGCATCGGTAAGTTGTCGCCCATTTTATTATAAATTGCAGCTAAAATTGGGCTTCCAATCATGATCCATAATGGATTCAGAGCTTGGTATTGTGCAGGCTCAATAGAAAAACCAAAAACTTCATGCTCTACGTTATGTAATGCAAAGAAGTTTAGCGATGTAGGCATTTGGCTATAAAGAACAAAGAATACAATCGCTTCAAGCATTAGAATCAATGCAACAATCATGCGGCGACGCGCCGTACCTTTCAGTGCTAATGTTTCTTTGATAAAGATAACTAAAATACCCAAAGAAATAATCGCTAATGCTGTACGAGCAATACCGAGGTTATGCAATAGCCATGTTGAAATCGCAATGAGTGCAACAACACCAGCGACAGTTGCGACCAACCTTGAGATCACGACAGGAGCGAAGTCAGGCTTTGAGCCATGTTGAGAAACCCATTTTTTACACATATAGAAGTTAATCAATGTGATAATCAGGCCTACAACACTAAGAGAGAACGCAACATCCCAGCCATAATGTTTTGCTAACCATGGTGTTGCAATCATTGAGAAGAATGAGCCGATATTCACGGACATATAGTACATGGTGAATGCACCGTCCAAACGAGGGTCGTCTTTTTCATAGCAGGTTGATAACAGTGATGATGGGTTTGCTTTAAACAAACCATTACCAACTGCAATAGTCGCTAAGCCAACATACACCATCGACACGTCATGCCCTGAGAAAGCAACAAATGCGTACCCCGCAATCAGTGTTATCGTTCCAAGAACAATAACACGTTTTGTTCCGAGAACTTTATCCCCTAACCAACCACCTACCGCAACAAAACCATAAACTAATGCTGCAAACGCCGAGAAAAGTGTAATTGATTCTGTTTCTGACATACCCAGCACTTGGCTTAGGTATATTGGAAGGATCCCTTGAAGACCGTAGTAACCAAAACGTTCCCAGAGTTCGATAGAAAAAATAAGATAGAATGAGCGAGGTTGCTTAAACGCGTTAAGACTGACTTCCTCTTTGTTATTTGTTGTGGACACAAGTTACCTCTAGTACAACCTGTACATATGCAAAAAAACCACGGAACGCTCTATGCGCTCTCGCATTGTTATGATCTCAAGAATTCAAAGTTGAAAAGATTCACTTTTGGTAGGAGGAGTATCATTCCCTGACCTCAAAACAAACAAAACTGTGTGTAGACTTGTTTATGGATCTCAAACATAAATTCAATGAGTTAAAGCACATTTGATTATTTATTCAACATTAATTGGCAGATAACCCGCCCAGAACCCAATAATCAATTAAGCCATATACGTTATTTATGCACCAAAATTAAAGAATTAGCTAGTATTAATTACTGCTTGAATTGAATTTAATCGTGATTTACTTCAATTTTTTACAAAATCACCAAATTATTATCGATTACTAATTAGTCATTTGTTTATTAAATGTTAAGAACATTATTCTATAGTAAAACTATAACACCCTGTTTATAACTCTATGATTTATTGCTTTAAACGTTATGGAAAACTAAAAATATCCATAACAAATGAACACTTTTTTCTTTTATGATCTTTTATGATAAGAAAGGATTTAGAGAGTCGCAGCTAAAGAGACATTCAAACTGGAATTTTGGATAAAAAAAAGCCCAGTTAAAAACTGGGCATAATGCATTCTACTCAAGGATCTTTTTGCTAAATTCAAACTATCACTACGTAGGTGCATTATTACATTACTTCGTGTAAAGAAATGAATGATGAGGGTAAATATATGAATGTTTACGCAAGCAAACAGTATATAGATACTACTAAGACACAGTATCACTGAAAAAAGTTCATCTTTTTTTAAATTATTTATGTATTTTTTGCTCTATGCGCTAATAGCAACAATTAACCATCTGATTTAGTAGAATTAATATAAAATGTCCTTCATATCATTGCAGGAACTTATCTAACAAGATAACGTAGCCGTTAAGAGCTTAGTCCAAAGGATGTCATGTGAAAAAAGTATTTTTACTGTTTTTTATCTTTATTAACGTATTTTTCTCTCCTGCCTTTGCAGAAGAAGCAACGCCACTAATTAATGAAAAAACGCTAATTGCACTTGCGGAACAGGGCCAAGCCGAAGCTCAGTTTAATTTAGGTATGTTTTATCAGTCTCACCATCAGTTTGACCAAGCTTTACATTGGTATCTTCTCTCTGCTAATCAAGGCTTTACAAAAGCACAAATTAACCTTGGTTTGATGTACCAACAAGGTACCGGGGTTAAGTTAGATGAGAAACAAATGCTGCACTGGATGAGCAGAGCAGCCGAAAATGGTGATCCTATTGGCCAAATGAATATGGCCGAATATACCTTATACGGCCTTGATAATTTATTAGAGAAAAACCCAGAAAAAGCAGAACAGTGGCTAGAAAAAGCGGCCGAACAACATTTCCAACCTGCTATGCTCACCCTCGCCTATTGGTATGAAGAGGGAAAAGCTGTTACAAAAGACCCGCAAAAAGCCCAAAAAATATATCTTGCTCTTGCTGAAAAAAACCATCCTCAAGCACTCTATTTATTGGGTTATCAGGCTGCTGTAGGCATGTATGATAAGGTGAACTACCCTCTTGCCTTTCAATATTTTACCCGTGCCGCAGAATTGGGCTTTTCCCCCGCCCAAAATAGCTTAGGTATGCTGTACCTAACCGGGCAAGGCACCCCAAAAAATACCCAATCAGCCATAAAATGGCTAACCCAAGCCGCTGAACAAGGTGAAGTTTCGGCTCAATTTAATGTTGCGCTTATCTATGCACGCGGTGATGGTATCAAGGCTAACCAAGCAAAAGCGTGTCACTGGTTTATAAAAGCCGCTCAGCAAAATAGTGTCGATGCGCAATATGCAGCAGGAGCTTGCTACCAATATGGTATGGGTGTTGAAGCCGATGATAAAAAAGCCCTACGCTGGTATCAACTCGCAGCCGCTAAAGGCCATGAGCGGGCTGAAAAGAAAGTGTTAATTTTAGAAAACCAGCAACAATAAACTCTATTTTTCCAACTTACTGTTGTACCACTAATATAAGTAAGATAAAGAAAATCTGCATTGTTTATAGCCAATGCAGAGCTTCTATAGGCATATACTTATTAGTTCAGACACTCACAATTTAGCGCGATAAATTCGCTGCGGTCGGCCAACTTTGCCATACTCAATTTCGGCTTCAATTTTATCCTTCGCTAAACAATACTCCAAATAACGCCTTGCCGTGGTCCGACTGAGTTTGATGGTTTCAGCAATACTTTCTGCCGTATATTGCACATCAGGTTCAGTGAACAAAGCGAGTATTTTTTCAAGTGTAATAATATCAATGCCTGTTGGAAGTTCTTCCTTTGATTCCCCTCGCGCATAGGTATTGAACATATCATCAATTTTACTTTGGTTGGTTTTGCTATTGTCCTGTACAACAGATTTACGTTGAATATACCTATCCAATGTTTGGCCTAAACGCTCATAGGCAATTGGCTTCACTAAATAGTCAAAAACGCCTAAACGAATAGCTTCAGAAACCGTATCCATATCACTTGCAGCCGTAGTGAATACAATATCTGCATTATTCCTTTCTTGTATTAACTCATGGACCAGATCAATCCCTTTACCATCTGGTAAATAGTTGTCTAATAAAATCAGGTCTGGTTTCATGTATTCAATCATTTTTCTCGCTTCAGCAAGGTTACCTGCAAGCCACACTTTCTCACATGCGGGATAGGCTTTTATATACTCACTGTGCATTTCAGCAAGTAGTAACTCATCTTCCACAATGAGGATTTTTATCTTAATCATTTTATATCTTCACTTTCGGAATAAAAATTGAAAATACTGTACCATGCGGTTGATTTTCTTCAATAATAACCGCACCATTACAGCGTTTAACATAAGACGCAACAAGATATAACCCGATACCATGGCCATCTGTCACATCGGTTTTCGTTGTCACACCGCGCTCGAACCATTTATCTTGCATTTCTGATGGGAAACCACACCCCTGATCCGCGACTTCAATGACAATCTCCTTCCCTTCATCAGAAAGGTATAATTCCACTTGTTTATTACCCTGATTATTTTTCAAACTTGCTTCAAATGCATTATCAAGTAAATTTCCCAATATGGCACAAAATTCCGTACTATTTAACGAATCAGGTAATTCATGCAACTGACTACCGGCAGTAAATTTTAATTGTAGCCCTAATTCTTTGGCTCGATGGTGCTTACCAAATAATAAACCTGCAACCTGCTTATCAAAAAACTGCCCACGGAGTGTATCAATTAATTGCTGCTGAGATTCTGATTCCCCTTTAATCAAAGCCAACGCTTGGTCATATTCTTTCATTTGCAATAACCCACTTAATGTTGACATCCAATTAAGATGTTCGTGCCGTAAAGTGCGTAAATTTTCAATATATTGACGAACTTGAGTCAACTGAGAGTTTAACGATTCAATATCGTTTTGACTACGAAAGCTAATAACTGCCCCCACCAGATGCTCACCATCACGAATCGCAACCCGGTTTGCAATCACATTTAAACCATTAAACTCGCCAATCACATCATGCTTAGTTGTTTCAAGGTCGGTAATAAAAAAATCAGCTGGCGATATATGCTCTGACACAAATGTTCCTGTTAACTGGCCCAATGGCTTACTTAGGGATAACATTTTTCTCGCATTTGAGTTGATATTGATAATTTGCCCTTGTGTATTTACCGCAATCACACCTTCAAAAACGGCTTCAAATATTCCTTTTTGTACTAACACCAGTTGAGTAATCTCTTCAGGTTCCATTCCCAACATTTGTTTTTGAATTAAACGTGAAAACCCCCAAGATAAAAACAGCAAAATAATCAATATTCCTAAAAAGGTAGCACCTGTTTGCACAAACAATTCACTGCGTGACGTATCAATTTTGTTGGATAAGTAACCAATAGAAACAACGCCAATCACTTTACCTTGTTCATCAAAAATAGGGGTCTTGGCTCTAACAGCATTTCCCATCGAGCCTTCGCCATTAATGAAATAGCTTTCCCCTTTCTCTAAGGCGCCTGGTTTGTTCCACTGCATTTCAAAACCAATTTTTTGGCTATTTGGGTGATATAACCGAATTGATTTTTCATCACCGATAACTACATAATCATAGTTGGAATCTTGGTTTAGTTTGTCAGCAATAACCTTCAGTCTCGGAATATCTCTATTCTTTACTGATTGCACCACACCATCAATAGAAGCAATCAGCTTTGCTTGGCTCATCGCTAACGATTGAATGTTTGCAATCAATCGATTTTCAGCCGTATCCGTGAAATATTTGCCCAACCCGAACGTTAAAAAAACAGAAACAATCAATAACAGAAAAAAAACTCGTACTGAAAATGAAACTGAATTTACTTTTTTCAATGAAGAGAATGCATATTCTTTTTTCATGTTATATCTCGTTACTGGCTGAAAAGTAAAAAATTTGTTAATTCAAAAAAGGTAGGATAACCGATAAATCGGATTCAAGCCAAAGGTATAATACACATATTAATAATTAAACACATTAAAACCAAGCAATAAAAAACATATCCAATAATTAAAAACTTTAAAACCATTAAACAAATACAATCTCATTTAAGAAACATGAAATAGGTCAAATATATTAAATACAGTATCTTTAATATAAATATCAGAGAGGATAATTAAATAAGAATTTATATTTACTTTTATAAGAATAACCAAAAATATTTATTTAATTAACTTTAACATTAGCAACATTTTAAAAACATCTCTAAATGAGATGCAGGATACTATTATGTTCGAAAACATAACGTTTAACCAAGTAAAACGTCATGAGAACAGGAAACTTGCTGAAATAACTCAGTTTTTAAAGGAAAACGATTTAGAGCTTGATTCAAGCATTGACGTTTTTATTACAATCTCACGCAATGAAAAATTAATTGCGTGCGGAGGCTTAGCAAAAAATGTTATTAAATGCGTTGCTATTAGTGATGATGCTCGAGGTGAAGGCCTTGCATTAAAATTAGCAACAGAACTGGTTAATCTTGCTTACGAAAATAATACAACGCATTTATTTATTTATACTAAATTTCAAAATGAAAGCTTATTCCAACAATGTGGCTTCCATACTATTGCCACCGTTCCTGATATTATGGTGTTGATGGAAAACAGTTGCTGTTATCTAAAACGTTATATCGAAAGTTTAAAAGCACAACGTAAGGAAGGAAAAAAAATTGGCGCAATCGTCATGAATGCCAATCCCTTCACCCTTGGCCATCGCTATTTAATAGAACAAGCCGCGAAGGCCTGTGACTGGCTACACCTATTTGTTGTCAAAGAAGATACCTCTCGTTTCCCTTATAAAATTAGATTAAATTTAATCGAAGCTGGGACTAAAGGAATAGAAAATCTCACTATCCACAAAGGCTCCGAGTATATTATTTCTCGCGCGACTTTTCCTTGTTACTTTATTAAAGACAAAACGGTTGCCAATAACTGTTATACCGAAATAGACATTAAGATATTTCGTCAATATATCGCCCCTGCTCTGGGGATAACCCATCGATTCGTAGGCTCGGAACCATTTTGCCAAGTCACCAACCAATATAACCAAGACATGCGCTTTTGGTTAAAAACCGATGCTATGAATTTTCCACCTATAGAACTCGTTGAATTTCCGCGAACAATCATCAATGGAACGGCAGTTTCTGCCTCACAAGTTAGACGATTGCTCGCTAAAAAAGATCTTGCGGCGATTAAGCCGATTGTACCTGAGGCAACCTATCAATATTTACAAGAGATGGTCGCCAATCAAGTCGCATCCGCTCAAAGCCACACCGAAAGTTCTGAATTAGCCATAGGTGAAATATGAAGATAAAACACGCAGCAGTAGCTGGCACACTTGAATCAAGTGATGTCATGGTTCGTATCGAACCGCTAGAAGACACTCAAGAGGTCTCAATACAAATTACCAGTAGTGTTGAAAAGCAGTTTGGGGATGCTATCGCAAAAATCGTACAAGAAATGATTCAGCAGCATGATATTCAAGGAGCACAAATCATTGTAGATGATAAAGGTGCACTGGAATGCGTACTTAAAGCGCGTTTAGAAGCCTTATTGGCTCGCGCCTGTGATATCGACTATCTGCCTTGGGAGGATAAATAATGACTCCAGAACAAAAATCACGTACACGCAGAAGTATGTTATTTGTGCCCGGTTCCAATGCAGCCATGTTAAGCAATTCCTTTATTTATAAAGCGGATGCTTTAATGTTCGACCTTGAGGACTCTGTAACTTTACGCGAAAAAGACACAGCTCGTCGCTTGGTTTACCATGCATTACAGCACCCGCTTTATCAAGATATTGAAACCATTGTGCGGGTCAATGCATTAGATTCCGCCTTTGGTGTTGCTGACCTTGAGGCCGTTGTTCGTGGTGGTGCAAATATTGTCCGCCTTCCTAAAACAGATACTGCGCAAGATGTTATTGATATTGAAAGTGAAATCTTACGTATAGAAAAAAGTTGTGGCCGCGAAGAAGGTAGCACGGGTTTGCTCGCCGCTATCGAATCTCCAATGGGCATCACTCAAGCAGTCAATATTGCTCATTCATCACCAAGACTTATAGGCATCGCATTAGGTGCCGAGGACTATGTCCGCAATTTGCGCACCGAGCGGTCTCCAGACGGCGTAGAACTCCTCTATGCTCGGTGCGCCATTTTACAAGCCGCTCGTTCAGCCGGTATTCAAGCGTTTGATACCGTATATTCTGATGCGAATAATGAAGAAGGTTTCCTACGCGAAGCCGCTCACATTAAACAGCTCGGCTTTGATGGCAAATCATTAATTAACCCAAGACAAATTGAGTTACTTCATAATTTATATGCACCAACTCAAAAAGAAGTCGACCATGCACAGCGTGTTGTTGAAGCCGCTGATGCCGCAGCCCTTGAAGGTAAAGGTGTGGTTTCATTGAACGGAAAAATGGTCGATGGCCCAGTTATTGACAGAGCTCGCCTCGTGTTATCACGAGCAGCATTATCAGGAATTCGGGAAGAGTGAGGCAATAAAAATGACAAATAATACTCAGCGCCAGGCTCGCGTATCAGCCTACTTACAACCAAATACTGACGATGTACTACGTGAATTTAAAGATATCGGCAAAGTACAACAACAGGTACAAAAGCCGAGAAATCGCAAATTATGTGATGACTTACAAGTCGCGATCCGTCGTTCTGGTCTTAAAGACGGTATGACTATTTCTTTCCATCACGCCTTTCGCGGTGGAGATCTTACGGTCAATATGGTGATGCAAGTCATTGCTGAAATGGGTTTTCGCAACTTAACACTTGCATCAAGCTCATTAAGTGCTTGCCATTCACCACTTGTTGAACATATTCGTCATGGTGTTATCCGCAAAATTTATACCTCTGGTATCCGAGGCCCACTCGCTGAAGCTATTTCACGTGGTGAATTAGAAGAACCTGTACAAATTCATTCGCATGGTGGAAGAGCCAATCTAATTCATAGCGGTGAGCTAGTTATTGATGTGGCGTTTATTGGGGTTCCTTCTTGTGATGAATACGGCAATGCCAATGGCTACACTGGCAGTGCGAGTTGCGGTTCTTTAGGTTATGCCAAAATTGATGCTGAGACCGCGAAAAAAGTGGTGATGCTCACTGAAGAGATATTAGATTACCCCCATAACCCATCCAGTATTAAGCAAGATGAAGTCGATTACATCGTCAAAGTTAAACGGGTGGGTGATGCCGATAAAATTGGGGCTGATGCGACACGTATGACGTCGAACCCTCGTGAACTTCTGATTGCTCGTACTGCAGCTGATGTTATCGAAAAATCGGGTTACTTTAAAGATGGTTTTTCATTACAAACCGGTACGGGCGGTGCTTCTCTTGCCGTCACTCGCTTCCTTGAAGACAAAATGAGACGCCATAATATTCAGGCTGGCTTCGCACTTGGCGGCATTACCTCAACTATCGTTGATTTACATGAAAAAGGATTAATTCGTAAATTATTGGATGTCCAAAGTTTTGATAAAGCGGCAGCAGAATCACTTGCTCGCAACCCGAATCATATTGAAATCAGTGCTAACCAATATGCGTGCTTTGATTCAAAAGGTGCTTCCGTTGATATGCTTGATGTGGTTGTGCTCAGCGCGTTAGAAATCGATACTCGCTTTAATGTCAATGTGTTAACGGGTTCTGATGGCATTATTCGTGGTGCATCTGGTGGCCATAGTGACACAGCTGTTGCATCAAAATTATCTATCATTGTTGCACCACTGGTACGTGGCCGTATTCCAACATTAGTGGATGAAGTGCTCACGTGTGTTACACCTGGTTCCAGTGTCGATATTCTTGTCACTGACCATGGAATTACAGTTAACCCTGCTCGTCCTGAATTAAAACAGCAACTTGAAAGCCAAGGTATTAAAACCGTTTCAATGAACTGGTTACGAGAACGAGCACAATTATTAACTGGTACTCCTAACCCAATTGAATTTACAGATAAAGCTGTTGCGGTTGTTCGTTATCGTGATGGCTCAGTCATTGATGTTGTTCATCAAGTGAAGGAGTAAATATGTTTTACCCACTGCCTGATACTCAAGAGCAATTTGATATTTCTTTACCTGAACTGTTGGATAGCCGAGATGCCCGTCAGGCTCGCCAACAAGCGTGGATTGGTCTCCATCAGGTAACCTTGATTTCATTTACTGTCGTTTTTCCTGGAGCTGTCAAAGACAACTCTCTTGTTAGACATGTGTTTAATCAGGGCCTAAATGCGCTTAAACAAATTGCTTCATGCGGGCAGTGGGTGTTTTTATCACAACAATCTTGGGCATTAAAAACGGGGCCGGAATGCTTGGTTGCCGTTGACGGAGATGCTATCGAGATTAAAAAAGCGTTAATTCGCATGGAAGAATCGTCTGCTGTTGGTCGGTTATGGGATTTTGATGTGTTTGATGCCAAGGGGCAGCAATATTCACGTAGTCAATTAAATCTGCCACCAAGACAATGCCTAATTTGTGAAAATGAAGCGAAAATTTGTGCTCGTCAGCGGACACATTCATTGGTTGAGATACTTAATCGTATCGAGGAGTTAGCGTATGCAACCCATTAAACAACTCAGCCATATAAATGATAAATTAACCCACTATTACAGCCAATTAGCATGGCAGGCGATGTTAGCTGAAGTAAACTTAACCCCTAAACCTGGGTTAGTGGATAAACATAATACCGGTGCCCATAAAGATATGGCACTGACAGATTTTCATTTAAGTGCCAATACCATCGCGACACATTTTCCTCAATTTTTGCAAGCAGGCGCTCAATACAAAAATTGTCCTATAGAGCAACTATTACCCCATATTCGCCCTATCGGAATGGATTGTGAAAAGTCGATGTTCCGTGCAACAAAAGGGGTTAATACCCATAAAGGCAGTATTTTTTCCTTGGGTTTAGTCTTAACCGCAATAGGCCGTTTGATTGCACAACAACAATGTGTCTCACCTGAAAATGTCAGCTTATTGGTTGCTAGTATGTGTAAGGGAATTACCAATGAACTTAAACAAAAAACCGAAAACCCTACCGCTGGCCATCGCTTATATCAGAGACATGGGTTAACAGGTGCAAGAGGTGAAGCTGAAGGCGGTTATTCGTTAGTAATCAAACATTCACTTCCTTATTATTTGCAGCAACTTGCTAAAGGCAAACTCGCCGATATCGCTCTACTTGATACCTTAGTTTTACTCATGAGCCTGAATGATGATACGAATATTGTCAATCGTGGAGGTATCAAGAGCTTAACATGGATAAAGCAACGTGCAGAACAGCTTTTAACCGCAGGTATCAATACCCATGATGACTTAGTTAAGGTTAAACATTTCGATAATGAATGTATTCAGCTAAATGTGAGTCCTGGGGGAAGTGCGGATTTACTAATTCTAACTTGGTTTTTTGCTCGATTACCCAACCAATCCTTTATTTAACATTACGTAATTTTTTAACATTAATAAAACAGGAATAATTTAAAAATAAAACAATTTAACCAAATAAAAACCAATTAATTATTTAACTAAATTATACACCTTAGAGTGAATTATTAATGAAAATTAAAATCATTATATTTCATTCAAGATACAGCCATATTAAAAATTATCATTTTAACAAATTCCTAATATTAAAGTTCATTCAATTTAATATTAAATAAATTTAATATTGATTTAATCAAGGAAATTGGCTTATGCAAAAAGAAAAAATATGGAAGCTATTCGTGTTAATAGCCATTCCAATTATTATTGCTTTAATACCTACACCAGCGGGGCTACCACATATTGCGTGGTTGTTATTCGGTCTTTATCTTGCCGCTATTGTTGGTTTGGTACTTAAACCATATTCAGAGCCTGTTATTTTATTAGCCACTATTGCTGCAAGTGCAGTAATTATTGGAGTAACAGGTACTAAAGATGTCAAAGCAAGTGAAGTTTTAAGTGGATATGCATCCGGTACGACATGGCTTGTATTTGCTGCATTTACTCTGAGCGCTGCCTTTGTTATTACTGGTTTAGGTAAACGTCTTTCTTATATCTTGATTGGTAAGTTAGGTGGTACAACGTTAGGACTCGGTTATGTAACCGCAATCCTTGATTTAATTATCGCGCCTGCAACACCATCTAATACCGCACGTGCAGGAGGGATTGTTTTCCCAATCATCAATAGTGTCGCCGTTGCTTTAGGGTCTGATCCAGAAAAAAGTCCACGTAAAGCAGGCCACTATCTCCTCGTCAACGTTTATATGGTGACTAAAACCACCAGCTATATGTTCTTGACCGCAATGGCGCCAAATGCACTCGCCCTTGCCATGATGAGTGACATTATGGGAATCCATTTAAGTTGGGGTGGATGGGCACTTGCAGCCTCTGTACCGGGTTTAATCATGCTGATTTTGACACCGTTAATGATCTACAAACTGTATCCACCTGAGTTGAAAAAGGTGAATAACAAAGAGATCGCGGCCAAAGGCCTGGAAGACTTAGGCCCAATGACTATGCGTGAAAAATTGCTGGGAATTGTCTTCATTATCGCGCTGTGTGGCTGGATTTTCTCTGACCTTATCGGTGTCAGCGCTTCTAGCGTCGCGATTGCGGTCATGGCATTAACCCTGATCCTAGGTGTTGTAACTTGGGATGACGTACTGAAGAATAAAGGCGGCTGGAATACCCTGATTTGGTACGGTGGTATCATCAGTATGTCTGGTGTTCTCACAAAAGCAGGCTTCTTCAAGTGGCTCGCCGATACCATGAGTCAATATCTCTCCTTCGGTGACCAAGCGATGCTAGCTTTCTTTGTCATCATGTTCATCAGTGTTGCCATTCGCTACTTATTTGCCTCTGGTGGTGCGTATGTTGCAGCCATGGTTCCGGTATTTGCCACTGTCGGTATGGTTGCAGGGGCTCCTCCGATGTTACTCGCTCTAGGTTTGCTGTTCTCGAATGCTTACGGCGGAAGCGTAACTCACTATGGCGGCGCCGCAGCACCTATCGTATTCGGTGCGGGTTATAACGATATCCGTTCTTGGTGGATCATTGGCGGGTTAGTGGCCTTCATTAGCTTATTCGTTCACATGACTATCGGTTTAGGTTGGTGGGAGATCTTGATTAGCATGGGGCTGATTTAATGCGCTCTATTCTAATCTCTCATTAAATTATTCCATGGGGCGCAATGCAAATTGTGCCCTAAACCCAAATATAACGGTAATTCACGCTAATCCTCTAAATAGTTCGGGTTGTAACAAGGCGGCAAAACAAAGGCATCCCATGGAGCATACAAAAGTATGTGACTTGGGTAACTGAGCGTAGCCAACACCGCCACTGCGGGAAGCTGAACGGGTTTACCCTAAATAGTTCACGTTGTGGCAAGGCGGCAAGTGAAGGCATCCATGGAGCATACAAAAGTATGTGACTTGGGTGACTGAGCGTAGCCAACACAGGCACAGCGTGAAATATAACGGGTAAACAGATGAAAAAAATTCCTTGTACCTTAATGCGTGGCGGCACCTCGAAAGGCGTATTCCTTTTAGCAGACTCCCTTCCTAAAGACATAAAACAACGGGATGAGCTGATCCTAGCGATTATGGGGTCTGGTCATGCTTTGCAAATTGATGGCATTGGTGGTGGCAGCCCACAAACCAGTAAAGTCGCTATTATTAGCCCTTCAACTCACAGTGATGCTGATATTGATTATTTATTTGCTCAGGTTTCTATTACTGAGCGCATTGTTGATACGGCACCAAATTGTGGCAATATTCTTTGTGCCGTAGGTTCTTTTGCTATTGAAAAAGGCTTGGTGCCCATCACAGGAGAAACAACGACTGTGAGGATCCGTAATGTCAATACAAACACCTTCGTCAACTCTACTGTACAAACGCCTGATGGCCATGTCGATTATGATGGTGACACCGAAATTGCGAGTGTACCCGGTCATGCCGCGCCTGTTGCACTGACATTTTTAAATGCTTGTGGAACTAAAACAGGAAAATTGCTCCCGACTGGCCATGCAATTGACACCATTGAAGGTATTGATGTTAGTTGTATTGATATGGCGATGCCTGTGGTGTTAATTGATGCCCCTCAGCTTAACAAAACTGGTTATGAAACCGCGGAACAGCTTGAAGCCGATGCCGAATTTATGCAAAAGCTCGAAGCTATTCGTATACAAGCAGGCGCAGTGATGGGACTTGGTGATGTTAGCAAAAAAGTTATTCCTAAACCTATATTGATTTCACCAGCCATTCACGGTGGAACAATTAATGTCCGTTATTTTATGCCACATAAATGCCATGGCGCACTTGCCGTGACTGGTGCTATCGCCATTGCGACAAGTACTATTGTTCCTAATAGTATTACTCAGCAATATATTCACTCTGTTGATATGAATAATATTTCCATTGAACATTTAAGTGGAAAATTTGACGTATCGTTAAACCAGCAAGGCAATTCACCGGAAGGGATTCAGGCATCAATTATTCGTACAGCGAGAAAACTCTTCGAGGGCGATGTGTACGTTCCTTAAAACTAATATCACGTCCTGCCTCTAGCTAAGAGGCAGGCGATTAATTTTACTTTTCTGCAAGTAACGGTTCAAAATTACCGTCAATATAATAGGAAACCTGATGGGCTTCATCTGGCGTTGGTAATTCTAACTTCCCTGCCATTTTTTCCATAACCAGCTCTGGAACCGCATATTTACGCTGTTGATTTTGTTGTCGCCACTGTTTAAATGACACTTCCAAATAAACTAAATGAACTTTGGCTTGGTAGCGTTCAAATAAACTGATCATACTGGCACGTAGCGAAGCACTTAATGAGGTCGCATTCCATATAAAATCCGTTTTCGTTCGCAAAAAAACCTTAGCCTGTTCTTTCGCTTGCTGCGCCACCCAGCCTTGGGCATTTTTATCTGCTGGGTTAATTTTATGTTCTCGGCGAACATCATCTAAACATACCACCGGAGTTCGTGGGTAAAACTGTTTGATAAAATGGTCTTTTCCCATCCCCGGCAAACCACATAGCATAACGACTTCGCTCCCAGTTTCTTCAAAAGGTTGATAATCTGTAGTACCCTTTTGGTGATGAAAATAATGGAAACGCCCAGCTTGCGAAGCAAATGATTTAGGTTGATCCCAACAACCCTGCTCACGACAGAACAACTCAAATAGTTCGATTCTGACCAACAATTCCGCTTTATCTTCACACGTACGCCCTATCGCATCGGCTTTCGCTAGCATACACAATAAAGACATTTCAACGCGCAACGAGGCGGCAAATAACGTGCGTTCAGGATCTGGCTTTTCCATTAACCAAAGCGGTAAACCATGAAATCGAACTAAAGCTGCAATTTGTTCACGAATAGCAAAAGGAGTTTCTATTTGTCGAAATAATATATTGCGTACCGATAACTCGCCTTTTTTGGCATGTCCAGGCGAATGAATTCGCCCTTCTTCATCTTCTTTTGTTGTACTGCGTTTTTCGACGTCATGTAGCAACGCTGCCGCCCAAACGATTTGTTGTTTAAGTTCTGGAAGCTGTTGATATTCAGGTAACCCCTCCAAAGCCGCTAACACCATTTGAGTGTGAATAGCCACATTGCCTTCCGCATGGTGCAAACGGTCTTGCTGCACATATTGCATATCACGCACAAAATCGAACTCTCTTTCAAGCTGTGCCCAATCACGATATTGGGTTAATTGCCAACTCATGGTTGTTCTCCTTGTAATTCAAAGGCCAGCTTGGCTCGCTGCCAATGCCGCTTCCAGTGGATATCCGTTTTGACATGGTTTTTACGCACATATTTAAAAACATGTGCCATAAAATCATCCACATGAAACCCTTGGCTATCACGGCTCACAATCCCTTCCATGCTACAGGCTTTCCCTGTGTGAGTATCACGCGCAATAAATTGGCTATCTAATGATGCAGCAGTAATTAATAAACTTGCATATTCTTGCTTGTCCATATGTTTACTGAGTGATAAATCTAATTGGGGGACAGTTGGAAAATCAAATAAAGCCGCATAAAATTGCACCTCTTCCCAACTAAGCCAATACTCCCCTTGCCTAACAGCAAACACATAGAAATAATCTTCAATATGTTGATATTCAATGGAATGTATTGCGTAAAGGTTTTCACCGAATAGTTCAATATCCCCTAAATCGTCTTTAATCAACTGCCAACGTTGGCGAATTTGCTGGCTCCATGCCGATTGAGTTGGAGCCCCATGAGAGCGCGCAAAAACCCCATAACGGTTTAAGCAATTATTTTCACCGTCCAGTTTTTCTGTGTGAACCAGTTTGTCTATATTTTGGATGTGCGACCACCAATCGCGATTAATGCGATCATCACTAGTCGTACCAGGGGAGAACGGATAGTGATACGTTCTACCATACTTTCTTGATTGCATATTCATCATGCTTTCTCTAAAGAAATAGAAATAACCACAAATCTTTTTGCTAGATTTGCGTCTTTAATTGTTGAGAAATCAAGTGTAGGTATTACATATCTATTCCGAGTAACGGCCTCATTTTTACTTAGCTAAGGGTCAAAATTAGCGAAATTGAAGGAAAACAGTTGAATTTTAGTCTAATTGTCAAGAAAAAGGCTATCAATTTATTCCTAATCTCATTGCTAGCGATATTATTCAACCGCTATCTGGCTTTCATCTAAGGAATATTTCACTATCACCTTATTACGATACAAACAATTATCCTGCAAAGTACTAGGTTCTTGTCCTTTAGTTGTCACTTTTTGCCAAATTTCGTTATGCCTGTATATAACTCCATTTTCTCGGGTAAACTTATGGTTTTTCTCATAAATATGGTATTTATGTTCACGTGAGGTACAACTCAATAATTCCCCTTCGAGTTGATGCTCAGCGATATTAAATACCAATTGAAAAGCACTTTGTGTCGGATTATAGAAAACCAAATCTATATAATTATAAAAGATTGCCGCCCCTGAACCAAAAGGCAATACACGACCTTCATCTGGAAATGGGTCAAAACTATGATTAGCGCGCTCAACCACTTGCAATGGAGAATGCAATACCATCCAATGAATTAAATTACTTAGTTGACAAATTCCCCCGCCAATCCCTGAACGAGCTTCACCAAATGAAAGTTCCATACCTTCAAGAAAACCTCTGCGCGAAGTCGGTTTTCCTACGAGCCGACAAAATGAAAAATATTCTCCTGGGTAAATAATAACCCCATTCATCGCTTCGGCAGCAATACGCAAGTTCGTTACTTTGTTGTATTGCAAACGTAGGTCTGATTCACCTAATTTACGGATCAGCTTAGATGTATGCTTGTTGTAGCGATACTCAAGGCGTTCACTGGATTTTGACTTCGCATAATGCTTGGCAGAACATACCCAATGCAATCTTCGAACTAAGCGCTTTTGAGTCACGCGCAGCCAATAGAGAATAGGATGATAGGAAGAAAGTGGCCTACGCATAACAAACCTTATTGATATAATTAACCAATAAATCATGTCATAGCCATTCGTATTACGACATAGTAACTATCTGATAGTTAATACGTGATAGTTGAATAGCTAAAAAATAATCAAACCCTAGTTACCTATCACTAGAATTTACTTTTGAAGCCAAAAACGCGGTGGCAAGCAAGATGGAGATGGTTTGATATAAGGATTTAAGAAGAGATAATTTGCTCTAAGGATTTCATGTCACAGCTAGGCCGCAAAAAAGTAAATCCCTAGGAGCATACACAAGTATGTGACTAGGGTTTACTTTTGAAGCCAACGAGCAAATTAATACAAGCCGAGTAGCGCCCCAACTGCTAACAAAAAGAAACTAAACAACCAAATCCAACCAAATGAATAG
Organism: Providencia sp. PROV223; assembly: GCF_028479245.1. NCBI lineage: Bacteria > Pseudomonadati > Pseudomonadota > Gammaproteobacteria > Enterobacterales > Morganellaceae > Providencia > Providencia sp. PROV223. Next base: position 521,253 of record NZ_JAMPNG010000001.1, read on the forward strand.
CGTAAGTGACGGCCCATATCAATTCCAGCCAAACCCATTGCTAACCAAGCTGCTGGTGAAAATGGGCTCACGAAGGTTCCCGCGTTGTTACCTATCGCCATGGCGTAAACAACGGAAGATGGGTCAACACCAACTGTGGCTGCAATTTGTTGAATTATTGGTAATAAAGCAAAATAGTAAGCATCTGTACTCGTAAAAATATCCATCGGTACACCTAAAATACCGACAAAAATATGGACTTTAGAAACCCATTCTGTTGGTAAAATAGCCGTTAAGTCTGTTGCAATTGACTCAAGCATCCCACCTTCAGATAAAATACCTAAGAATGCTCCCGCTGCTAATATTATGGCCACCATTCCCAACGCTTGCGGTGCATGGGCTGCCAAAATTTTCATTTGGTCCCTAGGGTTAGGGAAGTTAACCATTAAAGCAATGGAAAGTGCGATCATAAAAACATAAGGCGCTGATAATAATCCGAATGCTAAACAGATAACAGATGCGATGATTAACCCACCATTGATAAGTGGTTTTTTGGGTTTCTGAACTGTATCGCTTATATCTGCAGTGTCATCACTAACAGGTAGTAAAGAATCCATTTCATATGGCGTAGTGCCTTTCAAACTTGCCGCTGCAATACGTCTTTTCTCACGTAATCCCATCAGAATAGCAAATACCACTGCGCCAGCCATGCCAATTAATTGTACAGGGATCAAATGTTGCCATAGAGTCGAGGCGTCAATTCCAGTGACTGCCGAAGCTCGACCTAATGGGCCACCCCAAGGTACCATATTCATGACCCCCATACTGGCGCACATCAGCAATAACATTAAATAAGGGCTCATCCCTAGTTGGCGGTATAAAGGTAATAAGGCAGGAATAATAATTAAGAATGTCGCAGCGCCTGACCCATCTAAATGGACAACCCCCGCAATTAACGTTGTCATAATACAAACAATAATAATATTTCCACGCGTCATTTTAACCATAAAACGAATCAACGGATCAAAAATGTGCAGGTCTTTCATTAAGCTAAAAAATAAAATCGCAAATAAAAACATCGCAGCGACTTTTGACACTTTATTAATACCACTTTCAAAGAATACTGAAATTTCAGCAACAGAGTAACCAGCAAATAAAGCACCAATAAAGGGGATACAAGACATTGCGATAATTGGGCTAACTTTCCCCATCATCAATAATGTTACTATCGATAAAATGATTAAAATACCAATAATTGTCAGCACATCTACTTCCTTCTTAGAATTATATTTTTCAGGTGAACACAAAATTTAGCTTGGCTCGCATTAGCTTAACAAGCTTGTTTCTTATATAAACCATTGAATATAACCGCAAGGAATATTTTATATTTTTGCTTCACAAACAATGCATTAATTCTTATTTAAATTATCATTTAAAATAAAAAAATAGCTTTATTCTCTATTAGAACCATTAAAACCATAAGCATAAATTAACGCCACTCTAAGTTGGTGGTAATTAATTTTATTTATAAGTTACAGAATTATAACAATCAAAAAATAATAGTTATTATTATATTTTATTTTTTATCTCATTTTTTTATATTTTTTCCCTCTTTTTTCATTATGTTGCTAGGGAAATATACTTTTTATGGTTTTGATCAAATATGCAAAATTTTACTTGATTTTCTATCAACGATCCGTCTAAAAATAAAATTTCCCCGTAAAACCACACCATCTCACAAAAAAAACTTGGCTAACCGAGTATAATATTAGAATAATTTAAGTTTGCTAATAAGGAATGTTTCAATGAGCCGCCTTTTTTCACCTGTATCAATAGGCCAAGTTTCTCTGAAAAATCGAATTATTGTTCCCCCTATGTGCCAATACTCCGCAGAAAATGGCATGCCAACAGCATGGCATAAAGCCCACTATATGAACCTTGCTTTATCTGGTGCCTCTTTAGTTATTGTAGAAGCTAGCGCTGTTGTTCCTGAAGGGCGTATTACCTACAAAGATCTTGGTTTATGGAATGATGAACAAATGACTGCAATGCAACAAATGCTCAACGATATCAGGCAGTTTTCAGATGCACGCTTAGGGGTACAAATCGCTCATGCAGGCAGGAAAGCATCAACTGATTTACCTTGGTTGGGAGGTAAAAGTATCCAGCCCACACAACCTAATGGTTGGCAAACTGTTGCACCATCTGCGCTCGCTTTTGGTGATAATGCGGTACCACATGCATTAACCATTGAAGAAATTTTACAGCTAAAACAACAGTTTACTGATGCAGCTATTCGTGCTGAAAAAGCAGGTTTTGACGTTATTGAGATCCATGCCGCTCATGGATATTTACTGCATGAGTTCTTATCACCAGTATCAAACTTACGACAAGATGAATATGGTGGATGCTTTAAGGGGCGTACTCGATTACTTATCAATATTTTCCATGAAATGAGAAAAGCGATTAACCCTAATATTGCAATTGGCGTGCGGATCTCGGCAACAGACTGGCTTGAATCGGGTTGGAATACACCTGAATCTATTGAGCTTACTGAATTACTAGAGGATTTGGGTTGCGACTACATTCACGTTTCGTCAGGTGGGCTATCACCAGAGCAACAAATACCATTGAGCCCAAATTACCAAGTCCCTTTAGCCCAAGCTATTCATGAAAATACCATGATGCCTGTCATTGCTGTAGGTCTTATCACTGAACCTTTACAAGCTGAAGCCATTATTGCAACCCACCAAGCAGATTTGGTGGCTATTGGCAGAGGGATCCTATTTGAGCCACGTTGGCCTTGGCGAGCAGCGAGCGAATTGAATGAACAGATAGATGTTGCGCCACAATACTTGCGCAGTGCTCCACATCAATTTAAACATTTATTTAAATAAAAATAATAAACTCGCAGCTATTGTTGATTGATAATAAATAGCTGCGAGTAATAAACAATTAACGCGCGTTAGTCGAACACTGTTGAACAAATTCAATCATGGTTTTTTGGAATTCAGGTTCTGCAGTACCTGATTTTTCTAATTCCGCATCCATACGTTTAAACTCAGCTAAACCATATTTTTCAATTGTTTTATCGTAGGCACAACCACAAATTGCACTGACCGCATTTGCCGTTTCACCTTGCGGGTTTCCTGATGCAACAACACAGGTATTCACAAAATTCTCTTTGTACTCCGCAATTTCTGATTTTTCATCAGAACATGCAGACAACACAACCATCGCTCCCGCCATACCTAATATTAATGCTAATTTTTTCATTTTATGCCCATTTCCTATTCAGCTTTAACTAAGGTGATAATAATAAACCGCTATTATTCCTAGTTCACGCTATTTTGGATATATCGTTTATATTTTCAATACCATTAATCTTAATACGCAAAATAAGACGCTCTTATTAAGATTAATATCCCTATCACTAACTATTCATAACAATCATAGCTGTTTTCTGGTAAAAAAGCTGTATTAACCCATTTTTTATTATGTGTATTTTACCTTGGTAATGAATTAGAACAACGCCATCGATAGTAGAATAATGATGATAAAATTAGCACACAACCCACAATTTGGATAAAAGGCATTCTTTCATGGTACCAAATCGCCGCGACAAAAACGGTCATCACGGGTTCAAGGATCATAATAATTGCCGCATTTCCTGCTGTGGTATTTTTTTGACCAATAAGCTGTAACACAAAGCGCAAACTCGTTGCTATCACCACACTAGCAATAAACCACATCATGGTAGGCGTTGTCATGCTGCTCGGCCATTCTTCTAAAAAGAATGACAAGACTAGCCCTGTCATTCCTGTACAAGCAAGTTGAATGGCCGTTAACGGTAAAAGAGGAATTGTTCGGGTATATAAACTGGTATAACAAAAATAGATAGCTTGGACAATTGCCGCGCCAAGAAACCACAGTTGACTTGCTTTAAATTCAAGCTGAGCCTTAAATAGGGTTAAGCATGCCAGCCCTAATACCGCAACAGGGAGTGCTTCCCAGAAATAACGGACAGGTTTATTTTTTAAAATGACCCATGCAACTAACGGAACAAATAACATAGCGAGGCTCATAATAAAAGCCCCTTCGCCAATTGAGTCTGTTATTGCCACCGCGTGGATCCAGAGCGCCATATTTAATGACATCCAACCGCCTGTCATTAATATTTTTGGTAATTGCTTCAGCGTTATTCTATTTTTTTTCCCTCGGCAAAAAGGGGCTAAAATGATAGCAGCTAGTAAAAAACGGCTACCAAGAAAGGCAAATATTGGCATTCCCTGCACAGCTTCTCGGGAAAATACCCATCCCCAAGCTGCAATTATCGTGGTAAGCACCAAGAAAAATTCTGCCTTCCTTTGTGAATACATGTGTTCCTCTGAATGAATTAACTGACTCGCAGCTACATCATACTGGCTTTTGCATGTAAACCAATCACATTTATGGCCTTTATCTCCGACTTCTCTAAATAAAAAATATCTCGCCCAAAAATAATAAATGTAACCTTAAATCAAGAGCCATTTCCTCTTAATAAAGAGGATTTTTCTCTTAAGCTACCTTTTTCCTTATTAAATAGATTAAATCTCATTTCAAATAGGATAAAAGAGGAAGTTTGCATAAAATCTCATCAATTTTTCTTCTTGTATGACCTGAGATAATTAAGACAGGCGAACAGTGTCAATCTTACCGATTGAAGTTTCATCTTCAACTTAATGGAAGGTCATAGCATGGTTATTCAAAAAACATTACCGATAGATAACGATACAATCAAAAAGGTAAAGGCGGCGATCAATAAAAGAAAGTATGCACATGCCAACGAAATAAGTCTGTTATGGCAACACGCATTAAAATCATCGTCAGTCTGTAGTTGGGGGAAAGTGATGTTGATTTCTATAATAAGTGGCCTTGTTGTCACAATAGCCACTTCTTTGTAGCAAGGGATATTAAAAAGAAGAAATCGAGCCGATAGCCCGATTTCTATTGGTTGTTTTTAATAACTAATTCAGCTAATTACCAATAACCTAAGAATTTCCACCAAACGCTACCAATGAAGAACCAAATGGCTAAGTTAACCACACTCATGACAAAACCAGTTTTCCACCATTCAGCAAGAGTGGCATAACCTGACCCAAAGATAATCGGGGCTGTTCCTGTACCATAATGTGTTAATGACATCATTAGTGATGATGAGAATGCTAACGTTAAGGCCAATAACATTGGTGGAGCACCAAGCGCTAAACCCGCGGAGAAAAATGCCGCATACATTGCCGTAATATGCGCCGTTGTACTCGCGAAGAAATAATGGGAATACACATAAATTAAAACAAGAATTAACATTCCCCATACCCAGCTAATGCCCATTCCATCAATGGTTGCACCAACTGTTAATGACATCCATTTAATGAGACCGAGTTTTCCTAAGAAACTCGCCATCATCACTAAAGCGGAGAACCAGACAACCGTATCCCAAGCCCCTTTGTTTTTTAGCACGTCATCCCAATTAATGACCCCTGTCGCTAATAGAATACTCAACCCAATAAAGGCAGCAGTGGTAGCATTAACACTATATGCAGGCCCAAAAATCATTGCAGGTACACCGGCCCACATCAAAAGTAATAACCCAAAAACACCAAGCGTTATTTTTTCAGGCAATGAAACTGGACCTAATTGCTGCAAACGTTCTTTGGCGAAATTTGGCGCATCCGGTGTTGAGGTAATTTCTGGTTTATACATAAAATAGATAACCAAGGGCATTAATATTAATGACACGATGGCTGGAACAAATGCGGCAATAGCCCACATCCCCCAAGTTAATTCATTTTCTTGGCTAGTCTCGCTAATTATCAAGCTAACAATTAATGGATTGGGGGCTGTCGCCGTAATAAACATTGCGGAAGTAATCGGGTTAATATTGTAGTTAACGAGTGATAAGTAGCGCCCTATTTTACCTGCGGTTCCATCTTCGGCCTTTGACCCAAAACTATCTGAAATCGAGCGCATAATTGGGTGAATAATTCCCCCACCTCGCGCAGTATTACTTGGTGTGACAGGAGCCAAAATTGTTTCTGCTATTGCCAATGAATAAGCAATACCCAATGTTTTTTTACCAAATAAAGAAATGACATAATAACCTATCCTCGCCCCTAAACCTGTTTTATTCAAGCTCATGGAAACCATGATAGAAATACCAATTAACCAGATTAGGTCATTGGAAAAACCACTTAAGGCATCCGCAATTGCCCCTTTGGTTGATTCAGGATTAGTGACTCCTGTAGCTGCAACTAATGAAATTGCGACAATAGAAACACCCCCTATCGGTAAAGCTTTACCAATAATGGCAGCGATTGTGCCGACAAATAATGCCAAAAGGTGCCACGCATTTGGATTAACACCTTCAGGAACAGGAATTAAAAACCAAATAATTAATGTTATTGCGACTGCGATTAGAGTTGGAACAGGTTTTAAAGGTGTCAGTTTATTCATAAGGTTATCCATACACGTTTAAAGATGGAAATACAGAGTAATTTCAGTTATATATTCTAATTTTATCTTTAGATTAACAATATATAGCTCAAAAACCTTGATATTTATCAGTACGTAGATTTTTTTATGATAAAAACTCAAACTAATTTGTAACAATACGTAATATATTATTTCAGCAATTAATCTTCTGATATATCTTGCACACAAAAACAAGCTTATTCTTACATTAATAAGAGTAAGAATAAAACTGGGCTTATTATTTGCTTTTTTACTAGGCTAACAGCACATAAACTCGCATTTTTCGTCTAATCAATTTTTTTCTTAATATACTAAAATTTCAATTATTTTTATAGAGCGTCATCAATTTATGATTGCTGAATCGAATTAATAAAATAAAATCAAGAAATATTCTAAATTGTGTTGAATATATAAAAAATTATAATAATGATAACAACTGATTAAAAAACGCACACTTTACTATTGAACCCATACTCTCTGCTTAATTTATATTAGTTATTATCTAATCTGATAATGCTAAAAAACACTTATAGTGATTATCCTTTGTTCTCATACTCTTTTTATCACTAATCTAATATGAGTAACAAAGCCCATCTAAATATGACTAATAAGGAAATAAAATGTCTACTGATAACATTTACACCACAAATGCTCAACGCCCATGTATTGTGTTATGTACGACCAATAGCCATGAAAGTGCAATTAAAATAACTCAACATTTGTTAGCTAATCGTTTAGCTGCATGTATTTCTCTACTCCCAGAAATAACATCAGTTTATCTATGGCATGGTAATATCACACAAGATAAGGAGATCTTACTATTGATCAAAACGACTCAAGGAAATCAACTCAATTTATTTAATGAGATAAAAAAAATACACCCATATGAAACCCCAGAACTCATTCGCTTAGACCCAAGCCAAATTGAAGATAATTATCTACAATGGCTGATTAATTCTGTTAAATAATAGATGTTCATCTAAATTGAATAACTAAAACGCTATAAATTGTGAGCTAATGTCGTTTTTGTATAAATTAATTCAACTGGTCGGCTATGGTTTACCGTAAATTAATGTTATATAAATAGGCTCGCTTTATATTTATTTTCCCTCCTTAAATATTTGGAGGTTTTTTTTGTCTAAAATTGACTAGTGCATATTCCTTAAACCCGAAGAAAAAAGTCATAAAAAGCGCAACTAATAAACAACATTACACACTGTTTTATTTAAATTATCATAAAAATTAATCTATTAAAGCCATATAATGAATTCTATATTACCTTAGGCTAATATAAACCTAAGGTAATAATCACGAAATTAACTAAAATGTTGCTTCGACGCCAAGTCTAAACGTTCTTCCTGGGATAGGCATATAAATCACAGTTCCTGGGTCAAATGCATAGCGATTAGTGAGGTTATCAATGTTAAAATTCACATGAATATTTTTCGAAACATGATATTTGCCTAACAAATCGAATGTAGTGGTTGAATATAGCTTAGTTACTGGGGCCGCAGCGGTTCCCACTAGCCACTCATGAGGGTAGTCTTTGCCTGAGTTATAACGAACTCGCAAACCTGTTTGTAATTTTTGGTCAAACATTTTCACCCCAACAACTCCGGTCACAACCTTTTTCGGTGGAATACGTGAAGGCGATAACCCCCAAGCAAACCCAACTGAATTACATGCCGTTGGAAGGCGACCTAACTCCATTTCGTCTCGTGAACATAACTCAGAATTGTTATAAAATGTCGCATCGAAGGAACCAAATGCATAATTAGAATCGTATTTCAGTTCGATTTCATAACCTGAGAGCTTGAAACTATCGTAGTTTTTCATCACGATATAAGGGTGATATACGCCCGTTGGGTTCACTCCTTGAGAGAGATAGCTTTTTATATCATTATTAAAATAAGCCACACGTATTTTAGTTTTATCTTCATCAAATATAAGATTTTCTTTTTCTAAATTCATTCCAACTTCAAATGATTTAGCATGTTCTGGTTTTAATGGAACATCAGGAGAATAAGAGTAGGTTTGCCCTGATGCTGTGGTCTCGAATAAACTCGGTTCTCTATAGCTATCAGAATATTTGGTATAAATATCAAATTCGTCAGTCACATGAAAACGTAGCTCACCCATTAAATCATTTTTCGGACCGTAGCTAATACTTTTACCTAAAACATGGTCATCAACATCAAAAGCGTGAATACGCCACCCGACTAAAGTACTCACCCATTCCCCTTTGTATGCCATATTGGTAAAGGCTGATTTATTCGTTCCTTTAGCATTACGCGTTACAGGATCTAACTCCTCACCGGGTATGGTTCCTTCTGGTGTCCAAATCGGTTGATAGGTTTTAGTCAATGGCTTTGATTTTTGTTGCATATATTCCACACCATAAGTGATATCGATAGGATAATCTGCAAACTCAGACGTATTTTCTAAGTTAAAGCCCATTCGTTCATCGGTATAGCGATGCTGATATTGATTACCGTAGTGCGCGGTAACATCATCCGTTGTGCCATTACGTTGTTTAAATTTACCTTTTGTCCACCAAAGGCCTAAATTCATGTCTACCCATAATGAATCGGGTTTATAAGAATAGTTTAAAGAGGCAGTATCAATATCTGCGCTACCTAATGACCACTGCGGCATTTTCCCATCGAATTGGTACCAATACGCCGCTAAAACCTCGCCTGCTTTTTGTTCATGATGTCGGTAATTTAATTCAATACTTGAGTATGGGTTAAGATAAATATTAGTTTTTAATAATGTTGACTGACTTTCATAGCTGGTATTAACGACTTCTTGCCCAGGTTTAATAGGAGCATCTGTATTTGCGTATTTATGATAACCATTTTTACCGGCAAAGAAGTTCCCTTGTTTTCTATCACTATGAGCCAACAAAATGTCAAATTTATCATTTCGATATGCAACCCCAGTCGTGATAGAGCCATTATTAAAATGTGAATTCTTAACACCGTTTGAAACACGATACCCAGACTCGCCTTTTTCATCTGAAGCGATAGTCGGGCGTCGGTTATTATTGTAAATATTCCCCTTAAATAAGAAACCAAATTGGTCACCTTGAGGAATAATACTATTTGCTGATAATGTTTTTAATTTAACCGTACCTCCGATGGCTCCTCCTGAGAATTTACTCATCGAAGCCCCTTTTTCGATCTCAATTGTATCGATTAAATCCATATCCACATAAGTTCTATCTGTACTTCCTTGGTAACCACGCCAAGTGTTGGTTGATTGCAAACTGCCATCAATGATAATGGGGACTCGCCCGTTTCCTTGTAATCCTCGAATACCGATATCCAGTGCACCGGCTTCGTTTCGTGCATTATTAACTTGCAATGAAGTTTCATTGGCAAATATATCTGAATTGGTCGTTCCTCTTACGGTAGAAATATCATTGGCGTCTATTTGCTTGCTATTTGACTTTATTTTGCTGGCTGTGACGAGAAGTTTATCTTTTTGAGTTGTGGTATTGGTTTGATTCGCTAATGCTGTGCTTGAAGAACATATAATAATTAAGCTAATTATGTTTTTATTTTGAAATATCATTTAAGTAATGCCTTCATTAATTAATGATGATTAGATAGACGTGAAGAAATAGCGTATAAAAGATGTGAGGATACATTTTTATACTTTCCATTTATGCATTTAAAGTAAATTTAAGTGCTATGCCATAGATGTAACTAGTTCGAAAAACCTTATTTATTGAATGGTTACGTACTCATTTCCCTTGTGAATATTATTAAGCCTTGGAATATACACCAATGATAATTATGATCAAGATCATAATGAATATCATTTGCATTATCATTAATATTATTGGTGTTAATTGACTTACCTTTATTCTTTAATCACATAAAAAAAGCGACTGATATGAATATCAATCGCTTTGTATTTAAAAATTGCGTGAATAAACTAATCTCGTAATGGCTGTTTTCTCACTGGCCTATCACCTGCAACATAATAATCTGCATCACTTGTGGGTAATGGAGGACGGTTTCGAATTTTATCGGCAATTTTCTCCGCGATCATGATGGTCGTTGCATTTAAATTCCCCGTAATAATCAACGGCATAATCGATGCATCGATAACCCGTAAATTTTCAATACCGTGAACTCGCCCTGCACCATCAACTACCGCCATATTATCATGACCCATTTTACAGGTTCCGCATGGGTGAAAAGCGGTTTCTGCTCTCTCGCGGACAAATGCGTCTAGCTCTTCATCCGTACTAATCTGTTTTCCAGGGCTTATTTCCTCTCCGCGATATGGGTCAAGTGCAGGTTGAGCCATAATTTCACGGGTAATACGAATAGCAGCACGGAACTCTTCCCAATCCTGTTCCGATGACATGTAATTAAACAAAATGCTCGGATGTTGCCTTGGGTCTAAAGATTTTAAGCGAACACGACCTCGACTAGGCGAGCGCATTGAGCCCACATGAGCTTGAAAACCATGCTGATTGACTGCATTACTACCATTGTAGTTAATCGCCACAGGCAAAAAGTGGAATTGAATATTTGGCCATGCAAATTTTTCACTGGTACGAATAAATCCACCGGCTTCAAATTGGTTACTTGCTCCAATTCCAGTACCTTTAAATAGCCATTCGGCACCGATTTTGGGCTGATTAATCCATTTTAATGCAGGATATAATGAAACAGGCTGTTTGCATTCATACTGCAAATACATTTCAAGGTGATCTTGCAGGTTTTGCCCAACACCGGGTAAGACATGGACAGGCGAAATATTAAATTCATCTAAAACATCTTCAGGCCCCACGCCAGAGCGCTGCAGGATTTGCGGTGACGCAATCGCCCCCGCGCACAATAATACTTCTTTACGGGCTTTCACCACCGTAGGTGCCGTGCTCTGGCCTTGGTAATACTTCACACCAACCGCTTTTTTCCCTTCAAACTCAATGGTATCTGTTGTCGCATGTGTCACAATGGTGATATTTCTTCGCCCTTTCGCTTGGTCCAAATACCCTCTTGCGGTGCTAGCACGTCGCCCTTGTGGTGTGACTGTGCGATCCATCGGACCAAAACCTTCCTGTTGAACCCCATTTAAATCATCTGTTTTTGGATAGCCCGCTTGTACACCAGCTTCCACCATCGCATGGAATAACACATTATTGCCATTCTTCGGTGTGGTCACACTAACGGGACCATCTCCACCGTGGTAATCATTAGGGCCAATATCACGCGTTTCCGCTTTCCTAAAATAAGGTAAACAATCGAGGTAACGCCAGTCTTCTAACCCTGGTGCCTCTGCCCAACCGTCAAAGTCTAGAGCATTCCCTCGGATGTAACACATCCCATTAATCAATGATGAGCCACCAAGCCCCTTTCCACGTCCACACTCCATGCGGCGGTTATTCATATGCGGTTCAGGGTCAGTTTCATAAGCCCAATTATAACGTCGACCTTGTAATGGGTACGCTAATGCCGCTGGCATTTGTGTGCGAAAGTCGAACCGATAATCCGGTCCACCTGCTTCAAGGAGCAGCACAGTAACATCAGGATCTTCTGTCAGGCGGGTAGCAAGAACGTTACCGGCTGAACCAGCACCGATAATAATATAGTCATAGACCATTGTTATCTCCTCTGTTTCAGTCAAATTAAAATGATGTGATTAAAATACGGATGAAAACTCCCCGAGTTCTACTTGGATAGATTTGATTTGCGTGTAATTTTGTAGCGTCATAATGCCATTTTCACGACCAACGCCGGAATGCTTATATCCGCCCACAGGCATTTGAGCAGGTGATTCACCCCATGTATTAATCCAACAAATTCCTGCCTCTAATTGATGGATAACCCGATGTGCACGCGTTAAATCTTGTGTCACGACCCCAGCAGCAAGCCCATATACGCTATTGTTTGCACGAGCAATCACTTCATCTTCTGATTGATAACTCAAAATACTCATGACAGGACCAAAAATTTCTTCCTGCGTGATCTGCATTTCATCATGGCAATCGGTGAATACCGTTGGTGCAACATACGCACCTTGCGCAAAATCACCTTTCATTAAGCGTTCACCACCACACAATAGTTTCGCGCCTTGCTGTTTACCTAACGCAATATAACGCAATACATTTTCCATATGAGCAAAGCTGACTAATGGCCCAAAGTTAGTATTTTCGTCAACAGGTGAACCTATGTTAATCCGAGCTACACGCTCAATGATCTTGTCTTCAAACTGCGATTTAAGCGATTCAGGAACAAAAACCCTTGTTCCATTGGTACACACTTGGCCTGAACTATAAAAATTCGCCATCATGGCAATATCCGCGGCTTTATCTAAGTCTGCATCATCAAAAATAATGAGAGGTGATTTACCACCTAGTTCCATCGTCACCTCTTTTAATGAAGAGGCTGACGCATTCGCCATCACTTTTTTACCCGTTGCGATCCCCCCTGTGAATGAAACTTTGGCAATATCAGGGTGCTCTGTTAACCATTGGCCCACTTCACCGCCTTGCCCGGTCACCACGTTAAATACTCCTGCAGGCACGCCCGCTTCCGTATAGATTTCAGCTAACTTTAAGGCCGTTAACGAAGTGACTTCACTGGGTTTGAATACCATAGCATTACCAGCTGCCAGAGCAGGTGCAGATTTCCATAACGCGATTTGGATGGGGTAATTCCATGCGCCAATCCCTGCCACCACTCCTAGCGGTTCACGACGGGTATAGGCAAACGCGCTATCACGCAGAGGGATCTGCTGCCCTTCTAACATAGGGATTAACCCTGCATAATATTCAAGGACATCCGCTCCTGTAACGATATCTACATAACGAGTTTCAGAAAGTGGTTTCCCCGTACCAAGCGTTTCGAGGTAAGCCAGTTCGTCGTTACGTTCCCGTAAGATATCCACCGCACGGCGTAAAATACGTGAACGTTCCATTGCGGTCATTGCCGCCCATACTTTCTGGCCTTGTTTGGCGCTTTCTACCGCCCATTGGATATCTTCAAGCGTTGCAGACTGCAAATGCGCGATAGTTTCACCATTTGCAGGGTTGACTGCAGGAAATTGCCCGCATTCAGGTTGTGAACTGTCGACATAGCCACCATGAATATAAAGCTTATGTATCGGTGGATGTTGCATATTATCTCCTCTGAATTGGTCATTAGGTTCCGATAACCTCTGCACGTTTCAGTTGCATATCGATATACTCGTTGGTGATCTTGAGTGCATCCTTGACAGGAAATTGCTCATTACTCAAAGCACTCCGTAACCATAAGCCATCAATTAAAGCAGCTAGTCCCTTCGCAGCCATCCGCGCATCCGCTTTGCTTAACACTCGCCCAAACTCATAACTTAAATTTGAATACAAACGCCGGTCATTGACCTGCTGTAAACGGTTTAAATTTGGTTGATGCATACTGCTAGCCCAGAAGGCTAACCATGTTTTCATCGCCGCCTCACTGGTTTGCGTTGGGTCGAAGTTACCTTCAACAATCGCTTGAATGCGTAATTTTGGCTCCGCCCCAGCTAACATGCGTAGGCGTATTGCTACCGCAAACCCCAATTGATATTGAATATGGCGCATAGTGGCTTCAAGTAAGCCATTTTTATCACGAAAATAATGACTAATAATTCCTGTAGAAACCCCGGCTTTACGGGCAATTAACACAAAACTGGCTTCCTGCATTCCAACTTCATTAATCACTGCCAACGTGGCTTGGATTAACTGCTGTTTACGTATCGACTGCATTCCTATCTTCGGCATGGTATTTGAACCTAAAAAATACATTGATCCCTTGTATTAAACGTTTTTTTAATTGAATGTTCAATCAATATTAACTATTGTTTACAACAATTCGTTCACAATTAGCATAAAGGAGAGGATAACAAAAATCAAATCTTAGCTGATAAATCAATTAATTAGCTTAGAAAGTAATTTTAACCTGTTAAATAAATAAAAATGTGGAACTACCAATGACAACTCAAAATAGTCCAAAAAATAAGCAGAAGGATAAATTGAATTCTGTGGTTTTTTTTACTTCCGCCGGCCTTATTCTGGCGTTTTCTTTTTTCACCATCTTGATGACCGAAACAGCAAATCAGTGGATCGTTGCCGCCCTTGGGTGGGTATCCAAAACCTTTGGTTGGTATTACTTGTTAGCAGCGACGCTGTATATTGTTTTCGTCATTTTCGTTGCCACTTCGCGCTTTGGTAATATCAAGCTCGGCCCCGAGCAATCTAAACCTGAATTTAGCGTACTAAGTTGGTCTGCGATGCTATTCGCCGCAGGAATTGGTATCGATTTAATGTTTTTCTCTGTCGCTGAGCCGGTCACTCAATACATGCTGCCGCCAACGGGTGAAGGCGAAACCTTAGAAGCAGCTCGTCAGGCGATGGTGTGGACCCTGTTCCACTATGGCCTAACGGGCTGGTCTATGTATGCCTTAATGGGGATTGCACTGGGTTATTTCAGTTATCGTTATAACTTGCCGTTAACCATTCGCTCCGCACTTTATCCTATTTTTGGCAAACGGATTGACGGCCCGATTGGCCATACCGTGGATATTGCTGCAGTACTAGGGACGATTTTCGGTATCGCAACAACTCTGGGGATCGGTGTTGTTCAGTTAAATTATGGACTCAAAGTATTATTCGATTTACCCCAAGGGCTTCCCGTGCAAAGTGGATTGATTCTGCTGTCGGTGATTATGGCAGTGATCTCCGCTACATCAGGGGTAAATAAAGGTATTCGCGTGTTATCAGAGCTCAATGTGCTTTTGGCACTTGGCTTGATTTTATTTATCTTATTTGTCGGAGATACCGAGTTCTTACTTAATGCCTTAGTACTGAATGTGGGGGACTATGTCAATCGCTTTATGGGGATGACTCTCAACAGCTTTGCCTTTGATCGCCCAACCGATTGGATGAATAGCTGGACGCTGTTTTTCTGGGCATGGTGGGTCGCATGGTCGCCATTTGTTGGCTTATTCCTCGCGCGTATATCTCGCGGTCGAACGATTAGACAATTTGTGATTGGCACTTTAATTATTCCGTTTGTTTTCACACTATTGTGGTTATCTATTTTTGGTAATAGTGCATTGTATGAAATCATTCACGGTAATAGCGAACTTGCTAAAACCGTGCTCGATGCACCCGAAAAAGGCTTCTATTCACTACTTGAGCTTTACCCCGGCTTTGGCCTAACCGCTTCCGTCGCCACAATTACTGGGTTGTTGTTCTATGTCACCTCAGCGGACTCCGGTTCTTTGGTGTTAGGCAATTTCACCTCAAAACTCAGTGATATTAACAACGATGCGCCCAATTGGTTACGGATTTTTTGGTCTGTCGCGATTGGTTTACTCACCTTAGGGATGTTAATGACAGATGGCGTCGCTGCGTTACAAAATACGACAGTGATCATGGGCTTACCATTCAGTTTTGTTATCTTCTTTATTATGGCTGGGCTATATAAGTCATTAAAAGTTGAGGACTTTAGACGAGTTAGTTCGTTAAACACCAATGCGCCAGCACCACTGTATGGCAATGGAACACTCAATTGGAAACAGCGTTTGGGACGAGTGATGAATTTCCCTGGAACAACGTATACCCAGCGAATGCTTGATTTAGTCTGTATTCCAGCCAT
Organism: Providencia sp. PROV223; assembly: GCF_028479245.1. Classification (NCBI taxonomy): domain Bacteria; kingdom Pseudomonadati; phylum Pseudomonadota; class Gammaproteobacteria; order Enterobacterales; family Morganellaceae; genus Providencia; species Providencia sp. PROV223. Next base: position 537,386 of record NZ_JAMPNG010000001.1, read on the forward strand.
GCAAGAAGTGGCAAAAGAGCTCAGTTTAAGGGGAGCAAAAGTGGAATTTAACACCTTACCACCGATTGCTGATGAGCGATTAGACCATTTAGAGTTAACGGTCGACCTTGGCGAAGAACAAAGCTTTATTTACCAAGTATGGCCTCAGCGCTATTCGGTTCCTGGTTTTACCTATCGCGCACGTTCAGGAAAATCCCATTATTACCGCTTAGAAACTTTCTTATGGGAAGGTTCGCAAGGGAATGATTTAATGGATTACACCAAAGAACAGGTGATCAGTGATATTCTCGACCAATATGAAAAGCATATGAATTTCATTCATTTAAGCCGTGAAGCCCCCGGTGCAACCTTAACATTCCCTGAATCTGTATAATGTGATCTCTAAGGGGGCTATGCTCCCTTAGAGTCAACACACAAACAAATAATTAATAAGGGCGACCTGCTTGCTCCAGCATTTTTTTCATTTGCTCGCGGTCATTCATCCAAGTCATTGAATTAGGGCACCCTGCTCCCGTCGGGTTAACATCACACACATTAAAACGCTGTGGAAACGCGTTTTCATCTGCATTTCGCTGTTCTAACAACGCTTGATAACTTTGTTCTTCTTGAGAAAGTTTCTTTTTGGGATCAAAGACAAACTTTTGTTGTGCCTGTAATTCTTTAATTCCTTGGTAGTCTTTATCAAACTCGCGATCAGCGGGTGACTTTTCTTTAAATGTAAAGTCGCTGGCAAAGCCATAAGAAGTGAAACAAAGAAAAATAATAACAATAATCTTTTTAAACATATCAATTTCCTGCTGTGTCCATAAGCGAATATTATATGTCAGCAGCAACACTGAATGTTGAATAATAATAAGTGAAATTTATAAAAACCTTAATATTCAAATAAGTAATTTACATAAGTTATTAAATCAATTGATTGATACATCGTTGTTATTGACTTATCCGAATACTAAGGGTGTTTTTTCACCAACCATCCCCCACATCAATCCATTAATTTCTGTTACTTTTCAACCTTGTTATCCTCTTCAATTTTGTCCAAGTATATAAGCTCAACTTCAAAACAAATCAGAATAATTAATTAGTTCCATTATGGGTTTATTTTAAATCTGTTGGTTGTTTTTATGGCAATGCGAAGATGAAATATTAATCTCAAAAAGGGTGTTTACACGGCATATGATGATGCAAATGGCAATCTAAGCGTCTCTGCTAATTGGAGTAATACAAATTTGAAAGAAGGCAAAGCGCCAGCTCCTAGATAAAAAGTGGAGGTAGGCGAACAAGCAAATATCAGTATATGATCCGGCTTTCTGAACGCAGTCGACAGCGAATCACTTCCATTTCCATGCTCATAACCGACCTATAACCTATTAGGTTACTAATAATTTTTGTTCTTGTTACAGAGTCAATTTTCTATAAAAGTGACCTTGTCCTATCAATTACACCGTAGAGCATAGGCTAAAATTTCCTTTTATAAATTAATAAACTAAGGGTATACAATGCATAAAATTTATTTTGGTCCTTATATGGATGTCAGTGTTGATGCAACTTGGAATGATTGGCAAAATTACCCAAATGGCAGGCCTAATGCAAAATATAGCCAAGCCGCTATTAAGTATGGGGTAGATATACTGTCTCTTGGTTTTTTAACCGCCACATTAGATAAAAAAGCAGCATGGTCAGCCCAGCCATCCATGCCAATTAGCTGGGCTAAACCTTTGTGTGATGAACTGATTGCTGGCGGTGTTAAAGTTGCTGTTTCATTTGGGGGAGCTGCTAACCAAGATGTTTCATTGGTACAAACACAAGAACAACTCATCAACACCTACCAAGAAGCTATTGATACACTCAGTGCCTCACATATTGATTTAGATTTCGAGAATGGTCTGTACGATGCTGATAATGCATTTTCTGCCTTAAAAGTCATTGTAGATAATAATCCACAAATCACCCTCAGCTTAACCTTGCCAACTATGCCAACAGGGCTAACCAGCACAGGCTTAGCACTCGTGAAAAAATCGGTTGATGCGGGTTTAATGATGAAGGTTAATGGGATGGCAATGGACTACTACGACCCGAATATCACGAGCCTTGGGGATGCAGCGGTAAAAGCCGCCAATAGCATCAAAAACCAACTAAAACCGCTATATCCAGGGATAGACGATAACGAACTATATAATTATGTACAAATTACACCCATGATTGGTCTCAATGATGACCTCACCATGTTTAACTTTAATGATGTCAATATTCTCGCTGAATTTGCTAAAAATAATGGCCTTAACTTGGTGTCAATGTGGAGCTTAACCCGTGACCGCCCGGGAAATAAACCTTTTCCAGAGGCCATAAGCTCTGGCAACCCAGAACAAACCTATGAATTTGAATATACCGATTTATTTACTCAACAACTTAATTCATAAATAGCCCATATCACCAATATTATGGATATTGGTGATAACCCATTTTCTGTGAAATATTACGCCCGGCTGTTTTCAGTAATTCGACATAATCGCCAATGCGTTGTTCATCAAAACGAATAGTTGGGAATGAAATCGATAACCCTGCAATCACATGGCCTAACCTGTCATACACTGGTACTGCAATGCAGCGCAGGCCTAACTCCTGCTCTTCTCGGTCCTGCGCATAATGGCACTCACGAACTGTGACTAATTCCGCCAGCAAGTCCTCTAAGGTTAAAATCGTCGTTGCTGTTTTTTGGCTAAAGGTTTCATCTTTCAATGCCAAACGAATCGCTTGTTCATCTTGCCAAGCGAGTAAAATCTTACCGATTGCAGTGCAATATAATGGGTTACGACGCCCAACTCGTGAATACATACGCAAATTATAACTCGAGTCGATTTTATGAATATAAATAATGGCGTCTTCATCTAATGCACCCAAATGCACCGCTTCATTCGTCAGTTGGCCTATATGGCGCATTTCCTTATCTGCAATTTCGATTAAATCAACATACTCGAGGGATTTCGCACCTAATTCGAAGAGCTTCAAGGTCAGTGAATACTTATCTGCCTCACCTTCTTGTTCGACATACCCCAACTGCTTCATCGTTTGCAAAAAACGAAATGTAGTGGCTTTTGACATCAACAAACGTTGGGACAATTCAGATACGCCAATCTCCTTTTGCTCTCCAAGGGCACTAAGAATACTAAATACCTTTACTACCGCTGACACGGCATCCGTTTGTGTTGTCTTATCCATTACCTTTCCATCATCCTATAAATTGCATCCTATAAATTGATAGCAATATTATACCCCAAATTAACGAAATTAACTGATATCACCTAAGTTTGAGTAGCATAATTGTCTCTTCATACAAAAACAAGAACGATGATTCGATATTTTTAAAACAGCGTTTCATTTTTATTGAAATTGGCAATGAAATGCGCTTTAATAGCACTATCAAGTCAGCAATAGTTTACTAATTCGGTGGTGAAAATGAGTGCATATCCGCAAGTTGCCGTTATTGGCGAATGCATGGTTGAGTTGCAAAAATCGGGCGAGCTTTATAAACAAACGTTTGGTGGGGATACGCTAAATACCGCACTATACCTGTCTCGTTTAACCAAAGATCACAGTGTGATAACCCGTTACATCACCGGTTTAGGCAAAGACCCATTCAGCCAACAAATGCTAAACAGTTGGCAACAAGAAGGCATCAATACTGAAGAAGTGTTTATTTCAGACAAACATTTGCCCGGGATGTATTTGATCGAAACCGCTGCCGATGGCGAACGTCGTTTTTTCTATTGGCGAGATAATGCCGCGGCAAAATTTTGGCTTGATGCAGTGTGCCTTGATCAAAACAGCAAAGCCCACACACAGCAAATTCTAAATTCACAACAATTTATCTATTTAAGTGGCATCAGCCTAGCCATTTTGCCTGACGCTTCACGTCAGTTACTATTTGAAATGTTACAACAAGCTAAGCAGAATGGCGCCAAAATTGTATTTGATAATAACTATCGCCCAGCACTTTGGCCATCGAAACAAGCCGCTCAACAAGCATACCAGCAAATTCTCACGTTAACCGAGATCGCTTTTCTGACCTTTGATGACGAACAACTGCTTTACGGTGATATTGATGAAACCGATGCAATTGCCCGTACCCAACAATATGGCGTGAATGAGATTGTGATTAAGCGCGGTGCCGATGCCTGTTTTGTGGTTATTGATAACGAACGCATTGAAGTTCCTGCCAATAAAATAAGCCATGTGGTTGATACCACTGCCGCAGGGGATTCTTTCAGTGCCGGCTACCTTGCTTGCCGTATTTTAGGTGGCAGCCCATGCGAAGCGGCAAAAACAGGTCATTTACTGGCTGGAACCGTCATCCAACACCGGGGAGCGATTATTCCATCCGAAGCTATGCCAACCACTGCTTTAGAAACATGTTAAGAGGCTTTAACCATGAATCAATTACTTGAAAGAATTAAGAAACTCAATGTTGTTCCTGTTATCACCATTAATAGTGCAGAGCATGGTGCGCCATTAGCAAAAGCCTTAGTGGATAATGGCCTGCCATGCGCAGAGGTCACCTTCCGCACCCCGGCCGCGGTACAAGCGATTAAAAATATGCGTGCTGCCTACCCTGAATTACTGATTGCTGCAGGTACCGTATTAACCACAGAGCAAGTTGACCAAGCCATTGAAGCGGGTGTGGATTTTATCGTCAGCCCGGGCTTTAACCCCAAAATTGTCGCCTATTGCCAACAAAAGAACGTGATTATTATTCCTGGTGTGAATAATCCAAGTTTAGTAGAACAAGCCCTTGAATTTAATCTCACCACGTTGAAATTCTTTCCAGCCGAAGCCTCTGGCGGGGTTGCCATGCTCAAAGCACTCAGCGCCGTTTACCCGGTTAAATTTATGCCAACTGGCGGTATTGGTGTGAAAAATATTAAAGAATACACAGCACTACCTTCTGTATTAGTGTGCGGCGGTTCATGGATGGTGCCCAATGACCTTATTGATAGTGAGAACTGGCAAGAGCTTGGTAAGTTAATTGCTGAAGCTGCAACCATTTAATTAACAATAAAAAATCTCGTTGTCGTTATTACGCCCTTACTGGATGGTAAGGGCTTTTTTGTTGTTCGTGTTCATTAAAATATTATTTAATTATTAGCTTTATCAAATTAATCAAAAAATATAATACAATTTACTAATAATTTAGATTTTAGATGTGATTATAACCACCACAAACCTAATTTACTTATTAAGGTTCGTGGTGGTGAACAATTAAACTATTAGCTAACTAACCAATAAAACGTTTTAATTGTAGCCGCAGCATCTCATTTTCACGCTGAAGCCGCTCATTTTGCTCCATCAAGCTCATTGCCATTGCAATTCCCGGCCAGTCAATTTCGAGCTCATGGTAAAGTCGCACTGCCCTTCTTACGATGATCACAGCGTGGTCATCAAATAACCATTCATTAGCAGTTTCAATGGGTTGAACTATTCCAAGGCCGACAATTTCCCGTAATTCCTCTTCCGCAATACCCGTGTGAATACAGAAATCAATAACGGTTAATGATGTGAACTGTTCCATTATTTGCCTCCCCAATTTTTACGTGGGTCAAAACTCTGCTGAGTCTCCGCCAATTTCTGCCACAGCGCATCCGCTTCTGCATTACTGCTATTTGGCATCACGATTTTTATAATCGCATACAGATCCCCTGCTGTACCTTTATGTTTCAGTCCTTTACCTTTAATACGTAATTTTTGTCCGGCTTGGCTATTAGCAGGAACAGTGATCACAATTGGGTCTTTTAATGTTGGAATGGTGACTTTAGTTCCGAGGGCTGCCTCCCATGGAGCAAGCGGCACGACCACTTCTAAATCATGGCCTTTGATATCAAATAATGGGTGTGGTGCAATGCGGATGGTTATCCACAAATCGCCATTTTCACCGCCATTTTCCCCCGCAGTGCCTTGCTCTTTTAAACGGATGCGTTGCCCGTCAATCACGCCTGCTGGGATAGTGACATTAAGTGTTTTGGGAACTTCATTTTCGATAAAACCAAAAGCGTTATAGACCGGTAGGTTATAACTGATGGTACGTTTATGCGATTCTTGACTTTCTTCAAGGAAAATAGCCAATTCAACTTCTAAATCCTGCCCACGATGACTGCGCGCCTGTCTTGTGCTGCCACCCCGTGCTCGTTGAGAAAACATCGATGAAAAAATGTCATCAAAGCCGCCTGCATCAAACCCTTGCTGGGAATAGGTGTGGCTTTGTTGGCCTTGGTTAGCTTGGTTAAAATAAGGGTCATTCCTGTGTTCCCACATTTCATCGTATTCTGCGCGTTTTTCTTTGTCACCAAGTACCGCCCAAGCCTCTGCAATTTCTTTAAAGCGCGCTTCGGCATCCGGTTCTTTACTAACGTCAGGATGATATTTTCGCGCTAAACGGCGATACGCAGTCTTAATGGTTTTTAAATCATCAGTGCGTTTAACACCCATGATGCTGTAATAATCCTTTAGTTCCATAGTCATATCTCGTTCACTTGTCTGTTGAATAGAATTCTTATGGTATTTACCCAGTTGGGCTAAACATCACAACTACCTTAAATTTAACTTAGGACATTTACGCAGTAATTGGAATAGCTAGGCTATGATAAAATTCCACAAAAAACAGGAAATTTACGTTATTTCAGGCTAAACCTATAAGAGTATCGTTTGATTACGAGGGGAACTCTATGGATGCTATTGCCAGTCGCCTGAACTATAAAGTCAACTTTGCTATCTCTATTGAGGATTTTATTCGGTTAATTCGCCAGTCTCCATTTAACGAAACAGTGCCAACCGATAATCTTACCCAATTAGATGCGATGCTGAATAATGCGGATTTATTGGTTAGTGCATGGGATGGCGAGCAGGTGGTAGGGTTTGTCCGCACAGTAACGGATTTTAGTTCTTGTTGTTATATCTGCGAACTGGCCGTTGATGCGCATTATCAAAAACACGGCATCGACCGCCAATTAATGCGCCTCGTCGCTGAAGAACTCCCCGCCGATTGCCAGATTTTATTTTTTTCCACCAACAGCAACCTCACCGAATATTTAAAACTGGGCTTCACCCAATCCCCAAGAGCGTGGCATACCACGGCAGGGAATTATTTGGCTAGATCGGCAGAACTGGATGAATAATAGAAAGTAACATCGTTAAAAGCGTAGAAATATAGTAGAAAAAACAAATTTAAATGAGCTTTAAAATACCCCTATGCGTATGCTCTAAATAATTCGTATTGTGGGTAGGAAGCCGGAGCAGACATAAGTCTAGAAAGCAGCGATGTGCTTGAAGTATAAAAAACTTAAATATCAACAGCCTAACCAATTCATCCTATAATAGAAAAAACAAATTTAAATAAGTTTTAAAAGTACTCAATACTGATGCTCTAAATAATTCGTGCTACAGCTAGGCGGCAAGCTAGTTTAGCCCTAGGAGCACACACAAGTATGTGACTAGGGTGAACTAGTGAAGCCAACAACGCTGTGGTGCGAAGTATGACGAGCATCTATCTGAGGCGGCCGCGGAGACGCTTAATAGCCTGACTATGCAGCTGACTCACCCTTGACTCCCCGACATCCAACACCGCCCCAATCTCTTTAAGATTCAGCTCTTCTTGGTAATACAGTGTCAGCACCATTTTTTCGCGTTCTGGTAACTGATTGATTGCCGCCGCGATTTGGTCACGTAGGCTAGAATCCAGCAACAAACTCAGCGGGTTGCCGCCATCGTCTTCATCCATTTGCGGCTCACAGCTTTCCCCGTGAATTTCATGCCACTCATCGTAGGAAAACAGTTGACTATTATTGGTATCTAGTAGCGCTTGGCGATACTCCGCAAGGTCGATATCCAACGCTTTGGCGATTTCCGGCTCGGTGGCGCTGCGCCCTAACGATTGCTCCAGCACACCAATGGCTTTGGTCATTTCTCGTGCTTGGCGGCGCACACTGCGCGGCACCCAGTCACGGCTACGCAATTCATCTAACATCGAACCACGAATTCGCTGCACTGCATACGTGGCAAACGATGCCCCTTGGGTAACATCGAAACGTTCCAATGCATGCAGTAAACCAATGCCCCCCGCTTGAATTAAGTCGTCGATATCAACACTGGCGGGTAGTCTGACTTGCAGTTTCAGGGCTTCATGGCGTATTAGAGGGTAATAACGCTCCCATAGGCTATTTTTATTAATCACACCTTCGGCAGTATACAAATCACTCACAACCTGAATCACCCTTCAAGCTTTATAAAAGGTATTCATTATCTGTGTTGGTTTTGAATTCAATCCGTAGAGTAAGGCACTAAATGTGGCTTTATTTGCCTTATCCTAAATAGGTCAAATTTGAATGATTACCAGGTTAATGATTGTTTTAACACAATTTTCAGAGGGTTTTACTGGTAATACAAGTGGGAGTGGTTGTTTTGTTGAGTTGTGATTGTGTCATCATATTGCAATTTTGGGCTTTAGACTTTGCTATTGATTGTCGATTTAGCTAACCTCCTTTAAAACAAATGAAGTCATCGATGAACTACAAGCTCCTAAGCATACCAAAGCTGGTTTTATTACTTTTTGTTAACGACAAGACAGCTCTGTTTATCCACTTCGTTAAACAGCTCAATTCAATGGTTATCACACCGTATAGTGGCCACTTATTTTGGTGTGAGTTTTTAAAGTATGAACAACAACCTTAGTCTTAGTGTGTAAGGCTCTGGCAGTATCACGTTTACATCAACTTTGGCTAAGAATAATTCTCCGGCAAATAACCTTATTTTACAGACTATTCACCGGATTAAATACATGACCAATTAAGCAGTAAAAATTCTGATGCGGTATATAACAATATACTATAAACAGACCTAACTCATTTTTTCGAAATAATTTTCGATATCCTTATGGGTATCCTTTAATTTCATATCGAAAAGTTCATCTTGATGATTATTTAATTGAAATCTTACTTCACTAAAAAAGTCACCAAAATCAAAGTCTAAGACAAAAAGAATACTTAATAATGTATCTACCGAAATGCGACTTTTACCACACTCATACCGTGAATAATGCTGTTGTGAAATCCCCAATTGCTTGGCAACCTTTGCACCAGAAAGCCCTTTTCCTTTACGAATACGCCTAAGTTCCTTACCTATTATGGATGAATAAATATTATTTTCTGGTTTGCTACCTTCATCTACATTTTTCATATTTTAGATATCTCCCTACACCTGAACAGTAAAATCAAGTTATTGACTCTCGTTCCAGCTGATAGATAAAACATTACTCCTTATGAGTTACTTTTATTATATCGTCATTTGAATTTTTAAATCCGTAACGGCTTAAAGGTGAAATTACCAATTCTTGCGCCTTACTTTTCACGTCAATGGTTTTACTTTCATTCGGTCTTAAATAAAATTGCTCAATTGAATAAGCCTCATTGCTCGGCAACACCTTCACAGATGGAGATAAACGAACAACTTGGTTACCTATATTAGTCAACGTCAGTTGGTTATTTTTTTGGTTAACCGTAATATTTTTCCAAGGTGTTTGGCTTAATAAACCATTAGATGGTGTAATTAACATTGCTACATCTTGACGAATCGGCATTTTTGCAGAGTTTTGCTTAACGGCTCCGACACCTTGGAAAGAAACACGTAAAATTTCCTCTTGTTTTAAATCTAAACCTTTCTTTAAAACAAAATTAATTTGTTGGCTTTCATTCGGTTCAATACGCACAATTGGTGGAGATACCATTACCTCTTTTGCCATTGGCTTTGAACCATCCAGATCAGAAACCTTCGTCGATAGTAAGATAGGCTCTTTCGATGTGTTTTTTACGCTAAAGACTTTACGTTCTTCATCCGCATCTAAAATAACGGTCATTGTTTCTAATTGGAAACTTGCTTTAGCAGACATGCTAACTAAACTAATTAAACCTAAAATTGTTGCATAAATTAACTTTTTCATCAAAACCTCAAACTTGTATTTGATACTACTAAGATTAATGGCAGATAGCATCTGCCTCTTCATAAAGTGATTCAGCGGAAAACTCTTTCGGTACAATATATTTAATAATGCAATCATCGGTGTTAGGTGAACGCAAAATAATGTCATCGCCAATTTGCTCATTACTTAATAATAGATTCCCTTCCCCCATGATAACCCCCATATAGTCACCTCTTTTATTTAGTACACTGGCGCCAAAAGGAACGGCATCACCATTCGCCATTTTGATACTCAGTAATAATTGCTTCATCGTCGTTGCATTAATACGCTTAGTAATGACTGAACCTCTTGCGGCCGCCACATCAAATGAAGTGGTATCTAACCGCACATTCAATGGCAATTTCTCTGTATTTAATTGCACTGACGATTTTTGGTTTCTCGGCAAGGATGAGATAGCCGCAGTACCAAAATGATTCGTTATAGTTGTTCCACTTCCCATGGTATTCACTCTAACACCGGGCTCATTAGGAACATAAACGATACCAAAAGTGTCTCCTAACGGGACTGAGGACGTTGCCAACAATCCATCTGAGTACGCCAATCCACCAGATGCTGCTACTGTGACTGAATGTGTATTATTCTGAGACATAGAGCCATTCAACGAAATATTGCTATACGCGTTAGAATTATTAATACTTCCATTGACAATATTAACGCCATCATTACGACTAGCGCCGACCGAATACCTTAAATTATCACTGACTTGCTGATTATAATTTGCCATTACCCGGTTTTTATCTTGATAGTACTGGCTTTGCATGCTAATACTTTTTTTCTTACCTAGCGGCATTGATGCATTAATAAATATTCGGCTATCTTGGTCATCGCCAGCTTGATAATTCACATTCAAAGATACATCAGCTATTTTTCTGCCATAACCGATAGAATAAAAAATCGTATCGGATTTATTGCCATAAAAATGGCTATGGTTGACATTAGCACTCAAGCGGCCCCATGTAACATCTCCCCAACTGGCAAATAATGAGGACGATGTCTGTACTTCCCCACTAAGCCATCCATCCGTTTCTTGTTGTTCGTCCTGAGCTATCGGCTTTTTTAATAATGAGCTATCCAACATAGGAAACTTATTTGTTCGATATAAAGCAGAAGCACCTAATGTCATTTTTTCAAACGCTATATTGCTGTTGAAATCAATTTGATCCCCACGCTTTTCATTATTACGAGCACTTTGCACGCCAATACCTGTAGAAATGGGCGTAGCAATATCAAAATACGAATTCAGTCGCCCACTCACCGCCTGAAATTGATCTGAATAAAGAACCCCCGCGGCATAATTTGACATACCGTGTTGCTGACTTATCTCCGCACTACTAATAATCGGCTTTTTCGTTTGCTGATCATTTCGGCTACGATATCGCCCAATTGCCAACTGATAACTCATTGGTGAAACAGCATTTTGTTGGTTTGCCGTTATTACCTGAAACTGTTGCTTTTCACCATTATCTTGTATCACCGTAATATCTAACGGCGAGCCAATCACCACATTGTTAATGCGGTTTAACTCGAAAGCCCCCGCAGGTATCATCGTGCGGTATAACAATCGGCCATTTTGCTGTACTTCAACCGTTGACGGTGTACTGGCAAACCCAGTTACTGGAACAACTAAAGCATTCGTCGTTTGCAAAGAACTGTCTGAATAAAGTTGAACACCATCAATCGAGGTTCCACCAAAAAACGCACCTTGGGTATTAAGCTGACCAATATCTAACAAAGAGTGTAAAGGCTCTATACTCTTTGACAGCACTGTTTCATTAAATTGATATTGAGAATCTGAGCCTCCAACAGAGACACTGCTGTTATTTCTCAAAACCCAATTTTGCCAATTAACCCCTGTTTCGAATTCGCCTTGGTAAAAACGTTGGCTGTAATTTCCGCTAATATTCATACCATATAATTGGTAATTACTGACAACACCAAATCCACCGTAAGTTAATTCACTGCCTTGCAGTTTTTGGTCAATATTTTCTTCAGAAACCACCATGTCGATGCGATATGAGCTAGGATATAATGCAATCTTTGCATCTGGATAGACCTGCTTGAAAGTATTGCACCCATTAACTAAGTTAACCTTTTTTAATCTCAGCCTATTCATCAATCCATCAGTAAGGCATAGCTCACCGCTTTCATTAATTTCAACATTCGCAGTATATTCATTACCGCCATTTAATTTTATGGTGACATCATGGTGACCAGGTAAAAATTGATTACCCTTCATAAAAAACTCTGCAACTTCTGGTCCATATCCTAGTGATTTTAAAGAGTCGATATCAAAATTAATTGTCGATGGTGTTTCACTCTTTGTTGTTTCAGATGCAACGGAATTATTTACATGCAGTACGATAAAAATTAAAAATAGCTGGTAATAAGAAAAATTGTTTTTCTTATACATTAATATTTTTATTTCCAATATAAATTATTAAAAATTAAAACTATATTCCAAATGAAAATATAATATCTGCACTCCCATCTAATTCCATTGCCTCAATAATTGGACCGTTTGTCTCTTTAAGGCTATTTAAGATAGGTTTCACCGCAATATTTACAGAGAAATTTTTCCCACTAGATAATACATTTTCATTTGTAAACCATGCATATTGTTTGTTTTTTAATACCGCCTCCCCTTGAGTTGGCAGAAATCCCCCAACACCTTCCAAGATTCGAATTCCGACAGATTGCCCATCAACTTTAGGCTGATTAAGAATGAGCTGATAGTTACCTAGTCGCCCTTGGTTATTTACTTTACCTAACCCAAAGTAGCTTTCATTTCCCATCTGCGACGTATCACTTCGATTATCAGAAAACTGGACAAGTAACTGAGTCGGAGTATTACAGGAAACTTGCCATATTTTCGAAATCTGCAGAATTTCGGTCGTCTTAACTAAATTAAACTGGCGGGCATGCAATTGATTAAACTGGTATTGCCCGCCATCAGGAATAACGATGTCACACGTAGGAGGTGATTCAACCTGTTCAATAATATTTCTACTTGAGAAAGTATGCGAATATACAGCCTCACTAAAAAATAGACTACAAAATGTGTATAATAATGTAGCTTTAGCTGATTGAGTAATAAATAAACGCATACGTTCTCCTAAATCACTTTTGACTAACGCTTAATTAGATACCGAAGTTAAAAGCCAGCACAGCTTCTGCCTGATAATCAACATTAGAAGTTAAATCGATACCTGCTGAAGTTAATTGATTGATTGAGCTAATATAAACGCTGTTTGTTAAAAAATCCGCAGAAAATACTTTTCCTGCTGTTAATTTATTAGCAAATACTGATGAGCTTTTTGTGCCAAAACCATTAAGTATTTTTTTACGCATGACAATATTATTTACTGTAAAACCATCACTTGCAATAAAAGCCGTTTTAGAATCAATAGTGATATCAGAAACAGTAAACATAACTGCCCCAACTGATTTATCTGGGTTATCTGAATACACCATAAAAAAATAATCATCAGTATATCCTAAAGACCACGGCGTATTTTGATATGTATCAGTTGTACGATATGTTAAATATGTCTCTGCATCGCAAATAACAGTAACGTTCTTTCTTACTGGTGACTGTAATATTGTATAGGATGTTTGATTCAAATATCTAGGTGACGTTTTTGCTAGTTCAAAAATAATATCCGATTGCTCATTACCATTAATTAAACACGTTGGCATTTTAACGACACCAGATACTTTTATATTTGCAGTTGTCTGTGAAAATACAACAGGAGACATTAATACTGATGATAATATTAAGGTCGTAACTTTTTTAATCATGAAAATATCCCATAATGAATAGATATAACAATATATCTATTCATCTTAATAATGAGTTTACAGTGAGAAGGCGAAAGCTAATGTTGCATAACCATCTAAATTAGCATCACCTGAACTGGTTTTCAGATCAGCGCTTAGGATTGGTCTAACATCAATATCAGCGGAGAAAATTTGTCCTGCTCTTAATGTGCTAGCTGACGTTGCCCAAGCCATTTTCTTCGTTTTATCAACAGCTAATGATGATGCATAAGATGTACCATTTGAAACACCAACAGTTTGAGCTGTGCTTGAGGCATCCTGTTTCACTGTTGCATTCTTCATAGTAATTGTATAGTAACCAACTTTTTTATCCGTATCAAACAGACCTAAACCAAAGTTATATACGCCAGCTGTTAATACAGAACTCGCACGGTTATCTGTAGAAGAGAATGTTAAATAGGTCGAAGCATCACAAACTACTTCAATATTATTTGTTTTTGCATCAAGCGTTAAATTACCAGAAACAGGGAACATTCCCGGAGAAACATCAAATACATATTCTAAATCAACTTCATTTTGACCTTTAACAGTACATGTTGGTGGCGTAATTGATCCTGTTACTTTTAAATTAGCAACTGGGGCCGCTGCTAATGTAGCTCCTGAAATAGAAATTAAAGATAATGCAATTATAGCTTTCTTAAACATGAAATAAATCCTATAAAATAAAGAAAAATAAAATTTAAAAAAACAAAACCCTTATCTCAGAATTTTAAAAAAAAATTCCAAAAATAATACGCTAGATACTTAGCTAGTTTTATTTATTTTTAATATCGATTTATCACTAATGTATTCCATCAGACTAATTAATTCGATGGGCTTATTATAAGCATATATTTTCAGGATTTAAATTGGTCTAAATAAGATAAATAACTTAAATTTACTTTATTACAAAATATTTCCTTATGTTTCATCATAAAAAACAAATGAATAAACCGTATTGCTCTTTTTTTGATTATCTCATAAATGTATATAAACCTAAAACAATCCAAAAAGGAATGAAAATATAGTTAAATATGCCAAATATTCTTATAACGTCACCTTTATCAGAGACAAATTACATTTTAACTCATATGGAGAGTAAAACTAGAGTGATTAGAAATAACAAAAAAGACGAGGAATAATATAATATCAATATAAATCAATGCATTAAGTAGAATGACATTCATAGACCAGTTTAAATGTATTAATAGGTATTATAAAGGAGATATGCAAATCGATTAAACTCAATAAAAATTACAGCTAGTTTTTTACGCATATAATGAATTGCAGTGATTAGCTAAACTAAATTCTTTCTTGAATCGACTTATTTAGTGCCTACATATAGTGCATAGTCATACAGACTATTCGCAAAATTGAATACATCACCGATTTTCTAGTCAACTACACTCTTATTATTATTTCGTTTATTCTGCTATCAAATATATTAATTTATGCCTGTGCCAAAACGAGTACTAGAAACCATACAGAACTTACCTGAAAATACCAAAGTCTGACCTAACTGAATCCCTTATATAATTTAAGTTGTAGGTAGATGACAAGCTAGGTTATCGCAATGAGTGTACATAGGTACGTGATTCGGGTGACCGACTGAAGGCAACCCCCTGTAGTGCAAAATATGACGGGCAAAGAAAAGGCCAGCATTGCTGGCCTTTATAACTCACCAATTACGAATTAACGTAACAGGCTCAGAACACCTTGTGGAACTTGGTTAGCTTGTGCCAACACAGCAGTACCTGCTTGTTGCAGAATTTGACCACGGCTCATGTTAGAAACTTCTGTTGCGAAGTCAGCATCTTGAATACGGCTACGTGCTGCGCTTAAGTTGTTAACAGAGTTGTTCAGGTTGTTGATGGTAGATTGGAAACGGTTTTGGATCGCACCTAATTTAGAACGGCTTTCATCAACTTTGTTGATTGCGTCGTCTAAAGTTGCTAATGCATCTCCTTTTACGTTTAATGCATCAGCCGTAGAAGCCTTACCCGCATCAGGTGTAAATTCATTTCCTGCAACTGCTGCAGAGGTTTTTAAATTAATTTGAGTTGTAGTTGTTGAATCAGCTTCAAAATCCGATGCACTAACTAAGTAAGACTTACCACCTTCAGTTGCAATATATTTATCTGCAACTGCTTTGCCATCTACTACATATTCTTTAACATCCAGACCTGTTTTATACGTTGTCGCCCCTGAGATACCTAATTTAGCCTCATTTACCGCACTACCAGCTTCAGTTTTGCCAGTAACAGTACCCGCAGGAACTTTATCAAATAACTTATCACTTGATACCCCTAAAGTATCATTGTCAATTTTATCCAAACTAAATTTAATTACTTCATTATCGTTAGTACCCACTTGGATACTCATTTCATTTTTTTCGCCACTCAGAACTTTAACGCCGTTAAACTGCGTTTGTTCTGAAATACGATTGATTTCGGCTAAACGTTCAGTTACTTCATTTTGAATTGAAGTAATGTCTGAGTTGGAGTTAGAGCCATTTTTCGCTTGAACCGTTAACTCACGAATACGTTGTAAGTTATCATTGATTTCGTTCAATGCACCTTCAGTGGTTTGTGCGATAGAGATACCATCGTTAGCGTTACGAGCTGCCTGAGTTAAACCTTTAACGTTTGAAGTAAAACGGTTAGCAATCGCTTGGCCTGCCGCATCGTCTTTAGCGCTGTTGATACGTGAGCCAGAAGATAAACGCTCAATTGCAGAACCTAATACGCCTTGTGAACGGTTTAAGTTGTTCTGAGTTGTCAGAGACAGAATGTTAGTGTTGATAACTTGTGCCATGATGTGATCCTTATTATTCAAATTAATGCGTTAAGCCAAAATGCTTAACTTGATGAATTTCGTCAGCAACTAGGTTATCGGCTACAAAAAAGTCCCCTTTAGGCTTTTTGATGAAAATTTTTATCTATAAGGTTAGAAATGGCTTTACCGCCCGCTTTTAATGCCATTATTTTTTAACACTTTCGTTTTTAACACACTCATTTATCTTTATTAACTTTCTTATTATTTAATTTCAATAGCGATAATTAACTACTTTTCTCTTATCAGCTCCCGCCATCACTCTTTTTCAGAATAGTCTAAAATTTTGCTCCGTTTTGCCGATAAGACTCTAAATAGATTTTATTACAGGTTTTATGTCACAGACATAGCGTAGGAGAAAATATGGCAGGAATATCCACTCTCGGTATCGGGGCAAACTTAGATTTAAATGTGCAAATGGACCAAATTGAGGCAATGGAGCGTCGCCGCCTTGACCCATTAACCACACAGAAAGCCAGCTATGACGCGCAAATTAGCGCCTATGGCAAAATGCAATCATCATTAGAAAAACTGAAAAAAGCCGCTGAGGACTTAAAAAAATACGGCGATATCAGTACCACCAAAGTCACTGGTGAATATAAAGCCTTTGACGTAAAAACCGATGGTAAAGCAGTCGCCGGTGTGCACGATGTGTTAGTGACGCAACTTGCTAAAGCACAAACTATCGCCACTAAAGGCCATTCTGACAACAAGCAACTCTTAGGCAGTAATGCTAAAGAACGTACCATCACGATCACTCAGCCTTCACAAAAAGAAGAAAAAGATAAGATTGTTATTAAACTTGATGACCAAAGTACGTCTTTAATCGAGCTCGCCGATGCAATTAATAAAACAGATAAAGGTGTTACCGCATCTGTTATTAAAGACCGAGATAATCAATACCACCTTGTCGTAACCTCAAAAAAAGAAGGTACTGACAACCGCATTAGCATTAATGTGGAAGGTGACGATGAACTGGCTAAAATACTAAATGTGGAATCTGATGTTGATAAAGACGGAAAAATTATCATCAAAGATGAGAAAACTAGCGGTATGGAGCAAAAGGTTGCCCCTCAAAATGCACAGTTAACTATTGATGGATTCGAACTTGAGTCGCAAACCAATGAAGCCAAAGATTTGTTCCCTGGTTTAACACTGACACTAAAAAAAGAAAGCGAAGACAATAAAGCTGACCATTTAATGGTTTCTGAAGATATCGAGCCCGCTAAAGATAAAATTAAAGCATGGGTAGATGCCTATAATGAATTCCAAACGTTAGCGAAAGAACTGACAAAATACACACCAAATGAAAGTGGAACAACTCCTAATAAAACCAACGGCCCGCTCATTGGAGATTCCACGTTACGAGTTATTCAAAGTACGATGCGTACTCAAGTCCGTGCTCCACAAAATAGTGGTGAAATCGATACATTCAATAAAATGGGGGTAAAACAGAAAGTAGATGGCACATTAGAAATTGATAACAAATTGCTGGATAAAACCCTCAAAGAAAACCCATCGAGTGTTAAAGTATTTTTTGCTGGTGACGGTAAAGAAACTGGATTTGGGACTGAAAATTTTAATTTTTTAAAAGGTACTTTAGATACAAAAGATGGCTCATTACACAACGCCACCGATGGCGTTCAGAAGAAAAAGAAAAGTTTAGATAAACGTATTGAGCAGACCAATAAACAAATCGAAAACACCATGGACATGTACCGTCGTCAATTCCAAAACCTCGATAAAATGATGAGTTCACTCAATAGCACAACGAATTCTTTAGGCCGATTATTAGGCTAACACTTTTAGGTTAAAAACATGTATCAACGACACGCACAGCAAGCTTACCAACAGGTTGATTTAGAGAGTGAAATCACCAACGCGACCCCATACCAACTGATCCAAATCCTGTTTAAAGGGGCCCTTAGTGCCCTGAAACGTGGTGAGATTTTTATGCAGCAAGGTAAGGTGGCAGAAAAAGGTAAAGAAATCTCAAAAGCTATCGACATCATTGACACTGGGTTAAAGCAGTCGTTAAATTATGAAGCTGGCGGCGAACTTGCAGAAAATTTAGCAAGTTTGTATGAGTACATGACAATGCAGTTACTTCGCGCCAACCTCGAAAACAACGTGGCTTATGTCCAAGAAGTTTACCAGTTACTCTCCGATATCGCCTCTGCGTGGCAACAAATCGGTGCAAATGTGGATGAAAGATAATCAGGTGGACAATAAAAATCCTATCGATTTACATGAAATATACCGTAATGTCTTAGTATTAAGTGAAAATTTAGTTGCCTTAGCGCAATCCGGGGAATGGGAGACGTTGGTCTCCCGAGAGACAGAATATGTCCTTGCGGTGGAAAACCTCACCAAGTTAACGCAAGCGTTCGAAGAACAGCAGCCAATAACTGAAGAGTTTATTCAGTTATTGCATAAAATTATTGAAAATGAACGCATTACTAAAGAATATTTACAACAGCATTTAAACTTTTTAAGCAAAGAAATTAAGCAATTAGACCAAAAACGGGTATTAAATAACAGCTATGGCCAATTTGATGAGCCGGATACCCCGTTAGTCGTTCGCCCGATGGAATAATTTGAGTGTCAGGCCGACAGACCTGACACGCCTTTTATCTTCAACTCTCAGCCTATTGCTGCTGTTTTAAACGTTGCTGCTTTTTCAGCTTTTTCAACAGCATATTGCGTTTTAGCGGCGATAAGTGATCGAGGAACACTTTACCGTGTAAATGGTCGATTTCATGTTGCATGACAATCGCTAAGAACTCGTCGCTGTCTACTTCAAACGCTTTACCGTGCCTATCGAACGCTTTCACTTTAACGCGCAGGAAGCGGTCTACATCGGCGTAGATTTCGGGTACTGACAGGCACCCTTCTTGATAACTGGTTTCCCCTTCACTTTCGACGATTTCAGGGTTAACAAATACCATCGGCTCATCACGGTTTTCTGAAATATCAATCACCATAATGGATTTAGTTTCCGCAATTTGCGTGGCAGCGAGACCAATACCGTTATCGGTGCTGTACATGGTATCTAACAAATCGTCGATCAAGGTTTGTACCGCAGCGAAATCCGTCACTGGGCTGCATTTAATACGCAGTCGTTCATCTGGAATTTCAATAATTTCTCTTACTGCCATAATTTAAACCCTATAAATTCGATTACTTTCATTCAAATATCAATCATTCAAACTATTTTAAGCAACAGTGACGCATACAATAGCCGCTAACTGCCGCCACAACTCTGCCTGTGAAGTATGAAGAACAGATAAAATATTATCGTCTTTCTATTTCACCAACAACATGCAAAAAATGGCATTGTTAATCAGAAAACAAAATTTATTTTAAACATCAATAAATTAACGCCTGCCTATTTAGACTGCCCCTTCATGGAACATAAGCCACATAAAATTTTACAGAAAAATAACACGTTATTTGGAAAAAAACATCTAAAACAGGAAAAATGGTGACCCTTTGTAGGCTCTTCACTGTTTTTTCTTTTACCCACTGATGGCATCTATTCGCTTGTGGCTATTTTTTCGCTTTTAGTTTTTATTAATATTGAGAATATATTTAGGCCACATTAAAGTTACTATCAATTTAAATTAAATTTTCAAAATAAGCACTATCAACTATAATTCCATCAAATAAAAGTATCTAGTTAATATAAAAAATATATATCACTGTATTTATTTCACTCAAACACGGATATCCCGAATAAATATCATTTTAAAAATCGATTTTACCCACCAAATAAATATCTTTATTATAAACGAATAAAGGAAAATAAATTTATCTTTCATTCTTCTTTTAGATAATAATTTTAAATAATACGGAAATTAACAAATGAAAAAGAAAATATCATCCCGTCTTTTATCAGCTCTATTACTTAGCGGTGTGTCTTGCAATGTAATAGCCAACACTTCATTTTCAAGTCCTCCACCATCCTTAAGCAGTGTCAACGCGCAAGGTATCAGCACTAATGTTAAAAAAATTAGTGATATCAGTGGAAAAATCAACCATATCAACACTACAATTAACCAAATGGACTCACGTTTTAATAGCGACATTGACACATTAAAACAAAATAATAGTAAACTTAAATCAGAAACTATAGATATACGAAATGATTTAAAAGCATTGAATGATGAAATCGTTAGTTTTGAACAAATATATTCTCAAGATATTTTTCAGGAAATAAAAAACAACAATGATTTAATTAATAGTAAAATCACATCAATACAACAAGGCAGAGAAAAAGAGCACCATGCACTTGACTCAAAATTAAAAGATGTCGAATTACATTTGCAAGGAGCACTAACTGGTGTCAATGCGGCTGACCAAATCACCAACCAATTAAATACCAATATGCAAAATCTAGATAACAAAGTGATTGGAAATACCTCGTCAATTAAGACCCTAAAAAGTGACACGTCGAAAACGCAAAAAGCTAATGAACTCAAATTCACCAGCTTAGAAAATAAAGTTGATCATGGGCTCCATCAGCTTGATAGGAAAATAGATAAACGTGCTCAAGAAGCGAATTCCGGTATTGCGTCTGTCGCAGCAATGAGCAATATTCCTTACGCAACAAATACTCGTTTTAGCGCAGGGATTGGTGCAGGTAATTACAAAAATGGCTCAGCGATCGCTGCCGGTGCTCAATATCAACTAAAAGAAAACATCAACCTACGCAGTTCTGTATCTTGGAATAATTCAGATGCTGCGGTTATTGGAGCGGGTATCGCCTTCGGGTGGTAATTCTTCAACCTATATTGTTCTTATCATTTTTATAAATTATTTATAAGCCTTAACCAATAGTACCAATGATATATTGGTACTATTTATATTCGCCACGCAAATTAATATCAACATTAACTGGCTTTAAATTAAGCTTAATCTTGGCTGTAAGTGATAATGGCAATTGGTGTAGGGTTAATGGTAACCCAAAGATTAGACATGCCACTACGAGTTTGAGATGACTCACTCACTTTGTGACAGCTAGTCTCTGATTGGCATTTAGTGAGAATGTCACTAGCGACTTGTGAGCTAAACCCTTGCTTTGTCAAATAGCCCATTTCATTTTCTAGCTTCTGTTGGAAGTCCAAAAAATCCGGTTTTGGCGAGGCATAATCCTCAACCCCAACAAGTGTGGTAGCCACTTGAATGAGCGTACCACCATCAAAAGTGAGTTGGTTTTCATAGCTCCAATCATTAAATGGCTTTTGCTGCCCAAAAGTACAAACTGTTTTACTACCACTTGCTTGGCATTTCCCCGCCTTAATAAAACTGATGCTATCAATGCTTTGCCCCCAGTTTAAGCCAAATGGTGCAGTCGATGTGCTATCACACCCTACCAATAACAGTGCAGTAGCACCAGCTATCATCCATTTCATACCCTTACCTCACAAGTCAATTTTCTTCATGCTACAGCGAGGAGTCGCTAAATTAAAGTAAAAAAGCCATCAACTATTCACACACTCAAAATTAATCTTTAAATTATACATTATTTATTTAACGTTAAATTTACAGATAATTATTTATTATCAATAAGATAAAATTAAAACATATAAATTATCGGATACTCATTGCCAGATTTACCTTAGCTCTATACAATGCTTTTCTTTACACGGCCCCAGAGTCACTGCAATTACAAATAACTATCCTATTATTAGTCAGTTACCCCTCTAGCCATACCTAAAACTCCCTAGATGGTGTTCGAATAAAAGATAGCTGAATCGTTAAAGCTTAACTCTAGAATAAATTGGCTTTGCAGCTAATGGGCTTAGTAACCAAGCGATAGGCTATAGCATTCATCGTCCGTATTATTAACAAACAACCATAACGTAAAGTGCATATTGTGAAATTACTATTTTGTCTTTCTTTAACAACCGCCATTCTTTCTGGTATATGGGCTTGGGTTGCTGATAGTTTAGGGCTAATCGGCTGGGCAGGCTTTTTAGACTGTACAGCCTATTTTGCTTATCCTAAAGATGGGATAAAAGGTCTGGGTATTACCGCATTAACCGTCTGTAGTGGTGTGGTTTGGGGCTTAGTGATCCTGCACAGCGGTGACTACCTGAAGCAGTTACCTCACTTTGTAGGGTACTTCGTTACTGGTATTGTTGCCTTTTTGATGTGTATACAAGCTAAAAAACAGTGGCTTTCTTATATACCCGGCACGTTTGTCGGCACCTGTACTATTTTTGCGGCAGAAGGTGTTTGGTTGGTCACTATTCAATCACTATTAATTGGTGTGCTATTTGGTTTCGCAATGAAAAAAAGTGGGCTTTGGTTATTTGAAAAGTTCTCACTGGGTAAAAACTAAAAAAAACCGCCTATATGGCGGTTTAAATAAATCAATGAAACCAAGGGAATTTCAAACAGATTCGATATTACATTAAAATTCTCTTACGACAATATATAACATTTTGATTTAACTTGTGATTAATTAAAAAATCGACTAAGTATTATTACATAAGCTCACAAATATAATAACGATGAATTTGTTAACAAAATGATAAAATTCCATCATGGAATATCCATTTAGATTAATAAAGTTTATGTAACTGGTCTAATATCAGTCGCATTCATGTTTACTAACATAAGGATATAGTGGAATTCGGATTTTTCTGTATCTTTCTTTTCTCTAAAATAGTTAAAACTATTTATCATTTATTGCTATAATTCTCTTTTTATTTATTAATTTATAGCCTTATACTTCATTAAAATGAAAAATCAAAGCATAATAAACTGATAATTTTTATATTATCAAATCGCAACATACGTCAGCTCAAAAAACACTCATTTATCCTTCTGCTATACTTATACGTGAAATGTCTTATAACCCGTAAGTGAGTTTAACCAAAGGAAGAAGATATGATTAAAAAAATTTGTTTTTTGGCCTGTTCATTAGCTGTAGTATTCTCTTTAAGCGCATGCAACACCACTCAGGGTGTTGGTGAAGACATAGAAGCCGGTGGAGAAGCCATACAAAGAGCTGCTAAATAATTGTTAACTGACATCATCGTTAAATATTAACTTTCCCACCTAAAACTCACATATATTTCAAACGGTGATGATCTCACCGTTTGAGATATAAATTAAAATACCTATAAATTCTCAAGCCTTATAATTTAAAAATACAGAACCTTTTAATATTGGTTAGCAGGATCACAACTTAATTATGCCCCCCTTTTACAATGGAAACATCTAGCTAGGAGAGCATAATGAACAAAAAAAATAAAATTAATGTGTTAGACCTTATTTCACCAGAGATGCAATCTGTAATGCGATTTTATGCAGAAAATCCATCTCCTGCCCCCCTTGACGCCACTTATAATGGTATGCGACAAGCGTATATTGAAGATAGAAAATATTGGAATTCAGAAGCGCCAACGATGCACTCCATTCACGATATTCAAGTTCCAACTAAATATGGCAATATTTTGACGCGCATATTTCAGCCGATTGAATCCCCATCAGCCACCTTGTTTTATCTCCATGGCGGTGGGTTTATTTTAGGTAATTTACAGACTCACGAACGTATTATGCACTTACTGGCACTATATTCGGGCTGTACAGTTATTGGAGTTGATTATTCGTTATCCCCTGAAGCACGCTACCCTCAAGCAATTGAGGAAATATCCATGGTTTATCAGTACTATCAGCAAAATGCTGAACAATATAATATCAATATGCAACAAACTGGCTTTGCCGGTGACTCAGCTGGCGCGATGTTATCTCTTGCTTCTGTACTTTGGTTACGTGATAACGTGATAGAATGTGCCAATATAAAAGCTGTTTTATTGTGGTATGGGCTGTATGGTTTGCAGGATTCAATAAGCCGACGGCTATATGGTGGAGAATGGGATGGGTTACAAAAACAAGATTTAGAAGATTATGATAATGCCTATCTTGGTGAAGCTGGCGATAGAGAGGCGCCATATTATTGCTTATTCAATAATGATTTAACCTACGGTATTCCACCTTGTTATATTGCCAGTGCTGAGTTTGACCCACTATTAGATGATAGTTTGGCTTTATTCCGAACGCTAGATGCCAATGATATACCTTGTGAATATAAAATGTACCCAGGAACTTTGCACGCCTTCTTACATTATTCACGCATGATGCAAATATCAGACGAGGCGATTCGTGATGGTGCTAATTATTTTATCAAACAACTTTTATAATATTAACTCTGTATTTATTGAAAATAGCAGGCTATAAAACGAAAAAACCTCGCATTTAGCGAGGTTTTTGAATGCTTAGCGATTCGTTATCGTTATTTAGCGATAACGTTAGCTGCTGCTGGGCCTTTAGCACCATTTTCGATGCTGAATGAAACTTGTTGGCCTTCTGCTAATGATTTGAAGTTATCACTTTGAATTGCAGAAAAGTGAACAAATACATCTTTGCTGCCGTCTGCAGGAGTGATAAAACCAAAACCTTTATCATCGTTAAACCATTTTACTGTACCAGTCATTGTATTAGACATAGAATTTCCTTTAATTTTTTAAAATTGCCATAAGGCATGTTGCGGTTTGTTCTTGTGGTACTTATGGGAATTAATTAGAAGGAATTCGCAATGAAGTGGTATCTGAGATAGCGCTTAATGGTGAACATCTTAAAACTGACTAACATAAATAGGCCTGTACTTCCAAACCAGTGAGCATATTAAGCCACACTTAGAACCAAATGGCAAATTTTATTTTCGCGTCGATTTTATAAACAAATAGTTTGCTGTTTATCTTAATCTTAACCCAAAAGTTCTTACGTCCTCGGGTTTAGTATCTATCAAAAACGCCGTAATCCGGTCTTTCACCTCTCATCACAGCTCGCTGTTGCTCATGTACAGCCTCTCTATCAGCTCTTTTTTGTTCAGATGAACGGGCGTCTTTATGTGGCTTAGGCCAGGTTGACTTATTGGGCTCAAAAGAAGGTGTAAATGTACAACCTGTCACTAAAAAGAGGCAAAAAAGCGAAGAGATTAATTTCATAATGATCTACTTGGGTAATTATTGACAATAGAAAAACCTAGCAAAATTAAATATCGATAACAACCTTAAATATCCTATGTGAATGTTGAAAACATTAAGGATTGGCGGCTTAATCCTATTTAAATGAATAATAGGTAATAGAAACGACTATAAAAAAGTATCAATCAACTGACTGATTTATTCCATAATATAAAAAGCAGCCATTTATAGCGGCCTCGCCATACTAGATGTCTATATATTTACATTATAATCATCGAATTCTTTAATTATCTCATCAGCTATCTGCTCAAAAAAACTACTTATATTTATATTAAGGATCCTTAGTACTGATACCAACATATGGTATCAATTTTATTAACACCTCGTACATCGCGATACAATTATTGATCACTTTTACAGCCGCTCAATCTTGCAAACTCACTTGCGGTATATCCAGCATTGCGCCTTAATATTTTAATTTTCTTTCCTATTAATGTTGGCACAGTGCTTTCAGTCTTCATACAAAGACTCCAGTCGAAATCGATAAACTTACTATTTTTAATCTATCTACCATTAACTAATGTAATGAAGTTTAGATTAAAAAAATGTAATCAAACTGTAAGGCTAACCATTAGCCTCCATTGATAAAGTATCCTCAATATATCAATAGAGGATATCTAAATGAAAAAAAAACTACTTTTAGTATTCATTCCTTTTATTTTAACTCCAGCAACTTCAATAGCGTCAAATAATATTTTAAGTGTTCATATTCTTAATCAGCAAACAGGGAAGCCAGCCCCTAATGTTGAGGTTACATTAGAGAAAAAACAGGGAAACAATTGGGTACTCATAAACACAGAAAAAACAAGTAATGATGGCAGAATTAAATCTATCTTACCTGACAGCCCTGAGAAGCCTTCTATAGGAGACTATAGAGTGATTTTTAAAACTGGTGAGTATTTTAAGCAACAAGGTAAACACAGTTTTTTCCCTGAAATCCCCGTTGAATTTCAAATAGATAATTTAGATGAACATTACCATATCCCCTTGCTTTTAAGCCAATATGGTTATTCAACATATAGAGGGAATTAACTCTTTTCAGCTTATAAACCAATGCAGTATTAATCAGGTATTGATACTGCATTCGCATAATATAATTACAAGTAACTATCTCGTATTATTTCCGCATTTTTTGCAATAGATGTTTTCTCCAAAAAATTAGCAATAACAAAAATATACCTACAGCTATTAGCATACTTATTGAAAAATGAGTTGGTAGTGAAAGAACTAGTTTACTAATAAAATATCCTGCAGAAACTATCAAAGCTCCCCAAATTGCGCCACCGATAATATTTAATATAAAAAATTTAAATGGACTTACATCACTAGCACCGATAATAATAGGTCCTATTGTCCTTAACCCATAAGCAAAGCGAATACCTATAACAACCCAATTCTCATTTTTTTGAATATATTCTTGCGCATATACTATTTTATCTTTTTGACTATGTAGTTTGGGTAAAATTTGTGCTCCAAAATAACGGCCTATAAAAAACAATACATTATCACTAACAATCCCACCTAAAGAGGCGGCTATAACTACTTGAGGGTAAGAAAGTAATTGATTATGTGCTGCTATGCCCGATAAGAAAGCTACTGTTTCTCCCTCAATCATGGAACCCAGAAACACAGCTAAGTATCCATATTCAATTATCCAGTGAGATAGAGCCTCCGACATATTATGATTGACCTTTATTATGACGTTTAACAATAGCTATAAATATCATGTAATTAATTCAATTGCGAGAATTAAATAAATACACTATATACTAGTATAGTAATCACTTTATCGCTCCTCCCTATATAGTAAAAACCAACCGTTTACAGTTGGTTTTTGCTATATAACTCAAGCGAAAGCAAGTTTCATCGAAATAAACTTAGTTTATATCTCCGCTACATGCAATTATAGTTTTATACTCATCCAAATTACTAAAAAAACTTTCAATATCAACATTCAATACCTTTAATATAGCTACTGTCTCCGCTATTCCTATCTTATCAATTTCATATTCATAACGATATAGTTGCTGCTCACTCTCTATTCCCGCCATTCTAGATAGCTCGAATACTGATAACCTAGCTTTTATCCTTAATTGACGAAGACTGCAAGCAATATGATTAGAAATCGAATTTTGGTTATCCATTAAATATCTCCTATTATTAATTAGTATTTACATAAAAAGCCTTGAAGGTAGTGACCTGTTTTATGGACTAATTAATAATATATGGAAACATTTAATTTATATCGTATGCTGTAAGTATTAAAAATTTCATTACTAAATTTCTGACTCTACCTTTTGCATACTCTTTAGCCTGTTTATTTAGTAAGTAATTGAATACCAAAATTGGAAAACTCACATAATTAGATAATGTTCTAAATATACCAACCACTCAAGCTGACACATGAGTTTTTTCCTTACGGTGATTGATTAAATCCATTTTCACAAACTTTAAATTCATCACTCAATTTCCCCCAGTTTTCAGGTGCGCCACTACCTTCATAAGTCCATAATGAATTAGCTTGCGATGAAAAAGTGAAAGCAGCCAAAATACATAATATTATCTTATTGTAATATATGTGATAATAACTCGAGTTATTAATTTGAGTTTCAAAACTACACTTTGATTCACACAAATAGCATTAGGATTCACCCCATTAATTCAGCAAAAAGCACTCCTTATCAAAAACAAACCATACAACACTCTGTTATAATCAAAATACCACCCAAAAGTTAACCTAAATCTCCAAATCCATTTCCACTTCGTCCGCTAATTGCTCTGCTTCTAGCTTAGCGAGTCTCTCAGCTTTTCCGTTCAATTTGCTCTTTAAATGCCTGAATTTTGACATTCTTACCTAAGAGCTCATGATTTTTAATCTTTATCAGGCCATTTGATTTTCATGAGAATAGTTTCTTTGGTGCTCTCATCGTAGTCACGGATTGTCGTAGAGATATCAAAACCTGATAATGTTGTCCGCCATGATTTAGGCCAACTGCTTATTGGTTTTAGCTTCCCACCATCATTGACAATATCTGATACATCCATTTGGTCAATTTCGACAAAGCGGTTAAAAACATAATCAGCATTTATTTCGACACGTTCATTCCTATTTAATTTAAGTCTTTAATTCTATTTTGAATGTTAACATTTATTAACAGTCGGCTTGATTTTACGTTTGCAGTTTTATCGCTGTATCCTGCACGAATAGCCTCCTGTGTAGTGTTTAAATCGCTGAGGTACTCGCGACAAAACATTTCTTATCTGTCGGTAAGCGCCATATTATGCCTATAACTTTGCTTAAGAGGATATAGGTAATAATGTCAAATAAGAAACCCGCACTTGGCGGGTCATATATTTCACTTGTTAAACTTCTCATTTTTAATAAAGAATAGGTTCTACTGGAATATCAATATTCTTTGCCTATCAAAACCATGGTTACTTGCAAAACTAAGGTATTCATTTAATAACTCTGGTGGCATAGTTGGAGTACGCGATAGTACCCATAGATAATCTTTATTAGGTCCAACAACTAATGAATACT